>NZ_JAXBLV010000023.1:0-11980 GCF_034097035.1 Gemmata algarum
ACGCACGAACTCCACCGGGTCCGCGCAGTTCTGCTGGTACAACGCCAAAAACGTCCGCGCCTTCTTCTCCTCGTCCGCGATCACCACCGGCCGGCACGTGCCCACCGCACGCACCCACTTCGACACCCCACGCGGCAGACGCCCCGAGCGCTCACAAAACTCCACCACTCGCGACGCCACACGGCACGCGAACGCCTTCACACGTTCCTGGCGCGCCTGCGTCAGCCGCACGAACGGCGACCCCGTCACCAGCACGCTCGCGAAGCTGGCGTCGCCGTCGCCGCTGAAGTAGCTCGGGCACCCCCACCGGAACCCGACCCCGCGCAGCACCATCCGCTCCACCGCCTCGAACCCGGCCGTCCCGCTCGACACCGGACCCGGCTTCACCTCCCGCCCGCCCTCCGTCCGCACCACCGTCCCGGCCTCGTACCCGGTCACCTCCGTGCCCGCCCCGGCCGAACCCGGGGACCCCTTGGGCCGGTGGTAGTCGGCCCCCAGCCGCACCTGCGCCGCCACCTGCTCGGCCGTCGCCGACGGGTACTGCTCCCACCACGCGATGGCCGCCTGCACCCGGGCCACGTGGGCCATGTTGTCCAGCAGCCCGAGCACCTTCCGCAACTGCTCGCCCACCGGCAGGAAGTCCGACAGGCCCCGCTTCACGGTGCGGTCCACGTTCCCCTTCACCCGCACGTACTCGGACGCCGGCACCTCCCGCCCGCGCGACACGTCCGCCGGGTCGCACACCCACAGCCCCTCCTCGCGCTCGTCGTCCCCCTCGGCCGTCACCACGCCCCACCCGCACCGGTCCACGGTGCTGCCCCCGGGCGGGGTGCGGATCAGTTCCGGCTCCACGTGGCGCGCGTACGGCAGCCCGTCCGACCCCTCGTCGCCCACGAAGAACCGGAGCGTCGTCTCGCCCTCCACGATGAGCCGCCGCCGGCACTCCTCTTCCCGGTCCTCTTCGCCCTGCCCCCACTCGGCGAACTCGCACCACTCGGCCCACGCGCGGGTACACGCCGCCACCAGCGCCGGAGCGGCGCCGCGGGCGCGGGGGACGAAGCTGATCTGAACGGGGCCGATGAAGTTGGAGACGTGGTCGCGGAACCCGAGCGCCAGGTGGTTGCGGGTACACAGGTCGCGGGCCAGGGCGACGTGCTGGCGCCACTCCTCCTCGTTCAGGTACGAGAGGGGCGCGCGGGTGCGGTCCTGGGTCCGCTGGGCCGGGCGGTTCACCCGCCAGCCGCCGGGACCGGGGAACCCGTCGCCGGCGTCCAGCCAGTCCTGCGGGGCCAGCAGGTTGTCGAGCGACAGGAGGGTTTCTTCGAGCCGCCGCACCTTGGCGGCCAGCGCGGTGCGGAGGTGCGCGTGCGCGTCCGGCTCGGGGAGCGGGGCGGGGGCGTCGAGGGCCGTCAGGGTGATCGCCGGGTACATGCCCGGCCGATGGCACCGGCGCGGGGGAGAGGCGGCGGGTGTTGTGAGTGTGGTCCGCTCACTCCGTGCGCGGTCGCCCGGGGCATCGGGGGTGCGTGGCGCGGTAACGGGCCGGCACGCCCGCGGAGCCAGTCATATGCGCGGAGCGACCGCTCACGGAGTGAGCGGACCACACTCCGAACCAGGACGCGCCGCATGAACGTGAAAGGACCGGATTCCGGCCGCGGCGAGCGGCACCACCGGCGCGCGTCAGTCGGCCTTGGTTTCACCGGCCGGCGACCCGCCCTCGGGGGCGCGCGAGCGGGACGGCAGCACCACCCAGCGCGAGTCGCCCGGGCTCTCGGGCATGGCCCGGAGGGCCTCGTCGCGGGTGGGGAACCGGCCCTCGGACAGCCAGCTCTCGCCCGGGCGGCGGGACAGCAGTTCGTAGCTCAGGTCAACGGCCAGCACCGCGTCGATGGCGGCTTGTGAAAGGAACATGGTCGGGCTCCGTCGGGGCGTCTTGCGCTACCAGAAGTTATCGGGGAGCGCTAACGAATGTTGCCCGGAATTCTCCCGACACGGCCACTGCCGCCAACCGACGTGACAGCCGCACGAGGTGCGGAGGCGTCAGCCCAACGGAACCTCGAACGCGATCCCGCCCCCGAACCGGCACGCCAGCAGGGCGTCCGCCCGGCGGCCGGCGCGGCGCAGACGAGTTGCCCCCAGGCTGGGCGCCCCCTGATCGGCGGGCGCGCGTACTGCTGGGGGTCGGTAAGGCTCGGTTAACCGGCAGGGCTCAGGTGTTGTCGTAGAACTGCTGGTCAGTAACTCCGTCTTCGGCGGTCAGCTTGAACTTTCTGCGCGCCGCCCTCGCGTAAGCGGTGGGAAGAGTGTCGTGGCTCGTCGGGACCGGGAAGCTCACCTTGTGACCATCGATGTACTTATAGAACATCGTATGAGAGCCCTTGCCCCGGCCGGTATCCTCAAACACCCCAAAAGCGAACAGGGCTCGTCTGAGCTGACGCAATGAGAGCGGACGATCCACGGGCGACTCCTCGCATCAGGCCGTCGCGCACTCGGCGTCCTCGTCCTCGTACTCGCGGGCGCTCACGCCTTCGATCTTGTAGTCCGGCGCCTCGAATTCGATCGCCATCTCGCCGATCGCCACGTCCTTGCCCTTCGCAAACATGACGTAGTATTCGCTCGGTGCGGGCGTGAAAAGGACGTTCGGCGATTGTTCCTTGATCGCGCTGCTGACCTGAAGTTCGATCGCCTCGCACAACATGTTCATGGCTTCGTGCTTGGTGTCACCGAAGCCGAGCAGATCGAACTCCAGGCAGTGGGCAACAACGACACTGCGGTCGGCCTTGTCACGGTAAAACACAATTCGGAGTGGTGTTCGGGCGGTAATCTGTTTCATCGGCCACCTCCGCCAGCCACGCGTTTCCTCCTGCCTCACGAATCGCGAGGCGCACCGAGTGTTGGGGATAACCGCAGTGCCCTGAAATTGTAGCTGAAAGTCATTCGCACCGCAGTCTTCGCCGCAGAACATTTTTCCGGCGGTCTTCGCGAGCGCGGCATTCTGCTGCTACTGCGCACGCTCACGGTGCCCCGCGCCCGGCATGCGTCCGCCCCGAAGGCGTCAGCCCGGCGGGACCTCGAACGCGACCCCGCCCCCGAACCGGCACGCCAGCAGGACGCCGACATCCGGGTTGTATTCGGAGGCGCTCGGGTCCGGTTCGCCGGGCGGGGCGTGCGCCGCGCACCCGGCCCGGTACTCGGCCCAGGTGATGCGCCGGGCGGCCGGGTCGCGGGCGAACGCGAAGTAGCCGTCGCGCCCGTGCGCCGGCGGGACCCACCCGACCTCCGGCGCCGTCGTCAGCCGCACGGCGGTGACCGGGTGCCGGGCGCGGATCGCGTCCCCGTGGGCGATCCAGACCGCGGCGTCGCAGGTGACCGCCGCGATCCAGCCGCCGCGGGAATCGAGCGTGCAGGCGTCGGGGTTGATGCCGAGCCCGCGGAGCCAGTCGAAGGTGGGCCAGATCTCGCGCGGGTAGACGGTCATGGTCAGTTGCCCCTCGCGCCGCCGGAGCGCCTCCAGCCGCTCGGCGTCCGCGGGGGTCGCGTCGCCGCGGCGGTGCCGGTCGTTCAGCGCCGCGAGTTCGCACTGCACGCGAATGAACTCGGCCCGGCCCGCGCGGCCGTCGCTGAGGCGGCCGGACCCGCCGCACCGGCGGCAGGTGTGCCACGCCCCGGCGGGCCGGAGCGACTGCACGTCGCGGCCGAACACGCGGCCGGCGTCGCACTCGCCGCAGGTGGCGTCGGCGGCCTGCTCCTGGAGCCAGTCGGCGTACACGAGGCGCGGGGTGTCGTCGGCGGGCGCGGCGATGATGGCGGCCAGCAGCGCGGCTTCGTCGGGGTCGGTCATGGGGTCACTCGCCCGGGTGTGCGCGGAGGAACGCCTCCACCTCGGGCGTGGTCGGGATGATCCCGCACGCCTCCAGCATCACCACCTCCCCCGGCGCCTCCCGCGACAGCCGGCACGGACCCGGCACCACCGCGAAGTCGAACAGCGTCAGCCGACCGCCCTCCCACGAATAAATCTGACGCGCCTTACCCAGCACCACCTCCCGCCCGTGGTGACCCCGGTACTCACCGCACACGCAACCCTGATCCCGCGAACGCACGATCACATACGCACCCGGCAACGGCATGGGAAAATCCTCGTGTGTAATGTGGGGCTTGTTTGGGGTTCCGTAGCCGCCGTGGCCGTAGCCCCCGCCGTTCCCGTAGCCGCGGGCGTAACCGCCTTCCAAGCCGCTACCGGTGCCGTCGATGTCGCAGTAGCCGAAACCGCCGCGGCTTTCACCGCTGCCGGTGCCATCGCCGTGGCCGTTGTTGAGGTCGTCGTTGTGACCCCGGTCGTTGTCACCATCGCCGCCGCCGTCACCCGCACCAGCGCCTTCACCCTCGCCAGCAAGGTCGGTCACCCGGGGCGGGGCCGTGCCCTCGTCGCGCACCCAGGCGGCTTCGATCCCGCGGCCGTGCTCGTCGAGCCAGTCGGCGTACACGAGGCGCGGGGTGTCGTCGGCGGGCGCGGCGATGATGGCGCGGAGCAGCGCGGCCTCTTCGGGGTCGGTCATGGTGTCACTCCCCCGGGTGCGCCCGCAGGAACGCTTCCACCTCGGGCGTCGTCGGGATGATCCCGCACGCCTCCAGCATCACCACCTCCCCCGGCGCCTCGCGCGACACCCGGCACGGCCCCGGCACCACCGCGAAGTCGAACAGCGTCAGACGACCGCCCTCCCACGAGTAGATCTGACGCGCCTTCCCCAGCACCACCTCCCGCCCGTGGTGACCCCGGTACTCGCCGCACACGCAGCCCTGGTCACGCGAACGCACGATCACATACGCACCCGGCAACGGCATCGGAACCTCCTCGTGGGGGATCAGGTGTTGGAGCTTGGGCGCGGCGCGGGGCTCGCGGAAGTGGCCGTCGCCGTCACCGTCGCCGGTTCCGCTACCATCACAGCCGCCGTCGCCGAGGCAGCGGCCGTTGCCCCGGCCGGTGCCGTCGCCGTGAGCGACGCCGCCGCAGTCGGCGCGGCGACGGTTGTAGCGGACTTGGTCGCCGTAGCCGTGGCCGTGGCCGTGGCCGCGGCCGTAGCGGCCGCCGCCGCCGTAGCCGGCTCCGCTACCGTCACCATTGCCATCGCCGACCGCGGTCACCCGGGGCGGGGCCATGCCCTCGTCGCGCACCCAGGCGGCTTCGATCCCGCGGCCGTGCTCGTCGAGCCAGTCCGCATACGCGAGCCGGGCCGTCACCTCGCCCGGGTGCGCACCGATGGCGCGGAGGAGGGCGGCCTCTTCGGGGTCGGTCATGGGTATCACTCCCCCGGGTGCGCGCGCAGGAACGCTTCCACCTCGGCCGTGGTCGGGATGATCCCGCACGCCTCCAGCATCACCACCTCACCGGGCGCCTCACGCGACAGCCGACACGGCCCGGGGATCACGGCGAAGTCGAACAGCGTCAGGCGGCCCCCCTCCCACGAGAAGATCTGACGCGCCTTACCCAGCACCACCTCCCGCCCGTGGTGCCCCCGGTACTCACCGCACACGCAACCCTGATCCCGCGAACGCACGATCACATACGCACCCGGCAACGGCATCGGAACCTCCTCGTGTGTAATGTGGGGCTTGTTTGGGGTTCCGTAGCCGCCGTGGCCATAGTCGTTGCCGTCGCCATCGCCCCGGCCGTCACCCCGGCCATCCCCCCGGCCGTCACCGTAGCTGAGCAGTTCACCGCCGCCGAGGCCGTCGCCGCGGCCGCTGCCGGCGCCGTCGCCGATCCCGAAGCCGGCGTCACCGCGGCTGTAGCCGTCGCCGTGGCAGTAGCCGCCACCGTCGCCCCGGCCGCCGCCGTGTCCACTGCCGTAGCCGTAGCCATCGCACTCGCCGTCGCCCTCGCCGTGGCCAGAACCGTAGCCGTCGCCATAGCCGTCGCCGTCGCCCCCGCCCCCACCGTAGCCGTTGCCGCGGCCGGCGACTCGGGTCACCCGGGGCGGGGCCGTGCCCTCGTCGCGCACCCAGGCGGCTTCGATCCCGCGGCCGTGCTCGTCGAGCCAGTCCGCATACGCGAGCCGGGCCGTCACCTCGCCCGGGTGCGCGGCGATGGCGCGGAGCAGCGCGGCTTCGTCGGGGTCGGTCATGGTGCTACTCCCCCGGGTGCGCCCGCAGGAACGCTTCCACCTCGGGCGTGGTCGGGATGATCCCGCACGCCTCCAGCATCACCACCTCGCCGGGCGCCTCGCGCGACAGCCGACACGGCCCCGGCACCACCGCGAAGTCGAACAGCGTCAGCCGGCCCCCCTCCCACGAATAAATCTGACGCGCCTTCCCCAGCACCACCTCCCGCCCGTGGTGACCCCGGTACTCGCCGCACACGCAACCCTGATCCCGCGAACGCACGATCACATACGCACCCGGCGCCGGCATGGGAAACTCCTCGTGGGGAATCAGGGGGCGGAACTCTCGGGCGGCGCTGGCCTCGTTGCCGTGGCCGTCGCCGCAGTTCGTACCTTTGCCGTAGCAGTAACCGTAGCCGCGGCCGTAGCCGTGGTTGCCGTCGCGAATGCTGTAGTCGTCGATTTCACAGCCCCCGCCGCCGGCGCCGTAGCCGCGGCCGTCACCGCGGCCGCCGCCGTCGCCGCAGTTCGTACCATCGCCGTAGCCGTCGCCGTTGCTGTCACCGTAGCCGTCGCCGTCACCATCACCGTTGCCGCTGCCGTGGCCATCGCCGGTGCCGGTGCCGTCGGCGTCGCAGCCACCGTCACCATCGCCGCCGCCGACTCGGGTCACCCGGGGCGGTGGGGAGCCCTCGTCGCGCACCCAGGCGGCTTCGATCCCGCGGCCGTGCTCGTCGAGCCAATCCGCGTATGCGAGCCGCGCCGTCACCTCGCCCGGGTGCGCACCGATGGCGCGAAGGAGCGCGGCTTCGTCGGGGTCGGTCATGGGTGTCACTCGCCCGGGTGCGCCCGCAGGAACGCCTCGACCTCGGCCGTCGTCGGGATGATCCCGCACGCCTCCAGCATCACCACCTCACCCGGAGCCTCGCGCGACACCCGGCACGGACCCGGCACCACCGCGAAGTCGAACAGCGTCAGACGACCGCCCTCCCACGAGTAGATCTGACGCGCCTTCCCCAGCACCACCTCCCGACCGTGGTGACCCCGGTACTCGCCGCACACGCAACCCTGATCCCGCGAACGCACGATCACGTACGCACCGGGTGAAGGCATGGGAAACTCCTCGTGTGTAATGTGGGACTTGAATGGTCCTGTGGGTTTATCACCGTAACCGAAGCAGTTGCCGTAGCCCCTACCGTTGCCCTCGCCGCAGCCATAGCTGCAACCGCTGCCGGAGCCGTTGTTGAAGTCGCTGTAGCCTTCTCCGCAGCCGTAGCCGCGGCCACGACCGCCGCTGCCAGTGTTGTTGTGACCGGAACCGTAGCCGCTGACGTAGCCGTTGCCCTGCCTGCGCCAGTAGCCGTTGCCAAAACAATGGCCGCTGCCGTTGCCTTCGCCTTCGCCGTGACCGCCGCCGGCGAGCACGTTCACCCGGGGCGGGGCCGTGCCCTCGTGGCGCACCCAGGCGGCTTCGATGCCGCGGTCGTGCTCGTCGAGCCAGTCCGCATACGCGAGCCGCGCCGTCACCTCGCCCGGCACGGCGGCGATGGCGCGAAGGAGGGCGGCTTCTTCCACGGTCACGGCAGTTCCGCTCCAGTCGTTCCGGGTCGGTCCGGCGGCTCGCGTCTTCAAGTGCTCCTGCAAACGTACACGGCGCGTGTGCGCGGTTCCAGGGCGGGCGCGTTCGTTCCCGAGGTGACGCGCCCCACTCACGCCACCAGCTCCTGCAAGCGGATCACGGCGGTGGCGAGCGCGTCCGGGCCGTCGTCGTGGTCGCCGTTGGGCCAGTCGCGCAGTTGCTCCACCAGCACCCGGCCGCCCGGGGTGCCGCGCACCCGGATCTGGCCGCGGCGCAGGTAGTCGTTCAGCGCCCGGATGCGGATCGCCTTTGGCGCGCTGTTGATCTTCTCCGTGTACACGAACGACAGCACCCGCCCCTGCTCCCGACGCTCCCGCAGCACCCGCTCCGCCGCCGGCCGCAGCAGCCCCATCGTGTTGTTCGCCTCCGCCACCAGTTCCACCGGCCGCCACTCCGCCGCGATGTCGATCGCCCGCTCCACCCAGCCCGGCTCCCGCCGCAGCTCCGCGTCCACGTACAGCAGCCCGAACCGCGACAGCCCCAGCTTCACGTGCGCCTGGTAGTCCGCCTTGTCGCTCACACCCTTCGACGGGTCCAGGCTTTGCAGCCGCAGCACCAGGTCCGACGGCCAGTCCGTGAACCACAGGTCCGGCCGGTCGAAGCACTCGGGCGGCCACTCCGCCCCCTCCAGGGTGCCCGGTACGCCCTGGTACTCGCTCTCGAAGGCGCTGCCGCCCACCGCCGCGCGTACCAGCATCAGGTCAACGAGTGGGAAGCGGTCCGGCCAGTACACCACCCCGCCCCGGTCCATCTCCGCGCGGTGCTCGGCGTAGAACGCCCGCGCCGTCGCCTCCCGCCCGTCGTCCGCCATGTTCGAGGCGATCCGCTCGAAATCTGCCCACAAATCGGCCCGTTCCGGCCACGAATGCACCGCCCGGTGGACCCGCCCGGACCACCCCGGGAGCTGCCCCAGCCGCACCGCCACCGCTTCCCGGTGCAGCGCGCTGCCCACCGCCAGGAAGTTGGTCCGCTCGTTCCCCGCCGGGATCACCTCGCGCGTCGCCCACTCCCACGCGCGGCGGCGCATGACCGGGCTGGTCACGTCCTCGTTGCTCTGGATGTCGTCGAAGATGATGAGGCTCGGGCGCTCGCTCCGGTTTCGCCGGCCGCGTACTTTCTTGCCGCTCCCCAGAGCTTCCACCAGCGACCCGTTCCGCAGCCGGATGCGCGACTGCTTCCACTCCGGCCCCGGCCCGGTCGCCTCCGGGTACGCCGCGGCCAGCACCTCGTTCTCCTCCAGTTCCTTGCGGATGTGGCGCAGGTGCAGGTCGGCCTGGTCGCTGGAGTCGGACAGGATCAGGGTGTACGGCTCCCACCCCTCGGCGGCGCACCGGAGCGGGTACGCCAGGGTCTTCCACGTACTCTTGGCCCCGCCCCGGGGGGCAATGTCCGACCGCTTCACCCCGCGGGTGAGGTGCAGGTTGTGCAGCTCGCGGTCGAACAGGGCGTGGAAGTCCGCGGGCGGGAACCGGCCGAAGTAGTGCGGCAGGAACCGGGCGTTCCACGCGCCCGGGGTGAGGTCACGGGCGCCCGCCCGTTCCGCCGCCCCCCACAGGCGGCGGAGCGAAGAGGGGCCGCAGGGCAGCGAGCAGTCGGTCGAGTTCATCGGCGGTGATCCCCGACAGGTCGGGCAGGTCCGTGTCTTTGGCCGCGCCGGCGTCCGTGAACATGCCCAGGTGCCGGGCCACGGTGACCAGGGCGGCCTGCTGGTCGTTGAGCCGGGCTTCCACCCCGTCCTTGGTCTGCTTCACCCCGGCCCACAGCGCCCGGGCGCCCGGGGACAGCCGCCGCGTGTCCTTCACGTACACGGCCCCCACCCCGTCCCCGAAGCACTCGGGGCACTTGGGGGCCGGGGGGCGGCGCGGGTCGTACCCGGGGCCGCCCAGCGGGTCGAACGGCTCGTCGGCCTTCTTGCCCTCGGCGTGGGCGGCGCGGGCGGCGTCCAGCTCGCTCTGGGTCCAGTGGTACCGGTGCCCGTCCCCGTGGCAGTACCGGCAGCAGGTGCGGCGGTGCTCGATGATCTCGTTCGGGTCGGCGGTGGCGATGAGCCACAGCCGCTGGAGCACGGCGTCCGGGGTGAGGGCGGGCCGCTCGGGCGGCTTGGCGCACCCGGTGGCGGCGGCGATGGCCGCGGCGATCGGCGGCTTCTTCAGGTTCTGCTCGCCGATCTTCCGCGCCGAGTGCGTGCTGTACCCGGCCCGCACCGCCGCCCCCGACGGGCTCCGGTCCACGAGGTACTCCTGCACGAACCGCTGCTGCCGGGGAGTGAGCTTCATGAGAAGGCAAAAGGTAAAAGGGTAAAGGCAAAATAAGACAACCTACCCCCCGGCCCCCTTCCGCGTGCTCGCCGGCCCGGTCAGCGGAGCTTCCGTGGGCCGGCGGAAGGGAAGGGGAGCAAGACCGAAGACAACCCACCCCCAGCCCCTCCCTGAAGGGAGGGGAGCAAAGGCAACCCACCCCCAGCCCCTCCCTGAAGGGAGGGGGAGGAAAGGCAACCTACCCCCCAGCCCCCTCCCTGAAGGGAGGGGGTGGCGCCGGGAGCGTTGGTCCCGGGGCGAGAGAGGGGGCGTGCGGGGCGACCCACCCCCGGCCCCTCCCTGAAGGGAGGGGAGCAAAGGCAACCTACCCCCCGGCCCCCTCCCTGAAGGGAGGGGAGCAAAGGCAACCCACCCCCAGCCCCTCCCTGAAGGGAGGGGAGCAAAGGCAACCCACCCCCAGCCCCTCCCTGAAGGGAGGGGAGCAAAACCACCGCGGACCCGAGGCGGAATCGGTGCACTCGTGCCTTCCTCCCCTCCCTTCAGGGAGGGGCCGGGGGTGGGTTGCCTTTCCTCCCCTCCCTTCCGCCGGCCCACGGAAGCTCCGCTGACCGGGCCGGCGAGCACGGCGAGGGGCCGGGGGTGAGTTGCCTTTTGCCTTTTCACTTTTGCCTTACTCCCATCTCGGCCAGCAGGTCCGACGCCACCGCCAGCAGCGCGTCCATCAGCGGCCAGCGGTCCCCGCTCAGCGGCACCCCGTGCCGGGCGGCGATCCGCTCCAGCCGGTCCCGGTGCGGGCCGCGCAGCAGGTCCGGCAGCGCCCCGGCCACCCGCCCGCGGTCCGCCCGCACGAGGGCACGCAGCCCCCGCTCCAGCGCCTTCAGCGATCGGTCGTCGCCGCCCCCGCCCGGCGCGGGTGTAACCCCCGTTACACCCGCGACACGCGACTCCGGTGTAACGGGAGTTACACCCGCGTCACCCGACTCCGGTGTAACCCCCGTTACACCCGCGACACGCGACTCCGGTGTAACGGGGGTTACACCCGCGTGCGCGGCGTCGGCGAGGTCGCGGGCCACCTGGGTCGGGCTGACGCCCTCGGCCCGGGCGATTTCGCGCAGCGAGCGGCCGTCGTCCCGGGCGGCGCGGACCCGCTCGACCCGCGAGGCCCGCACCGCCTGCCGTTCTTCGGGCGTCAGGTGCCGCCGGTCCACGTTCAGCGCCAGGCACTCGGCCCGCGCCGCCTCGTCGCCCAGCGGCCCGCGGTGCTGCACCGGCACGTCCAGCCCCAGCTCGGCGGCCAGTTCCAGCCGGGCGGCGCCGTCGATCACGCACCGCTCGCCCCACGCGGGGCTGTCGTAGGTCACCACCCGCACCAGCACCCGCTTGTGCGCGCGGATGCTGGCCGCCAGCTCGTCCCGCTCCTGCGCGGTGTGCGAGCGGATCAGCCGCGCGAACGGGAAGTGGTACGTCACGTTCCCGAACCGCAGCGCCGGGATCGGTTCCGTCATACAACTGCTCCTCCGCCGGTGCGGCGCGCGCAACACGGCCGCTACTCAACCAATGACACCGGGGCCGCGCGCCCCGCCCTCCGCGCTCCTGTGGTCACCCCCGGTCACCCGGTTGGCCGGGGGGTGTGACCGCCGTAACTCCTTGCGGCGCAAGGAGTGGTCACCCCTGGTCACCCTGGTCACCCTGTTTCCTGTTTTTGTCCATCGCACACCGGCTCGCCGGTGTAACGTGTCGCCGGTGTAACGTGGTCCGGCGCTCGTTACACACGCGCCAGGGGGGGCGGCGGAGTGTTACGGGGGGTAGAGAGGGTGTGACCGGGGTGACCGCGGGTGACCACGCCTTGCGCCGCAAGGAGTTACGGCGGTCACCCGGGGGTGACCAGAGGGTGACCGGGGGTGACCAGGGGGGAAGGCAACCCACCCCCGGCCCCTCCCTGAAGGGAGGGGAGCAAAGGCAACCCACCCCCAGCCCCTCCCTGA
>NZ_JAXBLV010000230.1:0-34376 GCF_034097035.1 Gemmata algarum
CGACCGACGCGAGCCAGTCACGCGGTCGAGAACAACTTGTGGTGCTGAATTGTTGAGTTAAAAGAACGCGTAATACACTAATATTTCAGCGGGGCCGGCATCGAAGCTTCGATGCCGGCCCCGCTGAAATAACGGCAAATTGAAGGTCAAGCAGTCGTGGCCGGACGGCGGAACCGACGCACTGCTCCGCCGGCAATTCCGACGGCAAGTAACCCAGAAAGAACCATCGTGCCCGGTTCCGGCACCACGTTAATGGTGATGGTCGAAGCCGAGTAGTTGATCATTGAGTCGAGGAACTGGCCATTGGCAAGGATGTTATCAATACCACTGGTCGCATCTGAGGCATACACGGTTGTCGTTCCCACAGACATACCTGAGAACGTAAACGTACCGAGCAGTACGCGGCCGTCGGGGGAGATAGCAGGCCCCGAGCCACCCGGTTCGTTGCTCAAATTCAACCGAGCGTATTTGGTGCTGCCGGTTGAAATGGTGGTCGTCGCGGTGTCGAAAGCGCCAATCGGAGTCGAGTTGGGAGTAATCGCTGTCACTTGAGCGACGCCACTCGGGCTGTAGTTGAGACGAACGCCAGCCGCATTCAGGCCGCTGGTCGAAAGCCCATCGCTACCGCCTGTCTGAATCAGGTAGACCTGAACATCGACCGTGCTGCCCTGATTCACCTGAATGCTGCTATTAATCACCTGACCACCACTAACGAACTGGTACTGGTAACCAGCTCGAGCGCTAGCCCCGCTAAAGAGGGCGAGCGTGACCGTCAGCAGGAACACGCGGAGCTTCATAGGGTACCCTTCGCGGCAGTGTGGAAAATTAATGCTACCCAGTCAACAGCCTCGTGTCTACCCAAGACGGCAAAACTTGACCACTTTACGTACCGTCCCAACCGCGGCGATGCACCTTCCTGCCGAATAAAATATCGTCCAAAGACAAATTATACGCTAGTGAAATCGCCTGATGCGGTCAAAGGCTTCGGCACAAGGCAGAAGCAACGATACTCGCTATGCGTTGCAAATCATTTCGAACAAGTGCCTTATGGCAAAAGTGCAACCTGAACTTCGGATCTGAGCTATAAGCAGTTTCCATTCCGCTTTCCCACAATTTGGCTCACGCAGGCGGGACGGGTTTGGTCGTCGTCTCTGATTCAGGTGGGGGAGAAAATGCAGAAGCATGCTCCCGGAGAAGAATTCCCGCGGTAGCACCGTCGCCGCTGTCGAGAACCGCAAGGATGCGTTCGTAAGACGTTTCCGCGAGCTTACGGTTGATTTCGCCCCACCCCAAGCGGATTCGGACCCACGTTTCGAACGCAAGGGCCTCCCACAAACGCAACAGGGTGGCGTTGCCGGACGCGGCCACAATCGTGCGGTGCAGGGAGTACACTTGGGCCGCCTGATCGGCGTAATCTTTCGCGTCGGCGGCCCGCAGGATTGCTACGACGCCGGGGCGCAACGTTTCCGCGCGGCCGGCGAGTGCCGGGGCCGCCGTTAAAGCGGCAGCCTGTTCGAGCACGCCGCGGACGAAGTAGGCCTCGCGGATTTCCGGCGTGCCGACCACCCGGACGTAGGTGCCGCGATGCGCCTTCGTCTCGACCAAGCGAGACGCTTCTAACTCCCGAAGTGCTTCGCGTACCGATCCCTGGCTCGTTCCGAACTCGCGCGCGAGTTGCAACTCAATCAGCCGCTCACCGGGCCGATAGTGCCCCGCCAGAATTCGCTCGGTCAGCGCGCGTCGGACGTGATCCCGAACGCTGCCCTTCTTCACAGACATGCGCGAGCCTCGGGGAGAGTGCCGCTTCAATTCCTCACTGTAAACAATACGCATGCCAGCTATTGCATCTCGTTTATCGATTATCGATAATTGCTGACAGCCTTCCGCCCCTATTTGGGTATTCCCGGTTGCCGCCGGTTCGAATCGCGATGCCGCGTTACGCCGCGACATCTCAGGGGCCGCCCCATGTGGATCGTTAAACTCGCCCTCGACCGCACGTACACGTTCGTTGTCGTCTCGCTGCTGATCCTGGTGGTCGGGATCGTCGCGATTTACAAGATGCCGCAGGACAACTTCCCCGACATCGACATCCCCGTTGTCACGGTGGTGTATCTGTATTCGGGGATGCCGGCGGACGACATCGAGAAGCGCATCCTCCTCATCACCGAGCGGGTGCTGACCGCATCGGTCAACGACATTGAGCACATGGAGAGCCAGGCGTACACGGGCACGGGGGTCATCCGCATCTACTTCCGCCCGAACGCCAAGATCGAAGCCGCCACCGCTCAGGTAACCGCGACCTGCCAGACGGTACTGAGCAACATGCCGCAAGGCACCACGCCGCCGTACATCGTGCGGTACAGCGCCACCAGTGTTCCAGTAGCCCAGATCGCCGTGTCCAGTGACACGCTGACGGAAGCGGAATTGTACGACTACGCGGCCAACTTCATCATTCAGCGGCTCGGCACGGTTCAGGGGGCGCGCGTGCCCCAGCCCTACGGCGGAAAGCCACGCCAGATCATGGTGGATCTGGACCCGCAGCAGCTCTACGCGCGGGGGCTCTCAGCCGCGGATGTCAGCACGGCGGTCAACGCGCAGAACCTGATCCTTCCGGCCGGCACCGCCAAAATCGGCGAAACCGATTTTAACATCAAGGTGAACAGCAGCCCGGAGCTGGTCGAGGCGTTCAACCAGATGCCGGTGAAAACGGTGAACGGCACGCCCGTTTACCTCCGGGACGTGGCCCAAGTGCGGGACGGCTACGCGGTGCAAACCAACGTCGTGCGCCGCGACGGCAAGCGGGCGGTTTTGCTCCCCATTATGAAGGGCGAGGGAGCGTCCACCATCGAAGTCGTGTCCCGCGTGCGACAGGCGCTGCCGGGCATCCAGGCGCAAATGCCGCCGGAACTGAAGCTCGAAGTGCTGTTCGACCAGTCGGTGTTCGTCCGCGAGTCGGTGAACGGGGTGCTGCACGAAGGTGCCATCGCTGCGGGCCTGACGGCGCTGCTCATCCTCGTGTTCCTCGGGTCGTGGCGCTCGACGCTCATCATCATCATCTCCATCCCCCTGTCAGTGATGTGTTCGATCCTCTGCCTCTGGGCGTTTGGGGAAACGCTCAACGTGATGACCCTGGGCGGAATGGCCCTGGCGGTCGGCATTCTGGTGGACGACGCGACCGTCGAGATCGAGAACGTTCACCGCAACATGGCGATGCGGAAACCGCTCCGGCACGCGATCCTCGACGGGGCGCAGCAGATCGCGATTCCCGCGCTCGTATCGACGCTCGCGATCTGCATCGTGTTCGTGCCAGTGGTCTTCCTCACCGGCCCGGCGGCTTACCTGTTCATCCCGCTGGCGATGGCGGTGATCTTCGCCATGCTCGCGAGCTACTTCCTGTCGCGCACACTGGTGCCGACGCTGATGCTGTTCCTGCTGGGGCGTGAGGCCCAACAATACGCCAGCGGTCAGCACGACGCCCCTTCGGGCGTGTTCGGCAAGCTGCACGCGAAGTTCGAGACCACGTTCGAGTCCGTGCGCCAAGCATACCGTGGGCTGCTCGACTGGGCGCTGCGCAACCGCGGCGTCACGGTCGCACTCATGCTCGGGTTCGCAATCGGGTCGTTCGCGCTGGTCCCGTTCATCGGCCGCGACTTTTTCCCCACGGTCGACGCCGGCCAGATCCGGCTGCACGTCCGGGCGCCCGCGGGCACGCGGCTGGAAGAGACCGAGCGAATCTTCGGACAGATCGAGGACGTGATCCGCGAGCAGATCCCCGACGCGGAGCGCGACACGGTCATCGACAACATGGGCGTGTCCCCGTTCTACACGAACACCGCGTACATCAACAACGAGCTGGTGAGCGTGTACGACGGCGAGATCTTAGTGTCGCTGAAGCACGACCACCGCCCGACGGCCGAGCACATCCGCCGGCTGCGACAGGAGCTGCCCAAGCGCTTCCCGGGATGCACGTTCGACTTCCTGCCGGCCGACGTAACCGGTCAGGTACTCACGTTCGGTAAGCCCGCGCCCATCAACGTGCAGGTGGTGGGGGTCCGGCGCGAGGAGAACCTCGCGGTCGCGAAGCAGTTGCGCGAGAAGCTGAGCAAGATCCCGGGCGTGGTGGACGTGCGGCTGCGGCAAATTGCCGACGCGCCCGAAATCCGCGTGGACGTGGACCGCGTGATGGCCAGCGGACTGAACGTGACCCAGCAGGAAGCCGCACGATCGCTGCTGGTGTCGCTGAGTTCGTCGTTCCAGGGCACGCCCAACTTCTGGGTGAACCCGAAGAACGGTGTGAACTACCGGGTCGCCGTGCAGACCCCGCAGGCCCGTATCGATTCGATCGACGCGCTGCTCAGCACGCCCGTCACCGGCGAGGGGGCCGAGCCGCAACTGCTCTCCAACCTCGCGACGGTGCGGCGTGCGGAGTCGTCCGGACTCATCAGCCATTACAACGTGCAAACCGTCTACGAGGTGTGTGCGACCGTGCAGGACCGCGACCTGGGCAGCGCCGCGGCCGACATCAAGGCGGTGGTCGAAGAGTCACGCGGCACACTGCCGAAGGGCAGCACGCTGGCGATCCGCGGGCAGATCGAGAGCATGGACGAGTCGTTCGCGGGGCTGGCGTTCGGGCTGCTGTTCGCGGTGCTGCTGGTGTACCTGCTGATGGTGGTCAACTTCCAGTCGTGGACCGACCCGTTTGTGATCCTGATGGCCCTGCCGGGCGCCGCGGCGGGCATCCTGTGGGCGCTGTTCGCCACCGGGACGACGGTGAGCGTCCCGGCCCTCATGGGCGGGATCATGACCGTCGGCGTCGCGACCGCGAACAGCATCCTCATGGTGACGTTCGCCAACGAGAAGCGGGCCACCGGCCTGAACGGCCGCAGGGCCGCACTCGCGGCCGGTTCGACGCGGCTCCGTCCCGTGCTGATGACCGCGATGGCGATGATCGCCGGGATGCTGCCGATGTCGCTCGGGCACGGCGAGGGCGGCGAGCAGAACGCCCCGCTCGGCCGGGCCGTTATCGGCGGCCTGACCGTGGCCACCGCGTACACCCTGTTCTTCGTGCCGGTCATGTACAGCTTGCTCCGGCCCAAGCCGGCGCCGGCCGAACCCGCCGACGCGGACTGAGTCATCCGAGTACCCCGCGCGGCTTCGCCCGGGGTACTGGAACCGGAACTTGAAACGATCAGGACCTCGAAGGGAGCCGGCCGTGAGCACCTCCGCACCGCACTCGAACGCCGCACACGGGCACGCCGACCCGGACCACGTCGAAGCCCCGCCGGCGCGGCCGTCGTTCCTCCGGTTGCTCGTGCTGGCCGTTCTCGCGCTCGCCGCTCTCGGGGCGCTGGGCGTCGCCGGCGTTCGGGCCCGGCACCGGCAACAGACCGACCGCAGCGAGGCGGCGGAGGCCGTGCGCGCAGACCGCCCCCGGGTGCTGGTCGTGACCGCCGAACGCGCGCCGCCGAAGGTCGAGCAGGTGCTCCCGGGGACCGCGTACCCGCTCCGCGAGACCGCGGTGTACGCCCGCACCAGCGGCTACCTGCGGAAGTGGTACGTGGACATCGGCGACGAAGTGAAGGAGGGCCAGTTGCTGGCCGAGATCGAGACGCCGGAAGTAGACGCGCAACTGCTTCAGGCGCGGGCGGCGCTGGGCGAATCGCTCGCGACCCGGGACCGGAATAAGGCGAGCGTCGAGCTGAGCCGGCTGAACCTCGACCGGGTCCGGCAAACGTACAGCGGCGGCGCCGGCTCCAAGCAGGAGCGCGACGAGGCGGAAGCGAGCTTCAAGGTGTCGACCGCGACGGTTGAGCTCTCCGACGCGACGGTCAAGGCGAGCGAGGCCAACGTCAAGAGGCTGGAGGACCTGCAACGGTTCCAGAAGGTGACGGCGCCGTTCGGCGGCGTCATCACCGCCCGCAACTACGACCCCGGGGCGCTCGTCGTCGCCGACAGCTCGGCCGGGCGGGAGATGTTCCACCTAGCGCAGATAGACACGCTGCGGGTGTTCGCCGACGTGCCGCAAACGTTCGCCACGGCGGTGCGCGCCGGACAGCCGGCGCCGGTTTCGCGGCGCGAGGTGCCCGGGCACGAGTTCGCCGGCGCGGTGGCCCGCACCACGCAGTCGGTCAACGTGCTGACCCGCACGCTGCGGGTCGAAGTGGCCGTGCCGAACCGGGACCGCGCACTGCTGCCCGGGATGTACCTTCAGGTGCGGTTCCAACTCGAGAACCCGGGCAACGTCGTTCGCGTCCCCGGGGCCGCGGTGGTGACCCGCGCCGAGGGGGCGAAGGTCGCGCTGGTCGACACCGCCGGGCGCGTGACGTACCGGGCGGTGAAATTAGGGCGCGATTACGGTCAAACCGTCGAGATCACGGAGGGGCTCACCGGCGGCGAGCGGCTGGTGGTGCGTCCCGGCGACGACCTCGCCGACGGAACGCTCGTGGAGGCCGCCACCGCCAGCGGACGTTGAGGCCGAACCGGTGCCCGGCGGTGGAGCCGCGCCCCGGTCACCGCGGTTCGACCAGGAACGTCGGCACGGTGGAGCCGCCGCCGGCGGTCACGTTCACGAGCGCCTCGGTGGAGATGCGGGTCAGGCACCCGTGCATGTGCGTGCCGAACGCCACGTATGGGTTCGTGTCCAGCATCCGGTCGAGGACGTGCAGCGCCCCGTTCTCGAAGCTCGGAAACGCCTCGTGCGGGATCGTCACCTTCTGCTGAACCACATACGGGTGGGTCAGGGCCGTCTGCACCGCCTCGTCCCAGGCGCGCTGGTCGGCCAGCCAGCCGAGGACGATCCCCTTCCCGCCGTAATCGTCGTTCGGCTTCAGTACCAGTTGGTCCTTGTTCGTGCTGGCCCAGGGGACCAGGTCGATGGCCGCGCCGTCCGGCCCGGTGGTGGTGCGGGCCTCCATCACCCGCGTCCAGGGGATGTGTTTCGTAACGGCCTGCTGCTGCGCGGGCGTGAGCAGGCCCCGGTTACGCTCGTCGGACAACACTGCGAGCGACGCCTTCTTGAACAGGATCTTGCACCGGAACGAGTTCACCATGCACACGGCCCGGTCGCGCACGGCCCGCACGACAGGGTGATCGAGCCCGCCGCGCTCGATCAGCTCGCCGATCAGCACCCGCTTGTAGATGAGCGTGATGTGGTAGTCGCCGGCCATCAGTTTGCCGTCGCGGTACTCCACCTCGCGCGGGTCCACGATACGCGCCTCGAACCCCATCGCCTTGAAGTAGTCGTAGAAGATCACGAACTCGCTGAACGTCGGCACCTCGCGCCAGTCGAGGATCGCGATCCGCGGGGGGTCGGACGTGTGCCCCTGCCACTGCCGGAACGAGTCGGTGAGCGCGTGCAGCACCCCGGGCCGCGCCGGAATCGGAAACACCCGGAAGCGGCGCTGGAACTCTTGAAACACCGGCAATCCGTAAAAAACCTCGCTCAGTGCGTCCGAGTAGCCCGCCCCGGCCGGGGTTTCGGAGTTCAGCTCGGTGAACAGGAGTTCGTCGTCGGACGCGAAGAACGTGTCGAAACGGCTCGTCGGGCTCGGGCAGGTGAACCCGGGCTCCACGGAAAGGAGTTGCTCCTCCCAGTCG
Source organism: Gemmata algarum (assembly GCF_034097035.1). Lineage (NCBI taxonomy): Bacteria > Pseudomonadati > Planctomycetota > Planctomycetia > Gemmatales > Gemmataceae > Gemmata > Gemmata algarum. The sequence goes on from NZ_JAXBLV010000230.1 coordinate 7,597, forward strand.
AGCAACCGGAACTGCCCGCGGAACGCCGGGTCGACCAGGGCGCGATCGTACACGGTCTGAAACGCAGGGAGCAGGGTGCCGACGGTGTCGTGAAGCAGCCGGTATTGCTCCGGGGTGAGGAACCGCGGGCGCAACACCGTGCAAACGGGACGGGTGCCGAACTGGAGCCCCCGCAACTGTTGCGCCCGTTCCAGCGCCCCCTGTGAGTCGGCCGCGAGTGTGCCGCCGGACGCGAGCAAGTCGTGGTAGGAAGTAATCGCGTCGGCAGGCATGGCACGCCCCGGGGGAAGAATCAGAACGGCCGCAAAAAAGCACACTAAGCACAAAAAAGAAAGAGCAAGAGGTCCGGCACGAGAGGAACCGGGCGCCGGCGGCGCGCTCTTCCTGGGCCTTCGCGCGTTGCGCGTTCGAGCCCACCCAGGTCCGGTCAGAACAGTTTGCTCCACTTGAGTTCGGCGAGTTGCGGCCGCGGGTTCAGCGCGCGGTCGATGACGAGGTCGGCCATGTGCTTCACCACCCACTCGAAGTATTCGGGGGTGAGCGAGTTCACGTCCATGTCCGGAGCCGGGTTCATGAAGTCGATCGCGTACGGCACGCCGTCCTTGATGGCCCACTCCGCCGTGTTCATGTCGTACCCGAGCGCATCCACCAGTTTGAGCGAATCGCGGATCACCCGCGCGTTCAGCTCGGGTGAGAGGTAGTTGGGCTCGGCGATGTAGCGGCGGTTGTGCGTGTCGTAGGGCATCGGCAGCACGCGGTCACGGCCCAGGCACATGCACCGCACGTACTGGTCCCACTGGATTAACTCCTGGGCGATCATCGTGAGCAGCCCGGAGCCGTCGTAGTACCGGATCAGTTCCTCGACGCTGTGGCACACGTACACCCCGCGCCACCCGCCGCCGTGCGCGTCCTTGAGGATGCACGGGAGCCCGACGTGGTCTACAACCGCCTGCCAGTTGAGCGGGTACTCCAGGTTCCGCAGGCTCTCGGTCTTCACGATGCCCGGTACGTAATCCTTGTTCGGCAGCACCAGCGTCTTGGGGTGCGCGAGGCCGAGTTTGGCGCACAGCGAGGCGCCGAAGAACTTGTCGTCCGCGGTCCACATGAACGGGTTGTTGATGACCGTGACGCCCTCCAACACCGCGTGCTTGAGGTAGCTGCGGTAGTACGGCACCTCGTGCGAGATGCGGTCCACGAGGACGTCGTAGGGGATCTTCTCGTCCATACGGGTGCCGCCGAGTTTCACGAACTCGGCGACGACGCCCGCGTTGCGCCCGTTCACCTCGTCGATGAACCGCGGCGGGAACGACCACTCGCGCCCGACAATGACGCCTACACGTTTCATAATTGGCTCAAAAGCAGGATTCACAGCGGCTACGCGCGGGCACAGAGAAGAGCCAAGAACGCGTTTGATGCTCTTCTTGAAATTCTCTGCGCCCGCGCGTGCCCGCTGCGGTGAACGATCTCAATCATTGCCGCCGATGTACTTCTGGATCATGTCGGACCAAACGGGCCAGTCGTGCGCGAACCCGTCCCACTCGCGGAGCGCGTTACCGATCCCTTTACCCCACAGTTTACCCGACAGCTCGCGGTTCTGGTGTACTAACCGGTCGCCGTTCCCTACCGCCAGAATGATGTTCTGAGAGCGCAGCCGGTCCAGGCGCCAACCGTCGTGCTCGTTGGGAATGAAATCGACCGGGTTCTGACGGTACACGGTCTGGTCGTGGTAGCCCGACAGGAACATCTTGATGTCGGCCAAGCCGCTCATGCTCAGGATACGGTTCACCCGGTCGGGGTAGCGCAGCCCCATCGAAAGCGCGTGGAAGGCACCGAAGCTCGCGCCGGTGAAGATGGTGTACGGGTTCGGGTTGCGCCACTGCACCCACGGCAGCACTTCGTTCATCACGTACTGTGTGTACTGCTCGTGGCGCCACACCCGCGCCCCCGGGTGCGTGTGGTAGGCATACCAGCTCTCGCGGTCCACCGCGTCCACACAGGTGAGGTGCAGCCAGCCGTTTTCGAGCGCGTGCCCGAGCGCGCGGACCAGCCCGCGGTTCTCCCACTCGAAGAACCGCCCGCCGGACGTCGGGAATGCGACCACCCGCGCCCCCCCGTGTCCGAACTCGAGAAGCTCCATGTCCCGGTGGAGCGACGGGCTCCACCAGCGATGATACGCCCGGTGCATGAGCGCCTAACAGCGTGTTGTTAAGAAAGGAAGTTCAGGGCGAGTATGCGGACGGGGCGACAATTCGGCAATAACCGCCGGGGCGAAATGAAGCGAAGAGCGGCCAAACGTGGTCCGGTTGTGCGGCGTCACCAAGTCCCCCGCTGTTCCAACCAACCGCGGAGAGCGCCCATCGCTCCAACCGCGTGCCGCCCCCAGTGGGACCAAAACGTGAATCGCCAGTGCCAAGTAGCCAGTTCGCGGTTGCCGCTCACATGCGTCTGAAGGCCCGCGATGAGGTCACGATAAATGTCCGCCAAGTCGTCCGCAACGCAACCGATCACGGCCTCTTCAGGCGGAACGACAAGGGAGTCAAACACCATTCCATAATGCTTGACGGGTAAGCGTTCGCACGCTCGAAATACACGCCTCCACTCGCTGTCGGGCACGGCGGGTACGTCGCGTGTGTTCGGATCAACCTTCGGCAAACTAAGCGCAATTTGAAAGAGGCCCAGAAGGTGAGATAAAGCGGTCCGAACCGCGGGCTCACCCGTGTCGGCGCACTCGACGCATTCTCGGAATGCGACCACTTGCTCGGCAAACTGCTCCTCGGCACCCATAAACCCTTACCGTGGCTTCTTCTTTCCGCGCTGAGTAGACGCGAACAGGTCCGCGAGCGACAACGTGAAACCCGGCAGCACCTTACCACCGTCAAGCGTACCGGTTTCGTCCAACTCCTTAAACTTCTTCGCCGACGTGTAGGCCTTCGCAGCCTTCGCCCGCGGATCGATTATCCATGCGAGTTTGCACCCGACCTTGAAGAACTCCGCCAACTTCCGATCGATCTCGGCTGTCGTGTTCCCGGGGCTCAGCACTTCGACGATCAGCCCCGGTGCGACGGACCAGAACGCTTCGTCCTGCGGCATCTCGTCGTTCGGGAACTCGGACCACGGGATGAACGTCACGTCCGGCGCGCGAACGTGATCCGGCCCGAGCCGAATGAGCCCGGCTTCGCCGGTCACGACACCCAGGTCGTTGGCCTCGACATGGTTCCCAATCAGCCGTGCGATGTGGATTCCCAGGAACGACTCGAAAGTCCCTATTGCCTTCTCCACGAGGACGCCGTCGATGAGTTCGCACGTCGGCTTGCCGGCGCGTTCGAGGTCGACTTCGGTCGCGGTCCCGAGCGCGGGGTGCAGTCGGATGCGGTCCAGCGGTACGCCTCCGAGCTTGGCGTGCAGGTCCGCGAACGTCTTCAGTGCCGGTTGAGTCGCCGTCATCCGTCGGCTCGCAGTAGAGAAAGAAGCGGGGAGGCCAACGCCTCCCCGCTCGCCGGTCCGATTGTATCACACCGCGGCGTACTTCTCGCGAAGCTTGTCCAGGTACTTCTTGCTGTCCGCGGTCACCTGCCACGCGTTCGGCCAGAAGCACAGGTCCACGCACCACCAGTCGTTCGGCACGCCGCTGTTGCGGAGAGCCGGGGCCAACTTGTCGAAGTCCAGGTTGCCGGTGCCGAACGGGTTGTGCGTGCTGGTGTTGTGCTCGTTCAGGCTGCCGTCGCTGTCGATCACGTGGACGTGGGTGATCTTGCCCTTCAGCTTTTCGAGCAGTTCCAGGGCGCCGCCGGGCAGCGTCTCCTTGGTGCCGGGTTGGTTCGCGCCGATCCCCGCGCACATGTGCGCGTGACAGGTGTCGTACAGCACGCCGAAGTTGTTGTTCCCCTTCGCCCGCACTTGTTCGACCAGTTGCACGATCTCGGACGGCTTGTTGAACGCGAACCCGGGCTCGAACTCCCAGCAAATGTTCATCCCGTGGTCGGCCGCGATCTTGCTTGCCTTATCCCACACGCTCACGATGCGGTCCAGGCCCTTTGCGGCACCGAGTTCCTTGCCATCCTTCTCGAAGTAGTCCCAGTCGACGACCGTGTCGACGCGGATCGTTTTCACGTCAAGGTCGGCGGCGAACGCACACCACCCGAGGAACGCGGTCAGATACGGGCTCGGGTTTTCGTCTACGATTGAGGTGCCCGGTTTCTTGAAGGCCCACAAGTCCACCGCGATTCCCGACAGCGCCAACCCGTGGTCCGCGATCTCCTTACGCAGCTTCTGGCGGCTGGCCTTCGTCGGGTGCGAAACCGGGCTCGGGTGCGGGCCGAAGCTGCCCAGTTCCACCCCGTCGTACCCGAGGTCTTGCAGTTTGTGCAGGATCACGTGGAAGTCGTTCGTCGGCTGCTCTTGGTTGAAGAGGTACGCCCAGGTGCCGATCGAGATGCGGGCCTTCGCCATGAGTTCTGGCCTCTCAAAACGTTAGGGGGAGTAACGGTTCCGCGGTGGCTGTAATTATAGCGAGGGACACTCAAACCACCCGACCTCGACGGCGCTCGCCGGGTCTACTATGCTCCTCTTCCTCGCTCTCGCCTAGCTCCGTTCTAAGCTAAGGCAATCGACAGAGCGAGCAGAGGGTTCGCACGCCGGAAGTTCGGTTCTAGCTTCGACTTTCGACAGTGGCAAGAAAGAACCCAGAACCTACGCCGATTTCGCACTTGATGGCGCAACCGGACCGGCTCTGCCGGAAGAAACGTCTATTTTCCGGATTGCGGCGCAAGTCGGGTCCACCAGACGCGAACTATTTGGAAATTGCCGTGTCTGGTTGGAGGTCGGCAGGAAAAGGAAAAAATGAGGACTATGACTATCACCAGCAGCACGCGCAACGCCCTGACCACTCGGACCATGAAACGCCACACGAAGCGGGTGGTTCTGGCCGGTCGGTTCGCGCAGGCCGCAAAGTTGACCGAACAGCTCAGCTCACTCGGGTGGGAGGTTCACACCCTCACCACCGGCCGTGACATTCACGCCGCCGCGGCGGCGACCGCTCCGCACGCGGTACTCGTGCCGGAAGTTGCCGGCGACGAGAGCGGATACCTCGCGTGCGCCAAGCTCCGGCGCACCCTCCCGAACCTGAAAGTGGTGGTGGTTGGCACGGAGCGGACCCCGAAGCGTGAAGCGCTGGCTCTTTTCGTCGGCGCGGGGTTTGTCGCAGAATCTGATGGGGTGAGCGGGTTAGTCGCTGCGGTGTCGTAAGCTGCTAAACGGCTCGGGCACGACGTGAACGGGAGACGAGGGCACAGAAGCAGACCTGAAACGTCTTTTACGCCTTTTGTTTCCCGTTCACGTTGTGTTTTTTGTGGCCCGTGGTGGAACTACTGCCCTGCGATTGATGACAATCCGAGTCGAATGCAGGGCAATACTGTGCTCCGTGTTCGGTCGAACGGCGACGGAAGTGAAACGTCGTAACCCTTTGCCTTCCAAACCTTTCTTGACTGAATTGTGTGGCTCGACCGATACCCCAAGTCGCTCAGATTGAGCCCTTATGCAGCCCTAGCTGAGTAGAGGCGGGATCCGGCCAACTGGCGAACTTCCCGCTTGCATTCGCGCTGCACTTCGGGCATGAGTGGAATGTCGCCGATCACCTCCCGGCGGCGGTGCGCACGCGCGAGGAAGCTATCATGACCGCGCTCACGTTTCTTTTCGGGGCGGTGACTTTTTACACCCTGGCACCGGTCCCCCCTGCTCTCAGGCCGGACCCGATGGCACGTGGGTACATGGGCATTACCGTAGCCAACGGAACGCTCGCGGTCGAGCGCGTTGAACCCGGGCTACCTGCTGAGGCCGCCGGGTTGCGACGCGGCGATATACTCATACGGGTCGGCACACTTCAGCCCGAAACGTTCGATCAGGTCATCGCTCACATTACCTCGTTCCGTCCGGGGGCCGTGGTTGAGATCGAGGTGCAGCGCGGCGCTGCTCGAAAAACCTTCAAAGTGAAGCTGGCATGTCGCCCGCCGGAACTCGACATTCAGAACCGCGTGCCCGTGCCGATCGAAATCGACGACTGATCACTTCCGGCAGTTGCCCTACTTTCGTTACACGGTGCTGACCGGTCCGGCCGGCACCGCGACAGCGGCGCCGAACACCACGCAGGTACTCACCGACGTGACCTGGATGCGGCTCCGTTCCTACTGTCCGCACTATCAGCCCCGGAAGTTTCTGTTGGCCCAGGTCGCGGCCCCCTCCCCACGGATCACCAACCGGGCGCCGAACGAACACCGCCACCCTTACTTCACCCCACCGGTGGTATGCGTGCATTCCTTACCGGAATCGATCTACACCGCGATCGAACCCTCGGCCCGAGGGAAGCGGCCGTCGGCTCGGGTGCCACGCGTGGTCACGGCGCGGTCGGGTGTGTGAGGGTGCGAGCGACCTTGTCGTCCAGATTCCGCCCGCACAGCAGTCACAGGATGTGTCGGACCCGGGGGAACGAATTCCGGTTCGAGTTGAATTAAAATGGCAGTTAAACGTCGCAACTCATTGTTTTCAACACAAAACTTCCGTGACTGAATCGTGTGGCTCGGCAGACGCCCCAAGTTGCTCAGGTTGAACCCTTGCCCAGCTCTGCTCCAAAGCTCACTTCGGCTGGACATAATGCGCCGGTACGCTATGCCCGTCGCCCAAACGGCTCCCGCCGCCCCCCGGAGATCACCCATGTACCGGATCGGTTCCGTCGGACTGGTCGCCCTCGGCCTCGCGGCCGGGATCATTGGCACCGCGTACTACCTCGGCCCGCCGCGGCAAGCCGCGGCGGCATCCAACGACCGCTACCAAGACTACATCATGGCCACCGGGGCGGTCTCGGTGAACCCGCGCGTTCAAACCGATGGCGTCTGGTTACTCGATTATAAGGCGGGCAAGTTGCTCGGGACCGTTATTGACCGTGCCCAAGGCAAAATCGTCGGCTGGGCCGAAGTCGACCTCACCGCCGAGTTCAACATCAAAGCTCAGCAGGACGTTCACTTCATGATGACCACCGGTTACATCACCCAGGGGCAGTCCGCGCTGTATCTTTCGGAAACGACAACCGGGCAGCTCGGCGTGTACACGATGGGGCCGGGGCAGAACGGCAACGGGATTGTGATCCGCCGGCACGATATGACCAAGTTCCGTCAGCAGGTCGCCGGCGCCGCAGCCGGGGCGGTCCCCGCCGTCGGGGCCGGACCGATCGCTCCGGTTGCAACCGGCAACCCGTGAACCACATCACACTGACGCGCGAGCACCGGCGGTGTTCGCGCTTCTACTATTCGCACCCCTACACTAACACCGGAGTTGCGCCGCGTACCTGCCCCCCGTGAGCCGGGCGATGATCGATGTCCACATCCACGCGGTTCCGCCGAACCTACCGGGCGTCGGGTCTCTTGCCCCGCTGCTCCGCGAGGCGCCCGAAGTGATCGCGACCCAGCTCCGGCGCGAGATGCAGACCGCCGGCGTTACGGACGTGTTCGCCATGGGGGCGTGGACCGAGGACGATAGCGATCCGCTCGGCATCAACGGCACGCTCGAGGTCGCCCCGTTCGTTCCCGGGCTCCGCCCCATCGGGGTAATGGACCCCACGCGCGACACACCGGAACACTTCCGCAGGGTCGAAGCCGTCCTCGCGAGCGGTGTGGTGGTCGCGCTGAAGGGCTACCTCGGCTACTTGCATTTCGAACCGGCTCACCCGAGCTACCAGCGGTACTACGAACTTGCGGCTCGCTACCGCGTGCCCGTCATGTTCCACACCGGCGACACGTACTCGCCGCAGGCCAAGCTTCGTTACGCGCACCCCCTCGGCGTTGACGAGGTTGCCGTCGACCACCCGGACTGTCGGTTCCTCATCTGCCATCTCGGCAACCCGTGGATGACGGACGCCGCGGAAGTGATCTATAAGAACGTTAACGTGTGGGCGGACCTCTCCGGTCTGATGATCGGCGACGACAGCTACCTTGCCTCAGAAGAAGGGCGCGAAGCAGCGTACGAACTGGCTCAGAACATCCGTAAGGCGATCAAGTATTCCGAACGGCCCAACCGGTTCGTCTACGGCACCGACTGGCCGCTCGCTCCTATGACCGCGTACCGCGAGTTCGTTAAAACCTGTGTCCCGGCCGACAACCACGAACAAGTGTTTCTCGACAACGCACGACTCCTTTTCCGGCTCGGATAACTCACCGATCACTTGCCAGCGATCAAGAATGGTTACCACGAAACGCCGGAACAAGTTTAAATACAAGACGTGAAGAAGCAGAAAGAGGCATTGCAGCGTACGACCGCATCACCGGCCGCGGTCACAAAGTGAAAGAAGTAAGAAATTTGCACTTGCATAACACATCGAAATGGGGCATGATGCCTGAAGAAAAAGGCTGCGTCACTCTCCCGACGCAAACAGAGAGGCGATCCTTAACGGGTCGCCTCTCTTGTTTTCAGGCTTTTACGAGTTTGATTTGGCCGCTTAGACAGTCAATTCGCAAGCCCTTGCATGACAACCTGTTACGGCCACTAAATCCCTGGCGACCATTGCGACAGCACACCGAGATAATTCCGGACTTGCATCGAAAGCCGATTTTGACTTTCCAAACGGCCCATCACTTTGGGTTTGATTAACGATACCACCGGTGCCTTGGCCGCCTCTCCCATCGACCAAGACACCGGTGGTAGTTTCTGCGAGCTGTATTTACCCTTCTGACTGCGCCGCCTCTCCCCACAGCGCACTCAGAACAGCAATCGGTGCTCGACAAAAGAAAGTGAAGCAGACGCCGTGCCAATTGTCCGGAGAAGTTGAAGGCATTGCCCATCACAGCCAAATACGCTGTGATTTCAAGGATAAACACTACTGTTTTTTAAACTCACTAGCCCGGCAGGTGGCACCGAACATTAAACGGCTGCTGAAAAAGCCAGCAAAAACCGCTCGCGAAGCAAGCAGGCGTCAACATAGCCACAGAAAGCCGCGCTAGTTGAGCACCGCGGATGGCAATTTCACTTGCAGCATCGCTCGCGAGTGAATCTCATTGCAACATTTCGGATCTTCAAACTGTTCGCGCGATTGGCACAGCTTTTTCAACTCGTTACCCGGCGTCTGGCGTTCAAAACCGTCGGGGCACCGGAGAAAACAACGGAGGACGACTTGGCCACGCACAACATCCAGCCGTTCGTCTGGACCAAAGACGCCGACCTGGTCGGCCACAAGGTTCGGAAGGTCTGCGAGCGGCTGACACCGCCATAAATAGCTGGGCATGAATCTCTTACTCATCCATGCCCCCCACTGCGGTGTCGCTGTTGTTGACGAACCGCGACCGCCCGAGAGTGTGATACGCGGCGCTGCTCCCCAGGTTCGCAGCTCGTCAAGAAAGCGGAAATGCTACCAGATACGTGCATCAGAGCACTATCTGCTGCTCAAGCGAACGATTGAAAATCATTGACCAAACGGCTGCTATCGTAAACTGCCCGGAAGCAAAATACCGGACTGCCCATGACGGCCGCGACCGACCAAAGCCATCACCGTGTGCCAGCGAAGAACGAATCCAGCGCGGCGAAGTTCGCTCCGCCGAACACGTTCACCAGGGCGCGCCCTCCGACCTCGCGCACGGCAACCACATCGGCGCGGGCTGCGGAGTCGTACCGCCCGGCTTGCACCGTCACCCGGTCCGTGGTGCCCGGATCGAATGCGAAGAAGTCGGCCCGCACGGCCTTGGTTCGTGCGTCCAGCACCCGCACCCGCGCCCCTTGTGACACCAGCAACTCCGCGATCCCGTCCCCGTCGATGTCGCCGGCCGAAACGCTGAACCCGGTCGCCGCTCCCGGCGCGGTAGCCAGGAACGAGTCGCGCAACACCATTGTTCCGGCGGTGAACGCCTTCACGTGGACCCCCGCCCCGCCGTCTGCGGCAGTGACGAGTTCGTTGCGCCCGTCCCCGTCCAAATCGGCCGCTGACACCGCGATTGACCCGAAATAGCCGTTGTACACGAGCACACTGAACGTCAGCTCTCCCGTCTTGCCGTCGAACACCTTGACGTGCCCGTTCAGGTTGGCCGCGACGATGAGGTCACCGATGCCGTCCCCGTTCAGATCCCCGACCGCGAGGCTGATCGGCCCCTGGTACCCGGCGAACGCGTAAAAGCTGCGGATCTCGGCCCCCGAAACGCCGTCAAACACCTTGACGTGCCCGCCGTACGTCGCGGCGGTGACCACGTCGGCAACGCCGTCACCGGTCACGTCCCCGGCGGCAGCCGCGATCCCCCCGACGAACCCCGGGTGTGGGTCGAGGACGAGCCTCGTGACGCCCCCTTCGCCGAGCACGCGGACCAGTTCCGTGCCGACCGGGGCGCCGACCACCACGGGCGGGGCAACCGCCGGTTGGGGTGACGGGGTCGTGCCCCCCGGGGCCGGCGCCGCGAGCCCGAACATCTTGGCGACGTTCAGCCGGCCCGCTGTCGTGACCTTCCCGCTCAGGCCGGCGACCGGGTCGACGGCGCTCTTCAACTGGCTGATGACCTGTTGATACGTCAGGCCCGGGTTCGCGCTCCAGTACAGCGCGATGGCCCCGGTGACGTGCGGGGTCGCCATCGAGGTCCCGCTGAAGCTGCTGTACGTGTTGTTCGGCGTGGTGCTGTAGATGCCGACCCCCGGTGCCGCGAGCGTCACCGACCCGGCCCCGTAGTTGGAGAAATTGGCGAGCCGATCGCTGCTGTCGGTGGCCGCGACCGTAACCACGTTGTCGTAGCTCTGGATGTAACTGGCCGGGTAGCTGGGGTTCGTGTCGATGTTCTTGGCTTCGTTCCCGGCGGCGGCGACGAAGATGTGCCCCGCGTCCCGCGCCCGGCCGATCGCGGCAGCCATCGCGGTGCTGTAAGCGCCCCCGCCCCAACTGTTGTTCGACACCTTCGCGCCCATGCGCACCGCGTAGTCTAACGCGCGGATCGCGTTGCTCGTGTACCCGCCCCCGGAGGCCCCGAGGAACTTAAGCGGCATGATCTGCACCGCCCAGTTCACGCCGGCGACGCCGATCCCGTTGTTCCCAACCGCGCCGATGGTGCCGGCCACGTGGGTCCCGTGGTTGTTGTCGTCCATCGGGTCGTTGTCGTTGTTCGCGAAGTCCCACCCGTGTACGTCGTCCACGTACCCGTTGCCGTCGTCGTCGATCCCGTTGCCCGGGATCTCTCCCGCGTTGGTCCAGATGTTCGCGGCCAGGTCCGGGTGGTTGTAGTCCACCCCGCTGTCGATCACCGCCACCACGAAGTTACGGTTGCCCGTGGTCACGTCCCACGCGGCCGGGGCGCCGATCTTCGTCATTCCGTACAGGGAGCCGTACGTCGGGTCGTTCGGCACCCCGTCCACCCGGACGAACTCGTCCGGCGCGGCCACGGTTACGCCGGCGGTCGCACCGTAGTAGGCCAGCGCGCCGCCCAGATCAGTGCCCGGGGTGAGGGTGACGCTGTAGATCCCGAACCCGAGTGATTCGACCCCGCGGGCGAACGGCGCCCGCGCGAGCGCGGCCGCGCTCGTGCCCTGGTCGAGCACCACCGTGACCCGGTCCGCGGCGACGGCGCCGGTCGCCACCAGCCGGGGCAGGTCCAGGTTCGGGCTCGTGGCGGTCGGCGTGAGCCGGTCTTCCAGGTGCTCAATACTGAGGCGTGCGCGAGCGACGGTCGAGCGGTGCGATAAGCCCATGTCGGTTCCCTGTTGAACCGGTCCGCCCACCGGCCGGACCATTTTCAACAGGTGTGTACGGCGCGTTCGAAACACGCGCCGTGCGGAGTGACGAAATGGACTGATAATCGTGCGTTACACGAAAACCGCGCGCCCGGGGTGAGCGCCGCCGTGCGCCCCGTGGTGACTTTTGCTGGCCGGTGCGAACGCCCCGTGCCGGGCGGTTCAGGCGCGCCCGGCGGGGCGCCGGGCGGCGGTGGAAGTGCTTGTTTTCGTAGCGTTTCGGCCCGTTAACGCGTGTTTCAAGTGGTTAGCGCCGGGGCTCGCGTGCGGCGCCCGATTTGGGGCGGGTGCGTAACGCGCCAAGCCTCGGCCCCGCCCACCCGCATCGTGACCGGAACCGAAAACGGACGGATCCAGCAGGTCAGCCAGCATCATCAATGCACATTTTGATATATTTAATTAACAACAATGTTAATATAATCAAACAGCGCGTGCAACGCCCTCGGCACTGCACGACCGCCACGCGGAACCCTCAGATGTTGCGCAAGCGGGCGCGCCGCTCGTCGCGTAACCGACGATGACTGCCCGGCCCGGATCTGACGGGTTCACATTCTGGCCGGGGTGCGTGAATGCGCCAGCCGCGGCCCGCTCGGAACTTGGGGTTTCGAAATGTCGCTCAGGTCCGCACCCGATCTGGCGGGTGGCACCCGCTTCTTGTGGCCCTGATATTTCGTTCCGAGCCACAAGACAGAACCCAAACGGGTGCAGCAAGGGAACCGGGATCAGGCCCGCGGTTCGTCCCGCATTCGTAGCGGGAGCACGTCCTTCAGCACGTCCCGCGCGGCCCGGATCGTTCGCTCGGTCGTGGCCCAGTCGATGCAGGCGTCGGTCACCGAGCACCCGTACCGGAGCTGGGACAGGTCTTTCGGGATCGGCTGGTTCCCTCCCTCGATGTGGCTTTCGAGCATCAACCCAACGATCGATCGGTTGCCGAGCCGGATCTGGTTGACGCAGTCGCTCATCACGAGCGGTTGCAGTTCGGGCCGCTTGTAGGAGTTACCGTGGGAGCAGTCCACCACGATGTTGGCGGCCAGTTTCGCCTTCGCCAGTGCCTGCTCGGTCATCCGGACGCTGACCGTGTCGTAGTTCGGCCGGGCGGCGCCTCCGCGGAGCACGATGTGTCCGTATCGGTTACCGCGGGTGCGCACCACCACAATCCGGCCCTGCTCGTTGATGCCCAGAAAACTGTGGGGCTGCGACGCGGACAGCATCGCGTTGATGGCCGCTTCCACGCCGCCGTCGGTCCCGTTCTTGAACCCGACCGGCGTTGACAGGCCGGACGACATCTCGCGGTGCGTCTGGGACTCGGCGGTGCGCGCGCCGATCGCGGTCCACGAGACCAGCTCACCGAGGTACTGCGGGCTGATCGGGTCGAGCGCTTCGGTAGCGGCGGGCAACCCGGTTTCGGCCACCTGCATCAGGAACGACCGGGCCTTCTCCAATCCTTCCTCAATGTGGAACGAGTCGTCCATCCGCGGGTCGTTGATGTACCCCTTCCACCCCACCGACGTGCGCGGCTTTTCGAAGTAGACGCGCATGACCAAATAAAGCGTGTCCGCAACCTCATCGGCCAGGCGCCGAAGCCGGCGCGCGTAGTCGAGCCCGGCCACCGGGTCGTGGATCGAGCACGGCCCCACGACGACCATGAGCCGGTGGTCCGCGCGGTCGAGGATGCGCTCCAAGACGGTCCGCCCCGCGGCGACCGTCTCAGCGGCCCGGGCAGTCATCGGGCACCGCGCCCGGACCTCTTCCGGGGTCGGCACCTCTGCGTATCGTGATACATTTGTGTTTGCGAGCTGCGAGCCACTCATTTCGGGCGCTCTTCGGCGTGCCGGGCGTATTTCCCTCAGATGTTGTACACCGCGGCGCATCTCAGGGCAGGCGCACGACCTAAACGCTGGAGAAACAACGTGGTACGGGAGACGAAGATCGAATGAAACACCGGTTTCAGCTTCGGGTGGTGTCCCAATCACGTTGCACGACCGGGAACGCAAGCGACTTGGCGTGATCGGCGAGCCCGACGGCCAATGTTGGTGTTTGTGCCCGCCAGCGGCCGTCATCGTCCTTCACGCGCGGATGTGTACGGGCCAACAGAAGTTGTAGCTGAACTCGTGCCACGCAAAAGCTTGATCTGCGGAGATCACTGGCCCCTTTTTCGGGGCCGCCAAGCCCGCCCCGGCACGAGAAGGTCGGGGCAGGCTCCGGCGCATTCGAGCCGTTTCGCACCGCGTGCGCACATGCGCAACGCGGGCCAGACGGAACCTTATCCAAACGGGGCCTTACTTCACTCACCACCGTGCGCCGGCGGCGCGCAACCTACCAATTCACAGATCACCTTTACCGCCCTTGCCGCCTTTGTCGCCCCCCTTGCCCCCACCTTTACCCCCCTTGTCGCCGCCTTGGCCGCCCGGGAAGCCGCCGCCCGGGCGGGTGTTCTCGAGCGCCTTCTTCTGCTCGTCGGTGAGGAGCTTGTCGAGCTTCGTTTTCACGTCCTTTTCCAGATCCGCCAGTTGGGTCTTCTGTTCGTCGGTGAGCTTCAGCTCTTCGACCATGAACGGGGGAAGGATGGTGCCCAGCTTGAACCCGGCGCGCATGCCGCCGCCCTTACCCTCTTTCCCCGTCCCCTTGCCGCCCTTGCCGTCTGGCGGTTGGGACACCGCCGGCGAGGTCATCAGCGCCACCCCTGCCACAAATGCGGCCAGCCCGAACAACGCACGCTTCATCGCGCTCTCCTGGTGTGTTTAAAAGCAGCGAGTCGAAGTGAACCCACCACTCGAAACGGGTTCCGCACGTGCCGGAGACAGCCGTCAGACGAATTATTGCGTACCGACCCGGCGGCGCGGTAAAACGTTCGGCACCCCGCCCCAGTCACCTCACGAGTCCCGTTCTCATGCGTGCAACCCGCCTCGCATGTCTGCTGATCCTCTTTGCTTGCCCCCCGACCATCAGGGCCGGGGACGCGACCAAACCGGTGAAGGTGTTGGTGCTCGCCGGCCAGTCGAACATGGAGGGGCACTCGGTAACGGACCTCAGCGGCAAGGATTACAACGACGGCAAGGGGACGCTCAAGGCCCTCTTTGATGACCCCGACCGGGCGAAGCTGGTGAGGCACCTGCGGAACGACCGGGGCGACTGGGGCACGCGCGACGACGTGTGGGTGCGGTACCAGCGCGAGAGGGGACCACTCTTGGCCGGGCCGCTCGGGATGGGGTTCAGTGTGTACGGCGACAAGCACCACTTCGGGCCGGAACTACAGTTCGGGCACGTGCTGGGCGATCACTTCGAGAACCAAGTGCTTCTGATCAAGACCGCGTGGGGCGGGAAGAGCCTGTGCAAGGACTTCCGGCCGCCGAGTTCGGGCGGAGAGGTGGGGCCGTATTACACGAAGATGATCGCGGACGTGCGGACGGCGCTGGGGAATTTGAAGACCGAGTTCCCCAAGTACGCCGGCCAGGGGTACGAGCTCGCGGGCTTCGTCTGGTACCAAGGCTGGAACGACGGAGTCGATGCGAAGAAGGCGGTTCCCGAGTACGAGCAGAACCTCGTCAACCTCATCAAGGACGTGCGCACGGAACTGAAGGCGCCGAAGCTGCCGGTCGTGATCGGCGAGTTGACCGGGCCGTGGGTGGACGCGCCGGGCGCCTGGAGCGACCTCCGGAAGGCGCAGGCCGCCGCGGCGGAGCGGCCGGAGTTTAAGGGTAACGTGACGTTCGTTTCGACGCGCGCGTTCGTGCGGCCCGCGAAGGAGTCGCCGAACCCGGGGCACGGGCACCACGAGTTCGGGAACGCCGAAACCGGCGTGCTGGTCGGCGGCGCGCTCGGGCAGGGCATGGTGAGGCTGCTCGCCCCGCAACCGGAGCCGAAGGATAAGAAAGAGCCGCCGAAGCCGACTTCGCGCACGATGAAGACGGTGGAAGGGTGGACCGTGCAAGTCGACGACCGGCTCCTGACGGCGCCGAACGACGACCTGGGTGCGAAGGCGCTCCGGTTCCTCGAAAACAAGCTCGCGGACATCAAGATCGTGGTCCCGGCCGACAAAGTGAAGAAGCTGCAAGAGGTGGCCATCGTGCTCGACCTCACGCACGGGAACCTGGGGCCGATGCAGTACCACCCGAGCGCCGGGTGGCTGAAAGCGAACGGGTACTCAGCCGACCTCGCGCGGTGCGTCCACCTGCCGCGCGCCGCCGACCTCGTGACCCGTCGCAACGTTCGGGAGCAACCGTGGGTGATCCTGCACGAACTGGCGCACGCCTACCATGACCAGGTTCTGGGCTTCGACCACCCGCGCGTGAAAGAGGCATATGAGAATTTCAAGAAGAGCGGGCGCGGAGAGAAGACGCTGTTGCACAACGGCGAGCGGGTGCGGCACTACGCGCTAACCAACCCGATGGAGTTCTTCGCGGAGATGACGGAGAGCTACTTCGGCGCGAACGACTTCTTCCCCTTCAACCGGGCCGAACTGAAGGAAAGCGAGCCGGAGATTTACGAGCTGATGCAAACCATCTGGGACTCGCCGCCCAACAAGAAGTGAACCCCGTGCCGGATCGCGTAGACTGCCCGCACCTACTTTCGGAGCCCCCCATGCGCCTTCGCGGCATCATTCCGCCCGTCGTTACGCCCCTCACCGCCGATCAGGAACTCGACCTTCCCGGCCTTCGCACCCACATCGATTACGTACTCGCGAAGGGCGTTGACGGGGTCTTCGTGCTGGGCACCACCGGCGAGTTCTATGCCCTCGACGAAACCGAAAAGCAAACGGTGGTTGCAGAGGCGATCCGGCACGTCGGCGGGCGGTCGCCGGTGTACGCCGGGACCGGTGCGGAAACCACGCGCGAGGTGGTTCGGCTCACGAAGATGGCCCAAAAAGAAGGGGCCGCAGGCGTGTCGGTGATTACGCCGTATTTCATCAAACCGAACCAGAACGAACTGTTTAATCACTTCCGCTGTATCGCCGAGAGCACGTCGCTGCCGGTCGTGCTGTACAACAACCCCGCGACCTGCGGCGGGCTGAGCATCGAGCCCGAAACCGTCGCGCGGCTCGCCGAGGTGCCCAACATCGTCGGCATCAAGGACTCGTCCGGTGACCTGCAAAACACGATCGAGATCATCCGCCAAACGCCGCGGGGCAAGTTCAGCGTGCTGAACGGCCGCGACACGCTCATTCTCGCCGCGCTTCAAGCCGGTGCCGATGGGGCCATTCCGGCGTCGTGCAACATCGCGCCGGAACTGTGCGTCGGAATTTACAAGTCGTTCGTGACCGGCGACATCGAAGCCGCGAAGGCGTTCCAGTCGCGGCTACATGGCGTGCGGATGGCGATGAGCCTCGGTACGGGGAACAGCGCAGTGAAGGAGGCGATGGCACTCCTGGGCCGCAGCGCCGGCCCGATGCGATCACCGGTCCTGCCGTTCGGCGACGCCCAGAAAGCCAAACTGAAGGCGATTCTCGAAAAGGCTGGGCTGATTTGAGACAGAAGAAGATTGGCCGCCAAGACAGACAGAAGCAGAAGAGGATTGGCCGCAAAAAAGCACAAAAAGCACAAAAGGGAACCAAAAACGAAGACAGAGGAGTGAATTCAATAACACTGCTCCGACCTTTGCTCTGGTCTCCTTTTGTGCTTTTGTGCTTTTTTGCGGCCAATCCTCTTCTGCTTCTGTCTGTCTGTCTGTCTGTCTTGGCGGCCTACAGGATGTACTTGCTCAGGTCTTCGCGCTGGATGACCGGGCCGAGCTTGCTACGCACGAACGCGCCGTCGATCACCACCCGCTTGTTGTCCAGGTCCGGGCCTTCAAAGCTGACCTCCTCCACCACCTTTTCGATCACCGTGTGCAGCCGGCGGGCGCCGATGTTCTGGTTCGCGCGGTTCACGTCGAACGCGATGTCGGCCAGCGCCTCCAGTCCGTCCGTTGTGAACTCCAGTTCGACGCCCTCGGTCCGGAGCAGTTCCGCGTACTGTTTCGGCAGCGCGTGCTTGGGCTCCGTGAGCACCCGTAAGAAGTCCGGCTTGGTCAGGTCGGTGAGTTCGACGCGGATCGGGAACCGGCCCTGAAGTTCGGGCATCAGGTCGGCGGGCTTGGACACGTGGAACGCGCCGGCGGCGATGAACAAGATGTGGTCGGTCTTCACCGGGCCGTGCTTGGTGTTGACCGTGGTGCCCTCGACCACCGGCAGCAGGTCGCGCTGAACGCCCTGGCGCGAGACGTCCGGCCCCTGCCCGTTCGACGGTCCGCACACCTTGTCGATCTCGTCCAGGAACACGATCCCGTGGTTCTCCACGCGCTCGATCGCCTGCTCCACCACCGCGGCGCGGTCGATCAGCGACTCGGTTTCCTGCTCCAGCAGCACCTTGCGCGCGTCCCGGACCGGGAGTTGCCGCGGCTGCGCGTTCTTGGGCATCATCTTGTCGAACATGCCTTGCAGATCAACGTCCATGTTCTCCATGCCGAGGTTGGAGAAGATCTGCACCGGCGTGGCCTTTTGCTCAACGGTCAGTTCCACAACGTGGTCTTCGAGTTCGCCCGCTTCCAGCTTCGCCCGGAACTTCTCGCGGGTGCGCCGCCGGCGCTCCTCGTCTTCTTTTTCCTGTTCCGGCTCCCAGGCCGTCCGCTTCGGCAACGGAACGACGAGATCCAGCAGCCGCTCCGTGACCTTCTCTTGTGCCTTCTCGCGCACCTTGACGCGCATCTCCTGCTTCACGAGTCCGATTGCGGCCTCGGTCAGGTCGCGGATGATGCTCTCCACGTCGCGCCCGACGTAGCCCACCTCGGTGAACTTGGTAGCCTCGACCTTGATGAACGGCGCCCCGACCAGCGAAGCGAGGCGGCGCGCGATTTCCGTTTTGCCGACGCCGGTCGGTCCGATCAGGATGATGTTCTTGGGCGTCACGTCCTGCCTCAACTCCGCGGAGAGTTGCTGCCGCCGCCAGCGGTTGCGGATCGCGACCGCGACGGCCTTTTTCGCCGCCGACTGACCCACAATGTACTTGTCGAGTTCGGCGACGATCTGCCGAGGTGTCATCGAGTCTGCCACGTCTGTTCCCTTCCGCCTTCGCTGAGACCCCCAGTCAGAAGTCGTCAGACCCGCCAGCCATAAAGCCACAAGCCTTTGTCTGGACTGAAATTGTGACTTTACGACTTTCGACGGGCGGACTTTTGACCGGATGCCATTAGCTGAGTTCTTGAACGTCGATGTTGCGGTTCGTGTAGATGCACAGGTCGCCCGCGATCTCCAACCCGGCGCGAACGATCTCGGCAGGTTTCAGTTGCGTGTGCTGCATGAGCGCGCGTGCGGCGGACAGCGCGTAGGGGCCGCCCGAGCCGATCGCCAGAACGTTGTCGGTCGGGCTGATAACATCACCCGTTCCGCTCACGAGTAACAGGTTGTCGCGGTCGAGGACCACGAGCATCGCTTCCAAACGCCGCAGGATGCGGTCCGTGCGCCACTCCTTCGCCAGCTCGGTTGCGGCTTTCGGCACCGACCCCTGGAAGTCGCGCAGCTTCTGCTCGAACCGGTCGAGCAGGCTGAACGCGTCCGCGGCGGCGCCGGCGAACCCGGCCAGCACCTTACCGTCGTACAGTTTGCGCACCTTGCGGGCGTCGGCCTTCATCACGATGTTACCCAGCGTGACCTGACCGTCGCCCCCGATCGCGGCGCCGTTCGAAGTCCTGACAGCAAGAATAGTTGTGGCGCGAATACGTGACACGTTAAGATTGCTCCCGGGGCCGCGAATACCTATCAGGCTCGCTGCCATGACCGGACGGCAGCGGGCCTCTCCCTCGCAAAGGCACCCAGGTATGATACGCCTCCGTGCCACACAACCCTGAGAGCGGAGCGAGGGACGATTTGCGGCGGTATCTGGTTCCGCGTGAGATAGAATGCCGGGAGCGGCGGTCCGGTCGGCGAACCCGAGGTCACCCCAATGATTCGGTCGATTGTCGGACTCGGCTCGGTCCTTGCTGTGCTGACCGCAGGGCTGATTGTCGCGCCCCGCGCGGACGCGGCGCCACAGAAGAAGAAGCCCGGCGTGCTGCACGTGTACGACGGCGCCGCACTGTTCACCGAAACGGCCATTGATCGCGGCAAAGTGGCGTTGGGAAAGACGGTGTTCGATCACGAGACGGTGCTGACCGTAGACACGCACGCCGCGGTGCCGAAGGACCGGAAGTTGCCCGCCGAACCCGGCGAGCGCGCCAAGTTCTTCGAGAGTTGGGCGAAGTCCGCCGCGAGCGGCGATCGGGCCAAGGGCGTGTACGTGCTCGTGTGCCGCAGTCCGGGCTACGTTCAGGTGCTCGCGGACAAAGCCACCCGCGACCGCGGGTTCACCGCCGAGAACGAGCAGCGGCTCCGTGACATGTTTACGACCGCGTTCAAGGACGCGGCGGCGGCCAAAAAAGACGGCAAGTCCGACGAAGAGTTGTTCAAGATTCGGGACAAGAGCCTGTCGAACGCGGTCGAGTACGTTTCGGGCGTCCTGAAGGGAACCATCAAGTAGAATAGATGCGCTCGTGTGGCGGTTGCCATGCCCCGCCCGCTACCACAGGGAGAAACAATGAACCGCTTGGCAAGTTTGACGACAGCCGCCGTCCTGTTGGTCGGCGGCGTGCTCGCGGTGCCACCACCAGCGTGGGCCGGCAAAACCGGCTCGCCCGGCGTGTTACGCGTTTACGACGACGGTGCACTGTTCACCAACGACGGGGTCGATCGCGCCAAGACCGCGATGAGCAACACGACGTTCGATCACGGGCTGACGATGGTGGTCGAAACGCGATCGGGCGCTCCGGCCGACAAAAAGCTCCCTGAAGATAAGGCGGAACGCGCCCGGTTCTTCGAGAGCTGGGCCAAAGAGATCGCGGCCGGGGATAAGGCGAAGGGCGTGTTCGTGCTGGTGTGCCGCAGCCCGGGCTACGTTCAAGTGCTCGCGGACAAGACCACTCGGGACCGCGGGTTCACCGCGGACAACGAGCAACGGCTCCGCGACCTCTTCTTGAGCGCGTTTAAAGACGCAGCGGCGGCGAAGAAGGACGGCAAGTCCGATAACGAACAGTTTACGATCCGCGATAAAGCTCTGAACACGGCCGTCGAATACGTCGTTAGTGACCTGAAGGGAACCGTTGTCGCGAGCAGCACGACCGGCAGCCCGGCGAAGACGGCGACCACAACAACCACTAACACGAAGCGTACCATGGGCATCGGGGGCTGGATCTGCTTGGGGCTGTGTGTGCTCCTCGCCATCTGGGTTACGGTTGCACTGATCCGGGCACTGACCGCACCGGCGTATTACGGCGGCCCGGCCTACGTCGGCGGGGGCGGGGGCTTCGGCACCGCGTTCTTCGGCGGGATGTTCGGCGTGATGGCCGGCATGTGGCTCTACGACAGCATGTGGGGCACCCACCACTACGACACCGTTTCCGCGGCCGACTACAACCCGTCCGACTACAGCGGCAGCGACGCCACGGCCGGTGACGGCGACTTCAGCGGCGACGCGGGAGCCGGTGGCAGCTACGACGACGGCGATTACGGTGGCTCCGGCGGCGATTACAGCAGTGGTGGTGATTATGGCGGCGGTGACTACGGTGGCGGTGGCGACTACGGTGGGGGCGGGGATTACGGCGGTGGAGGTGGTGGCGGTGACTTCGGCGGCGACTTCTGATCCCGCGCCCCAGCTCGGAACGCTGAAAGCCCCGGGTATCCGCCCGGGGCTTTCTTCTTTTCCGCCCCAGATTACCATAACCGAATGGGAACAGAATCCGCTTGCCCGATGTGCGCGACGGTCGCGGATCTCAGCGCGCACGACCGCTCGGCGCTGTTGTGGCACTTCCCGCATTCGGTCGCGTTCGTCGGTCCGTGGCAGTTCTACACCGGGTACTGCCTGCTCGCGTCTCGCGCACACGCATCCGAGTTGAGCCACCTCGGGACGGATCGGGCTGCGTTTCTGAGCGAAATGGCGATTCTCGCAGAGGCGATTGAATCGTGCTTCGCGCCACACAAGCTCAATTACGAGTTGCTCGGGAACGTGGTGCCGCACCTCCACTGGCACATTTTCCCGCGGACGGCCGACGATCCCGAGCGCCTTCAGCCCGTGTGGCTAGCGCTCGAGCGTGCGAAGACCGACCCTGCGGAGAAGCACCGCCTCGAAACGGGCACCGTCCCCCCCGATGAAGTGCGGGAGCGGCTCCGCGCGTGGCTCACCGCGAACAACGCGCCCCGGCGAAAGGAATCGTAATGGTTGCCCCGCTGAAGCTCGGCACCCGCGGCAGCCCGCTCGCGCTGTGGCAGGCGAATTACATTGCGGAACTGCTGCGGCCGGTTGTCGCTCCGCGCCCCGTCGAGTTGGTGCTGATCGAAACACACGGGGACCGCGACCAGGCGTCCGCGCTGTCCGCGATGGGCGGGTTCGGCGTGTTCACCAAGGCCATTCAGAACGCGCTGCTCGACGGCCGCGCGGACGTGGCCGTCCACAGCCTTAAAGACCTTCCGACGATCCCCGAGCCGCGACTGGAACTAGCCGCGGTGCCGCCCCGCGGGCCGACCGGGGACGCGTTCGTCTCGCGGAACCACAAGCGGTTCGACGATTTGCCCCCGGGGGCGACGGTCGGCACCAGCAGCCTGCGCCGCCGCGCCCAGGTGCTGAACCGGCGCCCCGATCTGAAGTTGCTTGAGCTGCGCGGGAACGTGGACACGCGGCTGCGGAAGCTCGACGACCTCGGCCTGGACGCCATCGTGTTAGCGGAGGCCGGGCTGGCGCGGCTAGGGCTCGCCGACCGCATCACCGAAATTCTCGACCCGAGCTGGATGCTCCCCGCGGTGGGACAGGGGGCCATCGGTCTGGAGTGCCGCAGCGACGACGACGAGACGAAGCAGGTGCTCGCGCAGGTGCGGTGCGAATCGACGTTCGCGCAGGTGCAAGCGGAACGTGCGATGCTGCATGCGTTAGGCGGCGGGTGCTTGGTGCCCATCGGCGCCACATCAAAGGTACTCGACGGGGTGCTGACGGTTCGAGGCGCGGTGCTTTCTCCCGACGGCCGCCGGCGCATCGTCGGAACGCACGAGGGGCTGATGCGCGCGCCGCTCTCGGTTGGTCAGGAACTAGCGGGAATCCTATTATCCGAAGGCGCCGACGAAGTGTTGAACACAAAGTAACGTCTTCGCGCGGGTGCGTTTTGAAGTTACCGCCGTGTGTTTGCTGGCGGCCCGCCCAGCGAAAGCGATCGGCTCCCTGTGGCTCAAACCACAAGGAACCGACAGGCAAAATAGGCACCGGCTCCCGCACGAGAAACGAGAGCTTCCGCCAAAGGTTAACGGAACTCGTACCCGATCTGGAACGCGACGCGACCGTCGGTCAGGCGCCGAATGTTCGTTATGTGGACCGGCAACCCGCCGCCCTGCGGCGACCGGCTCGACGGAGTCGTCAGCGGGGTGAATGCGGTGTTGGCCGGGCTGGGGTACGGCACCGCCGACAAGCTGGACGTCGGCCCGCTCGGGCCTTCCACTCCGTGCGCTTCCTCGAGCAGCGGTCGGCCGTCAACCACCCGCCAGATCAACAGCCCCTCGGCCGGCAGGTCGGTGTCGAACCCCTTCTTCGTGCGGCATTCCAGCAGAAGGTACTCGCTTCCGTCCGGGCGCACCAGCACCTTCAGACACTCCCGCGGCGAGAGCACAAGCTTTTGCTTGACCGTCGGGTCTACGACCACCGGTTTGAGCCACCCGAGCCGCTCCTTGCACCACGCCGACAGGTGCTGCGGTCGGGCCGTTTCAAAGGTGTCCGACATCGCGCACCACGGCCCCAGGCCTTCGGACCCGATGTTCTCGGTCCGGGCGGCCAGGTCGGGCACGCCGAGCAGTTCGCACAGCGGCTTCACGAACGTCCCGATCGGGGCCAGCGACGTGCCCCCCTCTTCGCCGATCAGGTAGCGGTGGGCCTTGCCCTTGAACGACACCGTCCCGGAGTGCGGGTAGTACACCGCACCGCGGTTCGTGCGGTAGCGGCTGCCGGCGTACACGAACGCGACGGCATCGAACCCGTCAAGGGCACGTTCACCGTCGCGGGCGGTCAGGAGCGCGAGCGCGTCCGCCAGCAGTGCCGTCTTGTTGCTCGTCCCGGACCCCTGAATGTAGTCGCCCCGCTTCTTCGCGACGGCGACCCAATCGAACACCTTGCCCTCCAGGCGGAACGCGCCGGCCGACTGCTCGCGGAAGTAATCCCCCAAGCTCCCGTGGACATCCTTCCCGGTCACGTTCTTTCCGGTGTGGCCGTCCTGGCTGAAGAACGCCCGGTCGAGTTCGCGGGGCGTGATCTTCGCGTTGTGTTGGGCGTCCGCGAACTCGACGCACACGACCGCTAACCGCAGAGATGGCCCGGTCCAAACGGCGGTCACGCCCGCGCCCGAACGGGACCGTTCGGCGGCCAGAGTCACTTTCACTTCAGCCGGCTTGCCGTCGCGGGTCACGGCGAACGTAATCACATCCCCGGCCCGGCGCTCGGCAATCAGTTCCCCCAGGCGCGACGGACGCGACATCTCTGCCCCGTCGAGTGACAGGACGAGGTCTCCGGCCTTGAGCCCGCTGCTCGCGGCCGGCGAGTCCTTCTGGACCGTCTCCACAAAGATACCCTTGCCGGATTTGTCCTCGACGAGCGTGACCCCGATCGGGGCCGCGCCGCCGCCGCGCGTCATCGGCCGGCTGACGGCCGCAAGCGTCGCCGTCAGGTCGGTCGTCTTGCCGTCGCGTGACACGCCAAGCGCAACGACATCGCCGGCGCGGTAGCTCTGGAGCCACTCGCGGAACGCCTGCGGCGTCTTGACCGCGCTCTCGCCGACTCGCACCACGACATCGCCGGTCTTCAGCCCGGCTTTCGCGGCGGGCGAGCCCGGTTGCACGTCCTCGACGACCGCGCGACCGTCGGCCGCTGCGGCCACCGCCGCGCCGAGGTACGGGACGCGCCCGGGGCCGCCCTTCGGGGCGACAACTTTTGCGGTTGTCGCTTCCGCCAGCGTCCGGTAGCCCGTCACGTCGTCGGCAGACTTGGGCTGCGGACGGGCGGCAGAGGTCATCAGACCGAAGGCGAGGAGCGCGAAGCTGATCCGGGTCACAATGGGGCTCCGTCGGTGGTGCGGTTCCGGGTGGGTGGCGGTTAGGGTTACTGGTACTCGTACCCGATCTGAAGCGTGATGCGGCCGTCGTCGAGGCGACGGATGTTGGTGACGTACACCGGCAGCCCGCCGCCCAGTTGCGACCGGCTCGACGGCGTTGTGAACGGGGTGAACGCGTCGTTAGCAGCACTCGGGTACGGGACGGATGAGAGGAACGATCCCGGCCCGGCCGGACCGGCCACCCCGTGCGACTCTTGCAGCACGGGTCGCCCGCCGATCACGCGCCAGATCAAAAGCCCCTCCGCCGGCAGGCTCGCATCGAACCCGGTTTTCTTGCGGTTCTCCAGCAGGTAGTACTCGCTCCCGTCCGCCCGAACCGGGATTTTGAGACACTCCTTCGAGTCCTCGATCGGCGCCAGGATCAGCTTCTGTTTCACCGACGGGTCAACCACCGTCGGCTTGATCCACCCGAGCCGCTCTTTGCACCACGCGCTGAAGTGCTGCGGGCGCCCGGCGCCGGCCTGGTTGGCCATCGCGCACCAGATGCCGGCCCCTTCCATACCGGGGTTCTCCGGCCGGGCGTACAGGTCCGGCATCCCGAGCATGTGCCCGAACTCGTGGCAGAACACGCTGATGTTACCCATCCGCGCGCCGCCCTCGGGGCAGATGAAGTACGGCCAGTTCTTGCCGCCGTGCCGGATGCTGGCGCGGTGCGGCCAGTACAGGCTGCCGCGGGCGGCGGGGAAGCGCTCCCCGGCGTAGATGAAGAACACGCCGTCGAAGTCCTTGAGCGCGTCTTTGCCCTCGCGGGCGAGCAGTTTGTCCATCGCCTCGGTCAGCAGGGCCATGCGCGGGCCGCTGTCGTACTCGGCCCGTTTCTTGCTCACCTCGACGTAGTCGAACGCCTTACCCACCACCGACAGCTTGCCGTATGACTGCTCGTCGTAGTACTCCTTCATGCTGCCGTAGGCGGTCTGCCCGGTCACCGATTTGGTGTACTTGGTGCCGAACATCGACTCTTCCCAGGCCTTGGGAGTGATGACCGCGTTGTGCTTCACGTCCGGGTACTCGACCCCGATGATCGCGACCGTGTATTTTTCCTTCGTCCAGTACCCGCCGGGCCGCGCGTCCCACCCGCCGCCACGCCGCTCCTCAGGCGCTTCGGCGCCGAGCGTCACTTGCAGTTCGACGCGCTTGTCGGCCAGGAGCAGCGTGAGGACGACGGGATCGCCCGGGCGTTTGGCGGCGAGCGCCTCGCGCAACTTCTCGGGGGCGGTCAGTTCCGTCTGATCGACAGCCAGCACCACCTCCCCCGTCTTCAGTTTGGCCCGTGAGGCCGGCGATCCGGCGGCGACCTGCTCGATTGTCACCCCGCCCCCCTTCGCGGCCGACACCTGAATACCGAGCGAGGCTTTGGCGTTCGAGGTCGGGCGGCTGACCGGGGCGAGCGTTGCGGTGGCCTCGACCGCCTTCCCGTCGCGCAGCAGCGCGAGCCGGGCGCGGTCACCGGGCGCCTTGCCGGCGAGCCACGCGCGGAACGCGTCCTGGCCGGCAAAGGTCGCACCGTCGGCCCCCGACAGCACGTCCCCGGGCTTCACTCCGGCACGGGCGGCGGGCGAGTTGTCGGCCGTGTACTCGACGGTCAACCGCCCCTTCGCGTCAGCCGCGAGCGACAGGCCGAGGAAAGCGGGATCGGCTCCGACCTCCGCGGCCTTGAACCTACCTGGCGGGGCTACGACCGCTTTGTCGAGTGTCCGATAGCCGGTCAGATCCGGGTCGGCGGCGAGGACCGGGGCAGCGAGGAGTGCGGCAAGACCTAGTACCGCGAAGCGAAGCGCGAGCATACGTGTGACTCGGGAATAGCTCGTCGGTTGCCCCGGAGAGGTGGGCAATGTGGTGAATGAGAGCGTACTGAGATCGGATGTCTCATACTCCGGAAAAAAGTATGAGAATTC
>NZ_JAXBLV010000231.1:0-34205 GCF_034097035.1 Gemmata algarum
CGACGGGGTGTCGGACTTACCACCTGGGGTTGGAAGTGTCGGGTGCGTGCCCGGGGTTGTGGATCGCGATCCCGGCCCAGACGTAGGTGGAGATCGGCGGGTGGTCGGTCGGGCAGATGGCCGAGTGGTTGAAGAGCTTGGCTCGGGGTGTGAACCTGAAGCGGTATCGGAAGGCCACCCGTGGACCCAAGAAACCGAAGCCACCTCACACCCGATTCCCCGAGGCCAAGCACATCTCCACCGCACGACTGATCAACGGTGAACAGACATGATGTGCGGAGAGGGATGGGTGCTTCCACCGGTACGCGCGGCCCCACGCGTTGACCGAGGTATGAGCTTGGGATCGCACAGCCGCGGAATTGGTGGCTCACCGGTCGGCATCCCCGTGAAACGATCCGAGCCGGCGCCCGAGCCACGCGGACACGCCGGGCGTGGCAACACGAGCTACTGGCCCAGGAAATTCAGGCCGTTGTGGGCGAGCACCACGACCACGCGAAAATCCGCGACCTCGCCTACCGCTGCTTGGACTTGGCCGCATGAGCAGGGCCGATTCGCGGAAAGTACATTATATTCGAATGCTGGTGGTGAAACAACGCGCTAACCATGTCAGCGTAATGGCCTTCTTCGCGTTTTCTTGAGTGGGTTTCGGGGCACAATCGACGGTTTCTTTCGCGCTTCTACTGAACTGGGGCACGGCTGCGGGAGGCTGGGACGTTCCGCGAAGGTGGGTGAGGTGCAATTTGTTCTTTCGGGCGGGCAAGAAGTACATTGTCGTTGTACACGTGGGATGCGAAACTCACCCGGTGGCGGATCGATCATGAACGAAGCGGTGTCGCGAGCCGGGCTGATCATTCGCGAGAAGGAGCCGGCGAATCGAGAGTTCCCGTTCCCCTCGCTCAGCCCCGCCACGCCGACCAACGCGTTCTTCGTCCGCACGCACTTTCCCATCCCGGCGATCCGTGCGAAGGATTGGACGTTGACCGTTGACGGTGAGGTCGAGCGGGAGCTTCGCCTGACGTACGACGAACTGCTCGGGTTGCCTGCGACGACCTCCCCGGTCCTGCTGGAGTGCGCCGGTAACGGCCGGGCACAGCTCGTTCCGAAAGCCAAGGGCCTTTTGTGGGACACCGGGGCCGTCGGTACGGCGGAATGGACCGGGGTGCCCCTCTCGGCCGTGCTGGATAGGGCCGGGGTGAAGGAGGGCGGCGTGGATGTCATCCTCCAAGGTGCCGACAAAGGGGAAGTCGACGACCCGAGGTCGCCGGGAGTGATTCACTTCGAGCGGAGCTTGCCGCTGGCCAAGGCGATGCGGCCCGAGGTGCTCCTGGCTTACAAGATGAACGGCAAGGACCTGACCCCGGACCACGGGTTCCCGGTGCGGGCCATCGTCGGCGGGTGGTACGGGATGGCCTCGGTGAAGTGGCTGACGCACGTAACGGTAACGGCCACCCCGTTCGAGGAGTTCTGGCAGTCGCTGGAATACGCCTACTGGAAGCGGGAACGCGAGCGGCCCACGCTCGCGCGTGTCACCGAGGTGCAGGTCAAGGCCCAGATCGCCCGCCCGGGGCTGTCCGAAGCGGTGCCGGCCGGGAAGCCGTACCGGGTATTCGGGGCGGCGTGGGGTGGCGGGTCGGACGTGGCCGCGGTTGAGTTCAGTACGGACGCCGGGAAGAAGTGGGCGGAGGCTAGGCTGCTGGGGGAGGCCGTGCCGTTCGCGTGGCGGCTGTGGGAGCTCCCGTGGGACGTTCCTGAAGCTACCGGACGGTACCAAGTGATGGCCCGGGCCACCGACACCGAAGGGCGCACGCAGCCCGAAAAGCACGACGCGGACCGGCGGACCTACATGATCAACTTCGTTTTCACGGTCGAGGTCGAGGTGGTGTGATCGGCATCGGAGGGCCGGGCACTACAATCGGCCGTGGCGGTCCACGCGGGACGGCCACTTCTCGGAGGCGACCATGAAGGCGATCATCTCTGCGGTGCTGGTTCTCGGGTTGGGCAGCTTCGCGCGGGCGGAGGACAAAGCGAACCCGGTCGGGACGTGGAATTGCGAGTACTCCATCGGGGATCAGAAGCGGACGGCCGAGTTGGTGGTCACGAAGGACGGAGACACGCTCGTCGGGGTGATGAACTGGCCGGACCAGAAGGACGTGAAGGTTAAGGACCTGCGGTTCAAGGACGGGGAACTCTCGTTCTCGGCGGTCCGGAAGTTCATGGATAACGAGATTGCCATCGACTACAAACTGAAGGTCGAGGGAGACAAGCTCAAGGGGAAAGCGGCAACGGAATTCGGTGGCGAGAAGCGCGAGTTCGATATCGAAGGGAAGCGGGAGAAGAAGTAAGGGCGATCCGTCCTGTGCAACAACCTTGACCGTAGCCGGATAGTGCCTGCGGAAGGGATGGGCCGTAGTCTGAACGGCAAGTCGACGTCTCAACAACGGTGTTGCGCGCCCGTTAGTCAGCATGACGACAACGGAACGAGCCGTCGGCGAGCGCCTGCACCGCATCGCGGAGCACCGTACCGTATTGGTGTCGTGGTATTGGTGTCGTGGGTTGGGCGCTGTTCCAAAGTGGCTCAAGCGGCCGTTCGGTGGTGGTGCTCCAGGTACCCGCCGAGCCGCCCCGGGCACTTCACCTCACCGGTCGGGAACGTCAGGATCCGCGGCGTGGGTTCCTCGGCAGCGGGCAGCGTGCCGCTGCCGCGTGATGCGCAACCGATGCCCACGGTTTCGGCCTGATGGCCCGCACCAGCCACGCCGCTGGTGCTTCAAATACCGATTCTCGGGGCGAGTGGGTGTGAGTTCATGATCGCGCGTGTTAACCCACGGATTGTCAGCTTTTCTGAAACGACAACGCAACCCGCGGGTTAACGGCCGCGAGACTGCGAGAGGTTCGAGGAGTGGTCGCCTCGGGCACCGAACCGGATTCGAACGAGCGATCGCTCAACCACGGACGCCTGCGGCCACTTCTCACAAAACACTATGATTTCCAGCGATTCAGTGAGGTGCCGGGGCAAAAAGTCGCGCGCGCGCAGAGGGGCGTGAGTTCGAGGAGTGTTGTGCTCAGGGAGGTGCGAGCAGTCGGTCCGAACGCCCCGGACGACGACCGTTCGCTCCCATCGTGCCTAATCAATTACGCCCGTACGCCCATGCGAAACGGATCGACCGGGTCGAAAAGCAGATCCGACTCGGCCGTCAAGTACGCGGTGCCCGTGATGTGCGGGCTGATGCTACTTCCGGCCGGTTCGTACCGGCCCTCGAACACGGCGCCCAAGATGCTCTCCTGGCGCCACACGGCCCCGGGTTTCAGTTTGCCGTCCGCCGCGAGGCACGCGAGCTTGGCGCTCGTGCCGGTGCCGCACGGCGAGCGGTCGTAGGCCCCGCCGGGACACAGCACGAAGTTGCGGGCGTGGTTGTTCGGGTCGGCGGGCGGGCCGAGCAGCTCGATGTGGTCGATCGGGGCGCCGCCGGCGCCGGTCACCCCGGCGCGTTCGAGGGCGGCGCGGACACGCAGCGCATAGTCGGTGAGAGGCTTGACCGAACCGATGTCCAGTCCGACCCCGTCCGGAACCGCCGTCAGGAAGAACCAGTTGCCGCCCCAGGCCACGTCGCCGGTCACCGGCCCCACCCCCTCAACCGGGACGACGACCCCGGCCGCGTGCCGGTAGCTGGGGACGTTGAGCACCCCGACGGTAGGGCCGCCCCGGTGCTCGACAACGACGGGGCCGACGGGCGTGTCGACGCGGTACCGCCCGGGCGCCGTCCGCCCCAGGTGGGCAAGTGTCACGGCCAGACCGATCGTGGCGTGCCCGCACATCCCGAGCGGGCCGACGTTGTTGAAGTAAATGACGCCGGCGGCGCAGTCGGGCTCGTGCGGCTCGACCAGCAGCGCGCCAACCAGCACGTCCGAGCCGCGGGGCTCGTTCACCACCGCGGACCGGAACCGATCGAACTCGCGCCGGAACAGTTCGCACCGGGCGGCCAGGGGGCCAAAGCCGAGGTCGGGGCCGCCGGACACAACCACACGCGTGGGCTCGCCGCCGGTGTGGGAATCGATCACACGAACGCGCTGCATCTGGGTTCCTGGTCGCGGGGAAGAGGTCGCCGGCGGTGCGGGTGCGGTTACGGCTGCTTGGGGCCGCCGGCTTTATCAATGATACCCTTCAGCGAGCCCTGCTTGTGACCTTCTGCCGGCGGGTCCATTTTCGGCTTCGGGCCGGTGCCGGGCGATTGCAGACGGGCGAAATCGGCCTCGGAGATGGTCGACACCTCGCCGCGGACGTTCACCGCCGCGCGGCGGCCTCCGGCACCGGTGCGCTCGCAGGCCACCACGTCGCCCGGCGCGACCGCCCGGAAGTTGACGACCATCGGTTGGTCGTCGTTGGGCGAGCGGAGCACCTCGTCGGGCGGGCCGAACCGTTCGAGGTACGGCCGCAGTTCGGCGTCGGTCTTCGGGGGCCGGCCCAGGCCGGCCGTCGCCTCGCTGAAGCCCTTGGACACCGCCACCAGTTTGTCGTTGACCGACGCGTTGCGGGGGTCCACCGGGCGGGGCTCGGAGCCGCAACCGGCGGCCGCGACGAGGGCACAACACGCCAACCACAGGATCACGGGACGCATGACCGACCTCGGTGAGTGTACGCGGACCGCCGCCCCGGCGGGTCCGGGGCGACACACAGGGTACACCGTCGCCCCGGCGGGTCCGGGGCGGCGGGACGCCGCTTACAACTGGTTCAGGTCGAGAACGTTCCCGTCGTCGCGCATCCCGAGGTTGAGGAAGACGGCGCTGTCGACGTTGAACCGGATGGAGCGGACGGAGCCATCGCACAGCACCGCGTTGATGCCGCTGGAGTGGGCCGAGCCGAACCGGGCCGCAGACCACCACGCCCACCCGGACGACCCGTCCCCCTTGGGCATCCGGTCGCTCCACGGGCTGAGGGTGGCGGGCCGCACGATGGCCCACCCGAACCCGGTCGCCTGCGACTCCAGCCCGCAGCAGTAGTCCGGGTCCGAGGGGGCCGTTTGGTACGCGGTCGAGAGGACCCACTTTTCGCCGATCAGCAGGGTGTTCGAGGTGCCGTCGGTCATTTGGCCGAGCCGCACCCCGCCGCGCGAGTAGTCCACCATCGCGCCGTGGGCCTGGGAGTCGTCGCCGTACGAGCCGACGTAGTCGGTGACGTAGTACGAGTCCAGCCCGCGGACGAACTTCCGCGCCCCGCCCCGGGACGGGCACCCGTACATCTTGATGGCGGTCTGGGACATGGTGGTCGGGTTGCCGGTCTGCCACAACGACTGCTGCTCGAGGTACGGCAGCACCTGGTACTGCCACCCAGCCCACTGGTTAGTGGGGTCCTCCTTGTACGGGCTGCCCTCCGGGGCGAACTCCGCGCCGCTGCCGTTCGGCTTCGGGGCGATCGCGCCGTTGACCGTCCGCCAGTACCCAAGCCCGCCGTTCGGCAGCGCCCCGACGGTCTCGTGGTGGTTGTGACACCCGAGCCCGATCTGTTTGAGGTTATTCGTACACTGGAGGCGCGCGGCGGCCTCGCGCACCTTCTGGACGGCGGGCAGCAATAGCCCGATCAGGATGGCAATAATGGCGATCACGACCAGCAGTTCGATCAGCGTGAACCCCGACTTGCGAATGCGTCCGGCCATACCAAAATTCCTCCGACGAAAGAAATGGAGTAGGTCAACCCTGGAGACGCTGGGTCAGAGACGTGAAACCAATCTCGGCCGTTCTTTCGGTTCTCGGAACTGGCACGACCGGGCGGCACACGGTGCGCCACCCGGTCGAAAGGCGGGCGGTACACCGCCCGCTCATACTACTTGGCCCCCGCCGCCGGCTTCGGGGGCGGGCCACCGGGGCCGGCCGGTTTCGGCGGCGGGTTGTTCAGGTCGGCCGGCTTCGTGAGCGGCTCCCGCTCGCAACCGGTCAGGATCGCGAGCACGGTTGCGAGACAGACCAGCCGGCTGACGGCGTTGCGGATCATGTGGCTCTCCTTGAGTGACCGAGGGTTACTGCCCGCCCATCGCGTCGAAGTTGACCGGCACGCCGTCCGAAGTGCCGCCGGCGTACACCGCGTTCTTCCAGGCGTCGGTGTACCAGCCGGCGTACCAGTCCTTGCCCATCTTGCGGATCGAGCGGACCGACCCGTCGCCGTAAACGAACTGGGCGACCCCGGTGTGCCGACTGCCGAACGACGTCCAGCCCGACCCACCCGGGTCAGTGATGCCGTACAGGAAGGTAAAGGTGCCCGCGCCCATCCAGCTCAGCCGCTCGTTCCCGGCGGTCCCGACCGTCTCGCCGAACAGAATGGTTTGAGACGTGCCGTCCGCAATGGTGGACAGCTTCTGCTTGGTGTTGAGCCCGAACGGTCCGGCCATCGAGCGCCAAGTGACGGTGGTGGACCCGTAAGCCGGACCGTTCCCGTCGGACTGACCGTTCCCGCCGGCCGAGGCCATATAGTTGGTCACACCCGGATTGCCCCCGGCGGCGGTGAACGTCGGCAGCCCGGTCCAGTTGAAATTGATCCCATAGCCCGGACCGGGGAGGCAGATGGCACTGGTGGCCGCGATCCAATACGGCATGTTAGCCGACGCGTTGTCCGACGGGCACTCGAACATCGTCACCCGGTTGATCGACACCTTCAGGGCCGTTGCGTCGCCGGTCCACAGGCTCGCGATTGTCGGCGCGCCGCCACCGGCGTCCGCCGGCAGCGCGGAGGGGACGATTAGAAGAGCCGCGGGAATCTGGCGGTACAAGTTGTCCTGCTCAATGAACGGCAGCAAGTAGGTCAGCGTACCGATCCCGCTCGCCGTGTTCGTGCCCGGCGGCAGGTTGCCGTAGGTGCTGTCGTAGTTATGGGCGGCCAGGCCCATTTGCTTGAGGTTGTTCTGACACTTCATGCGGGCCGCCGCCTCCCGCACCTTTTGCACTGCCGGCAGCAGAAGCCCGATGAGGATGGCAATAATGGCGATCACGACTAACAATTCGATCAGCGTAAACCCGGGAGCATTGCGAGTTCTCGGACGCATGAGCAGTTACCGGACTTAGGAATAAATCATGCCGACACCGGAGAGATTCGTTCGAGAGAGGGGGCGAACGCGAGGCGTTTGGGCTGCCGGCGGGTGAGCGCCGCCGAAAAACAACGTTCACCGCGTGAACGGCCGCTCCCAGGGCCACGGTCCCGGGAGCGGCTGGCAACTCACGAGCACGGGCGACTGCTCAGCCCGGCCCGGATGGTGCCGAGCACGCGCTCGCGCTCGACGCCGGTCAGCGGGCGCCGGGGCTCGCGAACCCATTCGGCGCCGAGGCCCGCTTCCTGAACCATGAGCTTGATGTACTGCACGAACTTGGGGTGCGTGTCGAGCTTCATGAGGGGCGCGGCCCACCGGTACATCTGGCGGGCCTCGTCCCACCGACCCGCCCGGGTCAGCTCCCACAGCCGCTGGTTCTCGGCCGGGAAGGCAATGCCAGAGCCCGCGACCCACCCGTCGATGCCGAGGACCGAGGACTCGAGGATCAGGTCGTCCACGCCCGCGAACACCGCCAGCCGGTCGCCCAGGGCGAGCCGGATCTCGGTCACCCGGCGTGGGTCGCCGGAACTTTCTTTGATCGCCCGCAAGTTCGGAATGTCCGCGTACCCGAGGAGCCGCTCGGGCGTGACATCCACCGTGTAGGCGAGCGGGTTGTTGTACAGCATCCACGGCAGGTCGGTCGCGGCCGCCACGACCCGGAAGTAGCCGGCCGCCTCCTCCGCGTCGGGCTTGTACACCATTGGAGGCATCACCATGAACCCGGCCGCGCCGAACCGCGCACAATCGCGGGCGTACCGGACGGCCGCCGCGGTCGAGGTCTCGGCCACACCGGCGATCACCGGCACGCGCCCGGCGGCCACCCGCACCGCGTTCTCCACCACGCTCCGCTTTTCGTCCGCGTCGAGGGCCTGGTTCTCCCCGAGCGACCCGCACACCACCAGACCGCTCACGCCCGACGCGAGAACAGCTTCCAAATGGACGGCGGTGGCCCGCAGGTCCAGCGACTGATCCTGGCGGAACTGGGTGGTCACGGCCGGGAATACGCCGGCCCAGCGAACGCTCATGAAATTTCCGTGAACGAGATTTTAGGGACGGTTAATGGGGTGAAGTATAATCGGTGAACCGGCGACGGTCTTGACCGGGTATCGACCCAGAACTGGATTCCGCGCACAACCCCTGGAGTTTTTCGGTGACCAGTTCCAGTCCCGTGGCCGCCCTGTTCGCGCGGCTGGCGGAGCCGTTCACCGCCGAGGACGTGTTCGACTGCTTGGCGGACGTGGTGTACTTCGTCAAGAACGAGCGGGCCGAGTACGTGGTGGTGAACCGCACGCTGGCCGAGCGGTGCGGCACGCACGACAAGCGGACGCTGATCGGCAAGACGGCCGCCCAGATGTTTCCGCCACCGTTCGGACGTTCGTTTTGGGAACAGGACACGCACCTGCTCGCAACGGGCGAGCCGGTTCTTAACCAGCTCGAGTTGCACCTGTACCCGACGGGCGTGACCGGGTGGTGCCTGACCGACAAGTTCCCGCTCCGGGCGGCGGGCGACGCCGTCATCGGGCTCGTGGGCGTGTCCCACGACCTGCACCCGCCAGACGAGAGCGCCGAGGACTACAGCAGCGTGGCTGCGGCAGTGCGGCACGCGCGGACCCATTTGGACCAGCGGCTGGTCACCGAGGAGCTGGCTGCGATCGCCGGCCTCTCGGCGTACCAGCTCGACCAGCGGGTGCGCCGGCTGTTCCGGCTGTCCACGGGCCAACTCCTGCTCAAGCTGCGGATGGACACCGCCGCCGAGCAGTTGCGCGACACCGACCGCCCGGTGGTGGAGGTCGGTCTGGCGTGCGGTTACGCCGACCAGAGCGCGTTCACGCGGCAGTTCCGGCGGACGACCGGGCTCACTCCGGGCGAGTACCGCCGGGCGCTGCGTCCGGCGCGCGGGGGGGGGTGAATGCCGAGCGGTCTCATTCGCTCTGGAGCCGGCAGATCAGCAACTCCCGCTCGTACACCATTTCCGGGGGCAGCCGGCTGTGCAGGTCGATGAACAGCTCCTCGTGCCCGAGCACCTCGGCCCGCCACGCGGTGCGGTCGCACGCCTGGAGCCGGTCGAACTGCTCGCGCGGGAAGTCGAGCCCGGTCCACTCGATGTCCTCGAACCGCGGGCTCCAGCCGATCGGGGTCTCGCGTCCGATGGCGCGGCCGCGGACCCGGTCCACGATCCACTTCAGCACCCGCATGTTGTCCCCGAATCCGGGCCACAGGAACCGGCCGTCCGCCCCTTTGCGGAACCAGTTGACGTGGAACACGCGGGGCGTCTCCGAGAGGTCCCGCTGCATCCGGATCCAGTGCCGGAAGTAGTCCCCCATGTGGTACCCGCAGAACGGCAGCATCGCCATCGGGTCGCGGCGCACCCGCCCCACCGCGCCGCCCGCCGCCGCCGTGGTCTCGGAACCGGTGGTGGCGCCCATGTACACACCGGCCGTCCAGTTGAACGCTTGGTACACGAGCGGGACCGTAGCCGCGCGGCGCCCGCCGAACACGATCGCGCTGATGGGCACCCCTTCCGGGGCCTCCCATGCCGGGTCGATGGTCGGGCACTGGGCCGCCGGGGCGGTAAACCGGGCGTTGGGGTGCGCGGCCTTCGCTCCCGTCTCCTTCGCCAACTCCGGGGTCCACCGGTTCCCGCGCCAGTCCAGGCACTCAGCGGGCGGCTCGTCGGTCATCCCTTCCCACCACACCCCGCCCTCGGGCGTGAGCGCGACGTTGGTGAAAATGGTGTTCCGCGATAGCGCGGCCATCGCGTTCGGGTTGGTCTTGGCGGACGTGCCCGGGGCCACCCCGAAAAAGCCGGCTTCGGGGTTGATCGCCCGCAGCCGTCCCTCGGCGTCCGGCTTCAGCCAGGCGATGTCGTCGCCAACGGTCCACACCTTCCACCCCTCGAACCCGGCCGGCGGGATGAGCATGGCGAAGTTGGTCTTCCCGCAGGCCGACGGGAACGCGGCGGTGACGTACGTCTTCTCGCCCTTGGGGTTCTCGACCCCGAGGATGAGCATGTGCTCGGCCATCCACCCTTCGTCCCGGGCGATGTTCGAGGCGATCCGCAGCGCGAAGCACTTCTTGCCGAGCAGGGCGTTGCCGCCGTACCCGGACCCGAAGGACCAGATCTGCCGCGTCTCGGGGAAGTGGACGACGTACTTTTCCGGGTTGCACGGCCACGGCACGTCCGCCTGGCCCGGGGCCAGCGGGGCGCCGAGCGTGTGCATGCACGGTACCACCCGCTTGTCGCCTTTGTCGATCTCCGCGAGCACCGGGAGCCCGATCCGGGCCATGATCCGGGTGTTCACCACCACGTAGGGCGAGTCGGTGAGTTGCACCCCGATCTGCGACAGCGGCGACCCGACCGGCCCCATGCTGAACGGCAGCACGTACATAGTCCGCCCGCGCATCGCGCCGTCGAACAACTGCTTGAGCCGGCGCTTCATTACGAACGGGTCTTCCCAGTTGTTGGTCGGACCGGCCGCCTCTTTGGAGAGCGAGCAGATGAACGTGCGGTCCTCAACCCGTGCCACATCACCCGGGTCGGACCGCGCGTAGTAACAACCGGGCCACAGCTCCTCGTTCAGCTTGATAAAGGTTCCGCCCCGGACCATCTGCCCGCACAGCGCGTCGTACTCCTCCTGCGAGCCGTCCACCCAGTGAACGGCAGCCGGCTTGGTAAGCCGGGCCATCTTCTCCACCCACCGCAACAGGTGCGCGTTTGTGCTTAGCGCCACAGACGGGTCGCGTCCACCGGCCATGTGTTCGGTATCCTTGGTGTGGCCGCGGGGCCGAGCACCGGTCGTTCGTTATGTCACCCGCGCCGTTGTGCCGCTTCACACCGCCCGCGCGGGCGCGTCCGCAGTCGGTTATCTCGGAGGTGCCCCTTGCGGCGTCAAGGGATGTGCGCCGGAAACGACGGACGCGCATGTTATGCGGCTCACCTAGCCCCAACGCAGTTGCCCCTGGCGTTCGAAATGGTCTGCGCGAGCAAAGCACCGCCGAACCCCGAGAAATGGCGCCTCGAAATCGGGTTCGGGTCAACGGCGTTTGTTGCGAGCACCTTCCAGGTGCTCGCCCTCCCCCCGCTTCGGACCCTGGGGTCCAACTGGAGCTCTGACAGGGCACCGGTCGCGATCAACTCACGCGGCTCGTGTATCGAGGTACGCGAACACGATGCGGATGGCGTCGTAGTTCACTTCGCCGTTGAGTTCCTCGTACACCGGTTTCAACCGCGCGACACCGTGGATTTCGACAGCCGCGGCCACCCGCTCGCACACGTCTTCCGATACCCATGCGAATATCGATGGGGGCTTCTGTGTTCGCACGAACTCGGCAAGGTATTCGGTCACGGTCGAGGCCGACAGTTCGGACTCCTTGGCGACGTAATCGACGGATGCGCCGTTGCGGAACAATTTGAACGCGAGTTCCTTTTTCGCGGACGGCTTTGGGGCCGTTGTCGATGCGAGTGCCGCGCGCGGACCCGGGGTAACCTTGGGTGGTGGCACGTTCTCCTCGAGACCGGTGCGCAGACAATGCGCCACAATCGCTTTGAGGAATGCGCGCCCGAACTGCTGGGCGCGGTACTCCCCGACACCCGAGATGCGCTTCAGTGCCTCCTCGTTGGTCGGGCGGCCGCGGGCCATCTCCGCGAGCACCGCGTCGGTAAACACCTGATACGGTTGCACGCCCGCGCGGGATGCCTCCTGGCGCCGTAACTGTCGCAACATCTCGAACAGCGCCGCGTCGGCGCCGGGCGGCAGTGCGAATGGCTGCGCCTTTCCCCCGTCAGCACTCCGCTTCGCACGGCGGGCGAGCTGGATGAGCCGGATCGTGGACCGCCCGCTCATCACATCCCAGGATGTCGCATTCAGCTTGAGAACGGGGTACTCGTCTCCGGACTGGACCAGCGCGCCTTGCCCGATGAGTTGGTAGATCCAGTCCCGCAGGTCGTTTTTGGGGACGTTCTTCAACAGGCCGTAGGTCGTGAGCTGGTGGTGGCTGCGGCTACGGATCGCGGCCGTGTCCGCTCCGCGCAGCACCTCGATCACGTGCGCGGTGCCGAAACTCTCCTTCAGGCGGGCGACGCACGAGAGGATCTTCTTCGCCACGGTCATCGCGTCGGGCACTTCTTGTGTGTCCCCCAGGCAGATGTCACACGCGCCGCAGTTGGGGATGTCGTAGGTCTGGCCGAAGTGCTGGACGAGCGCCTTGTGCCGGCACACCGCGCCGCGACAGTAGCGGGCCATCTCTTCGAGGTGCTTGACGCTGGTCGCGACGTACTCCGCCGACGCCCCGCCCTCTTCGCCCGATTTCTCGATCATCCACTTGAGCGAAAGGAAATCCTGGCCGGAGTAGAAGAGGACGCACTCGGACTCCAACCCGTCGCGGCCGGCGCGGCCGGTCTCCTGCTGGTAGTGCTCGATCGTCTTGGGCATCGCGGCGTGGATCACGAACCGCACGTTGGAGCGGTCGATGCCCATCCCGAACGCGACCGTCGCAACGACGATGTCGGCCTCTTCTGCTGCGAACGCGTCCTGGGTGGCGCGGCGGGCGGCGTTCTCCATCCCGGCGTGGTATGACACCGCCCGGTAGCCGGCGGCCTTTAGCGCCGCGCACATCTCGTCCACATCCTTCTTTCGCAGGCAGTACACGATGCCCGCGTCGCCCGGGTGGCGGTCGATGACCTCCCGCACCTGGGCGTGCATCTCGACCCTGGGGAGCACGCGGAACGTCAGGTTCGGACGGTCGAAGCTGCCGACGTGGATCTCGGGCTGGCGCAGGTTCAGTTGCTGGATGATGTCGCGCCGCACCTGCTCCGTGGCGGTCGCGGTGTAGGCGTGGACCGATGCTTTCGGGAAAAACTCGCGCATCCGCGCGAGCTGGCGGTATTCGGGGCGGAAGTCGTGCCCCCAGTGGCTCACGCAGTGGGCCTCGTCCACTGCGATGGTGTGCGTGTTGGCCGATTGCAGGAGCCGAAAGATTTCGGTGTTAACCAGCCGCTCGGGCGAGGTGAACACGAGTCGGGTGGTGCCGTTGCGGATTCCCTCGAAGGTGGCAGCACGCTCGGCTGCGGTCAGCGTGCTGTCGAGCCGGGCCGCGGGCACACCGATGCGCGTGAGACCGTCCACTTGGTCCTTCATAAGGGCAATGAGTGGCGACACGACAACCGTGAGTCCGCCCTGCACAACGGCGGGAGCCTGAAAGCAGAGCGATTTCCCGCCCCCGGTGGGCAGGACGACGAGCGAGTCGCGGCGGTTGAGGACGGCCCGGATCGCGTGTTCCTGGAGCGGCCGGAGCGACGCGAACCCCCAGTGCCGCTGAACGGCGTCGAACAGCTCCGGGGGGAGCGGCTTGGAGCCCAACACGTTCGACCTCGGAAGGAATCGCGGGAGGGTATAGACATCCGTACCGTACCCGAATAGTACGCGATTCGTCTACCCCGGGTGCGCGGGAATAAGTGGCACGTGTGCGAGGCATGTGGGTTTTGATCAGAGTCTGCCGGATGTCCGGAATCGGTCACGGCAGCGGTTGTGAGCCGATTGCAGGCTCGGTAGGATGCCGTGCAGTTTGGACCCATCTGGCTGCGATTCGTTTCGGCTCTGATCGTTGGAGTGCGGATGGCGGGGCGCACCATTGCCATCGGGGACGTTCACGGCTGCTTCGACGCCTTTGTTGCGCTGGTCGAGGTGCTGGCGATCGGCCCCGATGACACGGTCGTCGCGCTGGGTGACTACATCGACCGCGGGCCGAACAGCCGGGGCGTACTCGAACTGTTGATCGCGCTCTCCGGGCGCTGCCGTCTTGTGCCACTTTTGGGAAATCACGAAGAAGCACTCCTCGACGCCCTCCGTAGCAAGGAACAGTTGCGCCGGTGGCTTGCGCTCGGCGGGGCGGATACACTTCGCTCTTACGGTTGGACTCCGGGTGGTCCCCGGCGTGCCTTGGCCGACTGGATTCCCCGGTCGCACCGCGAGTTTTTAGCCAAGTGCCGCCCCTACCACGAAACCTCCACTCACATTTTCCTTCACGCCGGCTACGTGCCCGAACTGCCTCTGGGTGAGCAACCCGCGCTGGCACTACGGTGGCGGGTGACGGACGCAACCGTTGCCGCTCCGCACTGTTCAGGCAAGGTGGCCGTTGTCGGGCACACCCCGCAGTCGTCTGGCCGCGTTCTCGACCTCGGATTCTTGGTGTGCATCGACACGAACTGCGTTCGCGGCGGATACCTCACCGCACTGGACGTTGGTTCCGGCCGCGTGTGGCAGGTGAACCCTTCGGGAACGTTACGTGACTGTTCCGGCGACGACGCGCTGAACGTTGAAGGGCGGTGACTCACAGCCGCCCGCTAACCGGCTCCACCGCGAACGTGAACGCTTCACACGACACGACTCCGGGAAGCGGCAATATGGCCCGGTCGAGACAGGGGCGGTCGTCGATCAAAAACTTCGCGTCCGGCACGCGCACGCTTAACCCCTCGCGCGAGCGATAAATCAGCACGGGCGCGTCAACCGCCAGCGGAATGTGTGCGTCGGGCTCCGGACCGAGAATGAGTTCGTTCCCCATCAGCAGCACTGCGTCAACCGGGGCCTGTAACCGGTGCCCACTCGTCACTTCCAGTTTTGCCGACGAACTGACCTCCACCGGTTTGTGAAACAGGAACTGGCAACTCGTACCGAGCGTCACGCGATCGCCGGGCGCGAGTACCGCGCGTTTGGTGTCGGCTCCGTTGACGCGCAGCGAGCGGCCGGACTCGATCACGTAGCCCTCGGCGTCGCGGGTGACTTCGGCGTGGGTACGCGACACATCTGCGTAAAGCGGCACATCCACCGGGCCGTCGGCGGTCGCCTGTCCGAACGTGACCCGGTTCGACAGACAAACCAGATACCCGCCAACGCCATCGACCCACAACAAGAACCGCTTCGGAAGCGGGGCGCCTGCCCCGGACGATTGCCCCGCCAGAGCCGTTCCGGCCACACGGGCGATGGGGCGACTGCTCCCGGTCGTTGGCGGATGTAAGGATTCGATCCGTGTGGCGGCTGCCCGGCCCGACGTACTCCGCGCGACCGGCCGCATGGTCGGCAGTTCCGGTACCGGCATCGGAACGGCCACGCTCACCGTCTCGGGGGCGGCGGCGGCCCAGGCACGCCCGCGAACCGCTTTCGCCTCCCGGTGGTCCGGAGCCACCGCCAGCACCTCCGCCGCGAACGTGACGGCTTCGGCCCATTTTTTCGCGTCGGCCGCGTCCATGAGGCGCGAGACCGAGTCACGGAACTGCACGTGCCGCGCTTCGACCGCGTCTCGGAACCGCTCCAGCCCGGTCGGTGGACACGGCAGCTTCGGGGCGATGCGGTCCAATTCCGCCAAGGCACGAAGGAACTCGCCGCGGTCCGCCAGCTCAGATGCGTGAACCCAGTCTTGGGCCGCGACTTCGAGCCGCTCGAGATCGGGGTGCCGCACCCCGCGGTCGCGGATGCGGGTAATTTGGTCCAGCGTGTCGATGGGGCGGCCGGCTTCGAGCATCGCCTTTGCCTGAACCACCGACAGTTTGGAGAGCGTGTACCGCAAGTCGGTAACCGCTTTTTCTCCGGTGTTAAGCGTCTCGGCAGCCAGCAGGTCGCGCCACGCGGCGTCTGGGTTGTGTTGGTCGAGTGCCTTGGCTGCCCGGGTCAGGTAAGACCGCACGACTTCGCGGGCGAGCCGAACCACCTTACGGTGTCCGTCGGCGAGAAGGGGTTCGAGCAGCCGGTGCGCATCTTCAGGGCGGCCGGCACCGACCGCCTCTTGCGTCTGACGCAGTACCAACCACAGGGACGCGGGCATAGGGTGACGGAGCGGGTGGCGGAGACCGTGCGCATAGTGTACCAGATTCGACCCGATTGAAACCGAACAACCTCCGACACGGGTGCGGTCCTGGGACCGGAGGCCGTCACGTTCGCGCCTGCCCGGTTCTCTCTGCCCCACCTGTCTCCCACCACTGATGCAGGTCGGAGTGAGCGGAAACGGCGTGGCGGTGTGCGATTTTGGCGCACCGCTGCCCGACAGATGGCACATACCGTCCGTTGCAGTGAAGCCGACGCGGGAAAATGCTGTTCCGCTCGTTGGCGTCGCCGACCGCACTCGCGCATCGGGCATTTTCCCCCCTCCTTTTTCACTCGCTGCACTTTCCGATGTCCGAATCATGTCTTCTGGGGCAGTTGCCAGCGGTGTTCTCGTCCGACGGTTGGCGTCGCAGGCGCGTGGCGAATCTGTCGCAAGGGCCGCTATGTCAAGATGTTGCGCTGCGATAGCTGGGGGCGTTGGGATCTCAGCCGACGCGCCCGACGGTTGTAACTGGGGCTCAAAGCAGTGGATTCGTGGATCGCGATCGCCCAGCGAATGGGTAGTTCGAGGCCCGTTAACTGCCAGCGAATGTCCTGTCGGCCACCCAGCGGATC
Source organism: Gemmata algarum (assembly GCF_034097035.1). NCBI lineage: Bacteria > Pseudomonadati > Planctomycetota > Planctomycetia > Gemmatales > Gemmataceae > Gemmata > Gemmata algarum. The sequence continues at coordinate 16,505 of NZ_JAXBLV010000231.1, forward strand.
GCCCATGTGCCATACGAAAGCCGGTCGCCCTACCGGGCTGGTCAAGAACAGCGGGATCGCCCGAGTGGTCCTCGGACGCGACTCTCGCGGGAGGTCGGTGATCGGCGGGAATTTTTCGTGCATCAAACTACTGATGGCAACGCGGCTCTACCCGAGTTGGGTTGTGTACCACGGTGAGTGTCACAGGTACGACCGCGCCCGTCGCGATCAGTCCTTCAGCCGCTCGCCCCAGCATTCCCCGGCACGGCACGTGCATTGGCCACCAACTCACTGTCAGCTCACTGCGAGTGATTATCACCAGAGGGTTCCGGCCGATGTCCCCGGCCCGGGACGGATGCGTGCCGCAGGGACCGAGATGATGATGCGAAGAAAGTGGCTTCTGGTCGCTCTTGCGCTCGCGGTCTGTGGCGCCGCATACCTCGGCTGGAAGGCGCTCCGGCCCCGGCCGTTACCGGAGGGGTTCGCCAGCAGCAACGGCCGTATTGAGGCGGTCGAGATCGATGTGGCCGCGAAGACCGCGGGGCGGCTCAAGGAGGTGCTCGTCAACGAAGGCGATTCTGTCACCGCCGGCCAGGTGCTCGCCCGGATGGACACCGACGTGCTCGCGGCGCAGCTCCGTGAGGCCGAGGCCGACTCGCGCAAGGCAAAGAGCGCGGTCGATACCGCCAGGAGCAGTGTCGCGCAGCGGGAGAGCGAGAAAGCGGCCGGGCTGTCAGTCGTCGCCCAGCGGGAGGCCGAATTCGACGGGGCAAAACGGACCCGCGCGCGGGCGGAGGCCATGTCCGTCCAGGGCGTCGGTTCGGCCGAAGTGCTCGACGCCGCCCGGGTCCAGTTCTTCAGCTCGGAAGCGGCTGTCAAAGCCGCTCGGGCGAACGTCGCCGCCGCGGACGCGGCCATCGCCACGGCCCGGTCCCAGGTGATTCAGGCCGAGGCGACGGTGGACGCGGCCAAATCCCGGATCGAGCGGCTTCAAGCGGACATCGATGACAGCACGCTACGCGCCCCGCGCGACGGCCGGGTGCAGTACCGGGTCGCCCAACCCGGTGAGGTGCTCGCGGCCGGCGGCAAGGTGCTGAATATGGTCGATCTCGGCGACGTGTACATGACGTTCTTCCTGCCGACCGCGGACGCCGGCCGGACGCGAATGGGGACCGAGGTCCATATCGTTCTCGACGCGGCCCCGCAGTTCGTTATTCCGGCTCGCGTCTCATACGTTGCAGACGTGGCCCAGTTCACCCCGAAGACGGTCGAGACGGCCCAGGAGCGTCAGAAGCTGATGTTCCGCATCAAGGCGCGAATCGATCCGGACCTGCTCAAGAAGCACATCAACCGCGTCAAGACCGGGCTGCCGGGGGTAGCCTACGCCCAACTCGATCCCGGGGCCGAATGGCCCGCGGACATCCGGGTGAGGTTGCCGGAATGACCGGCCCCCAACCGCACCCGATCCCGGCGCCGGCGGCCCGGCTGACCGGAGTCAGTTTGACGTACGGCGGGACCCGCGCGCTCGACGCCGTCACCCTGGACCTGCCGGCCGGGCGGACCGTCGGCCTGATCGGCCCCGACGGGGTCGGCAAGTCCAGCCTGTTGGCGCTGGTCGCCGGCGTGCGCCGGGTCCAGGCGGGGCGCGTGGAGGTGCTCGGCGGCGACATGGGCGACGCCGGGCACCGCGGCCGGGCGTGCCCCCGGATCGCCTACATGCCGCAGGGGCTGGGCAAGAACCTGTACCCGACCCTGTCGGTGTTCGAGAACGTCGACTTCTTCGGCCGCCTGTTCGGCCACGCCCGCGGGGAGCGCCGCCGCCGCATCACGGAACTGCTGGCGGGGACCGGGCTGACCCCGTTCGCCGACCGCCCCGCCGGCAAACTGTCCGGCGGGATGAAGCAGAAGCTCGGCCTGTGTTGCGCGCTGATCCACGACCCGGACCTGCTCATCCTGGACGAGCCGACGACGGGCGTGGACCCGCTCTCCCGCCGCCAGTTCTGGGAGCTGATCGACCGCATCCGCGGCGACCGGCCGGGGCTGACCGCGCTGGTGGCGACCGCGTACATGGACGAGGCCGCCCGGTTCGACTGGCTGGTGGCGATGGACGCCGGCCGGGTGCTCGCCACCGGCACCCCGGCGGAGCTGCTCGCCCGGACCGCGACCCCGTCACTGGAGGCGGCCTTCGTCGCGCTGCTCCCGGAGGAGCGGCGCCGCGGCCACCGGGAGGTGGTCATCCCGCCGCGGGCCGGTGCGGGCGAAGTGGCCATTGAGGCGGTCGAGCTCACGAAAGCGTTCGGCGCGTTCGTCGCCGTGGACCGGGTGAACTTCCGGATCGAGCGGGGGGAGATCTTCGGCTTTCTCGGCTCCAACGGGTGCGGCAAGACGACGACCATGAAGGTCCTGACCGGGCTGCTCCCGGCCAGCGGCGGCACGGCCCGGTTGCTCGGGCGGCCGGTTGACGCCGGCGACATCGAGACCCGCCGCCGGGTCGGCTACATGTCGCAGGCCTTCTCGCTGTACAGCGAACTGACGGTGCGGCAGAACCTCGTGCTGCACGCCCGGCTGTTTCAGGTCCCCGGGGACGAGATTCCGGGGCGGGTCGCCGAGCTGGTCGAGCGGTTCGGCTTGGGTGAAGCCGTTGACGCGCTGCCGGACGCGCTCCCGCTCGGTCAGCGGCAGCGGCTGTCGCTGGCCGTCGCCCTCGTCCACCGACCCGAGTTGCTGATCCTCGACGAGCCGACTTCCGGCGTCGATCCGATCGCCCGGGACGGGTTCTGGCAGCTCCTGGCCGATCTGTCGCGCCGGGACCGGGTGACGATCTTCGTTTCCACCCATTTCGTGAACGAGGCGGCCCGGTGCGACCGCATCTCGCTCATGCACGCCGGGCGGGTGCTGGTCAGTGACACCCCGACCGGGCTGGTCGCGGGGAGCGGCGCGGCGACGCTCGAAGACGCCTTCATCGGCTACCTGGAAGAGGCCGCAGCCCAGGCCCCGGGGGCCGGGAGCACGAACCCGGGGACGGCCCGCGGTCGGCAACCTGACGGCCCGCCGGCTCCTCGCCGCGATGGCGCCGATGGTGCCGTGGCTGCCGGCCCCCACTCTTTACCTCCCGCTTCCCGCCCATCCCTGAGAGCTATCTCGTGGTTCAGCGGTCAGCGGATGATGAGCTACGCCCGCCGCGAGGCGCTCGAGCTCCGGCGCGACCCGGTTCGCGCCGCCACGGCCCTGCTCGGCAGCGTGGCCCTGATGCTCATCATGGGCTACGGGATCAGCATGGATGTCGAGAATCTGCCCTACGGCGTGCTGGATCGCGACCAGACCGCCGCCAGCCGCGACTACGCCCTGAACTTGGCGGGGTCGCGGTACTTCGCCGAGCGGCCACCAGTGGCCGACTACGACGAGGCGGACCGGCGCATGCAGTCGGGCGAGCTGAGCGTGGTGATCGAGATCCCGCCCGACTTCGGGCGCGACCTGGAACGGGGCCGGGCCGTGCAGATCGGGGTTTGGGTGGACGGGGCCATGCCGTCCCGGGGCGAGACCGCCCGCAGCTACGTCCAGGGCGCCCACGCGCAGTGGCAGGCCGATGTGGCCCGCCGCCGCCTCGGCGTGCGGGGCGCGTCCGCCCCCGCCACGGTCGAGACGCGGTTCCGGTACAACCCGGACGTGAAGAGCGTCGTGGCGATGGTTCCGGGGGTGATTCCGCTGCTGTTGCAGCTCATCCCGGCCGTGCTCGTGTCGCTGTCCGTGGTTCGGGAGAAGGAGCTGGGGTCGGTCATCAACTTCTACGCCACCCCGACGACCCGGCTGGAGTTTCTGCTCGGCAAACAGCTCCCGTACATCGCCCTGGGGATGCTCAACTTCCTGCTGCTGGCCCTGCTGGCGGTCACGGCGTTCCGGGTGCCCTTCACCGGTAACTTCGCCGCCCTGACCGCCGGCGCGGTGCTCTACGTCGGCTGCGCGACCGCGCTGGGCGCGCTCATCTCCGTGTTCATGCGGAGCCAGGTCGCGGCCGTCTTCGGCACGGCGGTGCTCACCATCCTGCCCGCCGTTTCGTTCTCCGGGATGATCGACCCGGTGTCGTCGCTGGAGGGCGCCGGGGCGTGGATCGGCCGCGTCTACCCGACCGCCCACTTCCTGACCATTTCCCGCGGGACGTTCTCCAAGGCCCTCGGGTTCGCCGACCTGACCGCCCCGTTCCTGGCGCTGCTCGTCGCGTTCCCGGTGTTGGTCGGGCTGGCCGCGGCGCTGTTACGGAAACAGGAGGCCTGACCGATGCGCGCCGGAACCGTTTGGCACTTGGGCGTGAAGGAGCTGTGGAGCCTCGCCCGCGACCCGATGCTGCTCGGGCTGATCGCCTTCAGCTTCACGGTGTCGGTCTACGCGGGGGCGACGGCCCAGCCGGAGACGCTCAACAAGGCCCCCATCGCGGTGGTGGACTACGACCGGTCGCCGCTGTCCGAGCGCATCACCGGGGCGTTCTACCCGCCGCAGTTCCTGCCGCCGGCCCGGATCACCCCGGGCGAGATGGACGCTCACATGGACGCCGGCCGGGACACGTTCGCGCTGGTGATCCCGCCCGACTTCCAGCGCGACGTGCTCGCCGGGAGGCGGCCGGCGGTCCAGCTCAACGTCGATGCGACGCGCATGAGCCAAGCGTACACCGGCAGCGGGTACGTCGAGACGATCACCAGCGGGGAGGTCCAGGCGTTCGCCGACCGGTACCGGGCGAACCCGGCCCCGCCGGTGGACCTGGCCGTGCGGGCGCGGTTCAACCCGGAGCTGAACAAGTCGTGGTTCGGGGCGGTGGTGAAGCTGATCGACAACGTGACCCTGCTGGCGATCGCGCTGGCCGGGGCTGCCCTGATCCGGGAGCGGGAGCGGGGCACGATCGAGCACCTGCTGGTGATGCCGGTGACGCCGTTCGAGATTATGACCGGCAAGGTATGGTCGATGGGGCTGGTGGTGCTGGTCGCGTGCGCGCTGTCGCTGCGGGTCGTCGTGCAGGGGGCGCTCGGTGTGCCGGTCGGGGGCTCGCGGGCGCTGTTCCTCTGCGGCGTCGCGCTGCACCTGTTCGCCGCCACGTCGATCGGCATCTTCATGGGCACGTTCGCCCGCTCGATGCCGCAGTTCGGGCTGCTGCTGATGATGGTGGTGCTGCCGCTCCAGATGTTGTCCGGCGGGGTGACGCCCCGCGAGAGCATGCCCGGGTGGGTGCAAACGGTGATGCTGGCGGCCCCCACCACACACTTCGTCGCCCTGTCCCAGGGCATCCTCTACCGCGGCGCCGGGCTGTCGGTCGTGTGGCCGCAGTTCCTCGCCCTGGCTCTGATCGGGGCGACGTTTTTTGGGGTGACGCTCGCGCGGTTCCGTAAAGTCATCGGCACGATGGCTTGATCTCGGGTCCGATGGCGCCCCGACTTCGGATCGGTGGGCCGGGCGTGCCGGCGCCGCTCTGTCGCGAGCGGGACCGTCTCTCCGTTTCATTGTCAGCGGCTTTTGCCGATCTCGTGTTGAGGACCGCTGATGCGAACCCGCGGTATGATCGCTGCGACCCTCTTTTCGGCTGCGCTGGTCGGCTTGGCGTCTTCCCAACCGCCCCCCGGCGGGAACAAAGGGGCGAAGGGCAAGTTCAAGGGGCCGCAGGAGGTCAAGGAGCGGCCGGAACCCCTGAAGGTCGATCTGAAGGAACCGCCCGCCGGGTTGGTGAAGAACCCGCGGTTCTTTGAGAAGAGTGCGGATGTCAACGTTCCCGCCCACTACACTCTGTCGGGCGATACGAAGTGGGTGTGGACCGGTGCGGACGGTGAAGACACCGAGTCCGGGATCGCCCTCTATTCGGGCAAGGACCTCAACAAGGACGGCCAGCGGTCCGGGGCGGTGTCGCAGCAGGTGCGCGGGTTCCAGGGCGGGGTCGGCAAGTGGTTCCGGTTCACGTTCCGCGGGCTGGCCGAACCCGGGTTCGAGGTCGAGAAAGACGCGCTGTTCATGCGGGTCGAGTTCTTCGGCAAGAGCGGTACGAACCCGCTCGACGGCGTGACGCAGAACATCTACCCGCTGGTCGAGCGCGACCGCAAGCAGCTCGCCGCGAACGGCAAGTTCTTCAGGAACGGCGGCGCGGTCTGGAAGACCTATGCGCTCGAGTTCCGGCTGCCGTTCGCGGAGATCGACACGATCGGCATCGGCGTCGGGTTCAAGAGCGGGTGCGCGAAGGGCGAGACGGGGTCCGAGTTCTTCGTCACGGAGTTCGCGCTGGTCCCGATCCCCGCGCCTGAGGACGCGCCGAAGGTCGTGAAAACCGAGAAGGGGCCGGCACCGAATCTCAAGTCTCTGCTCCCACTCGGCGGGCGGTGGTACTACGACCCCGAACCCGGTCTGCGTGAGCGCCCCGCGACGCTGGTAGTCACGGCCAAAAACGCCGACCGCCTCTACTACATGGACGGCCGGCTGTCGAACCCGTTCGCGGAGAACATGACCGCCTGGCTCCGCGCGGGACACCTCGACCTGAAGGGGAACCGGGTCGAGGCCGATCGGTTCTTGCCGGACAACGTGGTTCTGGAGTTCAAGGACGGTAAGGAACTCGTCGTCCACGCCCGCAACATCCCGAACCACCCCACCGCCATCTTCCCGGGCCGCGGCGCGGGACCGAACCCGATTCAAGAGTGCGATCGCACCTACCACCTGCCGCTGAACCCGGTGCGGAACCCGAAGGCCGTGGCGATGGACAAGACCAACTCAAACCGCGCGCTGCCGATGGGGCCGATCGGCTTCGCGGTCAACGGGGTCGCGTTCTTCAACCCGTTCGACATGGAGGGCACCGAAGCCATCGACATCCTGGACCGCTGCTGCGGGCACCCCGCTCCGAACAACCAGTACCACTACCACAAGTACCCGGTCTGCGTGAAGTCGCCGTTCGTGGATGACGGCGAGGGCCACTCGCCCCTCATCGGCTTCGCCCTCGACGGCTTCCCGCTCTACGGCCCTTACGTCGCCAAGGGGCTGATGGCCAAGGACGACAAAGACAAACCGCTCGACGACTTCAACATGCGGTACGACGACGACCGGGGCTGGCATTACCACGTGACCCCCGGAAAGTACCCGTACCTCATCGGCGGGTTCGCCGGGACGCCGGACCCGCGGAACGGGCGCCGCGGCCCGCCGAAGATGCCTTGAACAAGCAGTTGAAGTAACGCGGGCGGGCCGGCCCGCCGTTCGCTGAGCCGTGCCGGGTTGCTGATTCACAATCCGAATGGTTGTGTTTGTTTCTTGTGGCACAGACATTCCTGTCTGTGCAGCCTTCTCGCACCACACAGACAGGAATGTCTGTGCCACAAGAAACAAAACCAAAGCAGACACCAACAAACAGATCGTGTATGAGGTCGGCAGCACACGCTGCCGAGCATGAGCGTCGCGCCGCGTCACCATTTCCAGGTGCGGTACGCCACAACCGCCCGCGCCCGATCGATCCCAACAACCACTCTCTGCCCAACATACCACTCGGAAACCGGCCTCGCGTGCTCGCCGCCGGGCACTCCGTTGAGCCAGTCGGTGTCGGCCGTGGGTGTCGCGGGCACCCCGTCCGGCACCCAGGCCGCGAGTTCCTCGCGCGGCACCGTTGCGACGACGCGAATGTCCCAATCGGACGACCCCGGTACGAGGCCGTTGCCGTTGTTCTGGTAGCGCACGTGGAAGCCCAGTTCGCGGTAGCTGCGGCGGAACGTCACGTACCGCTCGAGGAACGCGGACCGGTCGGCGAGCGACGGCAGCGATTCGCTCGACGTGTCCGTTGACTCCGGCCCATGCCCCTTCAGGCCACAGCCCGCACACGCGATCAGAATGCAGACGATCGTGTTCGTCATCTGTGCCCTCGTGGTGCGTCAGAACCGTTCGTGACCGCTCCATTACCCGCGAGCGGTTGCTGCTTACCGCCCCAGCGCCCTGCGCCACGGTATCCACTCCGCGAGCCGGGAGACCGCGAACGCCGGCGCTGCGACCGCGAGCACCTTCAGCCACTCCGATCCGGACAGGGGGGCGAGGCGGAAGAAGTTCGCCGACAGGGGCCAGTACATGAACCCGGCGTAGATGGGGACGATCACCAGCGACAGCTTGATGAGCCACCGGTCCGTGGTGAGCCGTTCGCCGTCGCCGTTCAGCACCCGCCACAGCACCGTCACGCCGAGCAGAATGAGCGCAGTCAGCAGCATTGTGCGCTGCGTCTCCTCGTTCACGTCCCAAACGTGTTTTCCGAGGGCGAGCAGCGCGACGCCGCAGCCCGCAAACACCAACCCCGTTCGCAGCGCGAACCCGCCCACGTCCGCGAGGAACGGGGTCTTGTCGGCCGCCCCGGACCGCTCGCGGGTCAGCGCCATGAGCAGCGCCGGGACGCCGATCACCATCCAGTTCAGTAGCGTCACCTGCTGCGGCAGGTACGGGAACGGGATGTCGAACAGCCCGACCGCGTAGGCCACGATGAACGCCAGCGAGTAGACGTTCTTCGTGAGGAACAGCTTGCCCGCGCGGCGCAGGTTGCGCACGATCGTCCGCCCCTCCGCAATGGCCTCCGGGAGCACCGCGAAGTCGTTCGTCTCCAGTACGAGACTCGACACCGTTTTGGCGGCCGGGCTCCCCTCCCCCATTGCGATCCCCAGGTCGGCCTTCTTGATCGGCAGCACGTCGTTGACCCCGTCGCCGATCATCGCGACGTTCGCGCCGCCCTTCTGAAGTGCCTCCACAATCGCAACCTTCTGGAGCGGCTCGACGCGGCCGAACACGCTGTGCGCGCGCACGAACGCGACCGGGTCTTCGGCGGCGTCGAGGTCTTTCCCGCTCACCACCGGCTCGCGGGACATCGGCAGGTCGAGCGGCGCGACGGTGGCCTGAACGGTTCGCGGGTTGTCGCCCGAGATCGCCTTGAACGCGATCCCCTGCGCGGACAGCGCCTGGAGCACCGCCGCTGCGTCCGGGCGCAGCTCGTCGGCCAGCGCGACCAGCGCCAAGAGCCGGAGGGCCGGTGGGAGGGTGCCCGGTTCGAGCGGCGCCGCGGCGGTGCTCTCGGCGAACAGCAGTACCCGCAGCCCGGCCGTTTGCAGGCGGTTCAGTTCCGCGTCCCAACGGCCGGCGCCCGGGGCCAGCGCTTCCGGGGCGCCCAGCACCAGCACGCGTTCCGGACCGGGTTCGCGCACGCGGGCGGCGCTGAACCGCGTTCGCGCGTTAAACGGGAGGTGCTCGACCGCCTCCACCGGGACCGTGCCGAGGGCCGCGCGGATCGCCTGGATGTTCTTGTTGTCGCGATCGATCGAGGCGCACGCGAACTGCGCCAACCGGTGCCGCACCTCGTGTTCGGGCAACTCGTCTGTCAGGACGCGAAGCGTGTCGAGCTTCAGCCGGTTGGAGGTCAGCGTCCCGGTCTTGTCCGTACACACCACATCGACCGCGGCCATCGCCTCGACGGCGTTCAGCCGCTGGACCAGGGCGCCCCGGCGCCCGATCACCACGGCCCCGATGGTGAACGCCACGGTCGCGGTCAGCACCAAGCCCTGCGGGATGGTGGAAACGACCGTCGCGGCGATCATCCGGAACATGTGCTCCGCGCCGATCTCGCCCAGCGCGTAGAGGGCGCCGTACAGGGCGCACAGGGCGAGCGCCGCGATACTCAGTGCGGTGATGATGCGGTTCGACGCCCGGGTGATGGGGCTGGTGGTGTAGCTGTACCGCTGTGCGTCGGTGGTGACGCGCTGGGCGAACGCCGCCGAGCCCACCTTTTCCGCCCGGTAGCTCCCCTCGCCGGTCACGCAGATGCTCCCGGACAGCACCCGTTCACCGGCCCCCCGGCGCACCGGGTCCGATTCGCCGGTGAGCAGCGCTTCATCGACCTCCAGGTATTGCGATTCGAGCAGGGTGCCGTCCGCGACCACGGTTTCGCCGGCCCGCAGCAGCACCAGATCACCCAGCACCACGTCGTCTGTGGGAACCTCGTGCGGGTGGCCGTCCCGCACCACGCGCGCCTTCTGGGCGGTCAGAATCGCGAGCCGGTCCAACTGCCGCTTGGCGCGCAGCTCCTGGGCCAGGCCGATGAGGGTGTTGGCGAGCGCCGTACCGGTCACCGACACGCCGGCCCGCCAGTCGCCGAACGAGAACAGCGCGACCGCCGTCGGCGCGACCACGAGGTTGAACACCGTGAGCGCGTGCCGCGACGCGATCACCCCGTAGTCCGCCCACGCCGCCCGGCGGGTGCGGTTCACCTCGCCCCGGCGCACGCGCTCCGCAACTTCGGCTGTGGTAAGACCTGTGGCGGGTGGGCCGGTCATAACGAGTTCTTCCTCCGGGAGCGCGGGGCGGCTGTATTGTACCGGGGGGGCTGTTCGAATACGGCCGCGGCTGACGGGATTGTCCCGACGCCAGTTTTCTAATTTCTGGCATCTCGAGCTATGGGATTCAGTTACTGTGATAATCATTCCGCAAGGGGGCCAAGGGATGTCCGCCGACGCGCATGAGCGCCCCGTCAAGCCACTGCGCGTCCTGGTAGTGGATGACGACGCCGATACGCTCGACTCGCAACTCGACCTGCTCGGGTTGTGCGGATTCGCGGTCGGCACTGCGGCTGATGGCGAGGAGGCGCTGCGGACCGTTTTGGCCGATCGACCCGACGTGGTTGTGACGGATTTACAGATGCCACGGTGCTCGGGGAGCGAACTGGCGCGCCGGGTGTCCGCGGCGGGGCTCTCGCCGCGCCCCTTCCTGGTAGCGGCGACCGGGTGTCAAGGGGCCATGCTCCGGGAGGCCGAACAGGCCGGGTTCGATCTGATCCTGATGAAGCCCGTCGAACCGGCAGTGCTGGTCGGGTTGCTCCGCCGGATCGAGCGCGCCCTCCATTAATCAGCTTGACTGGCGCGGTCTTTTCGGTCGGCACATCGAGCATCCTTTCCGAACAGCACTTTCAGAAATCAAAACCCATCGGCTGCGTCTGACACCCGGTTCCCGTCAGGGGTGTGAACGTTCACGCCGGTCGAACTGCTGCAAATGATTTCTCGTTAACGCTTTGCGACTCTATTATGCCGGTTCGCTTTGGGGCGGCGGTTCGGAGAAGTCGCGTGATTCGGTGGTAGCGGTGTACCAGCGAATCGCCCGTCCGGTGGCAGCGGATGTCCAGTCGGCGACCAGTCGGAGTGCCACCGACGCCACATTTCCTTTCCCACAAACGCAGCCCTGTGAAGTGAGGCGAATGCCCAATTCACCTGAAAAGCGACGTTCACCGCGACTGAAAAGGGCAAAGCCGAGATCCCAATTCCGTCGGCTGGAAACGGCCCAGATTGAATCCTCGTGCCCGCTACTGTCCAGATGGCACCCGCGTTGACGAACGATCGCGTGCCGGGTATGCGAGTGGCCATCGTACCACCCGAGGGGGCCGTATGCGGTCGCTCGCCCGATTCGCTCTTCTCGCCGCACTCGGCCCCGGGTGCCTCACGACCGGGACCGACCCGTCGGCCGATTCGGTGGTCATCACTCAAGGGGGGAACACCACCACCCTCGGCGTCGCTTCGCACGAAGTGATGTACCCGATCCCGTTCGTGTCGCCGCCCGTTCTGGAGGTGGACGCCGCGGGCAAGGCGACGATCCTGCACTTGGAAGAGAAGGCCGATCGGTTCGTCGTCACCGCCGCTCCCGTTGAGGTGTGGCGGTCGAGCACGACGCTCAAGTGGAAGGCTACGGGTTCCGTGCCGCGGTCTGCGGGTGTTGTGGGACTGGTGCTCCCGGACGCAACGTCCGGGAGGCGGTGATTGGGCACCGGCTCAAGCCGCTGCGGTTGCGACCCGACACCCCATTATGCGCAACGCTCCTGTGCGCAGTCACCCGAATGTCACCAAACGGGGCGGCACGCTGACCACGCATGACGTGCGAACAGTAGCGGCCCAATGTGGCGAATCGGTGGGACGGGGGCAGAGACGCGAGACGGCTCGCCCGCCGCTTGTTAATACGCGCTCGGCGGTGGGCTGTGTCCCGAGCACACCGGCAGGCAGATGCGGAAGGTGGTGCCGGAACCGGGCACGGTGTCCATGCTGAGCGCGCCGCCGTGCCGGGCGACTACGTCCGCCACGATGCTCATCCCGAGGCCCGTTCCCGTTTCCTTCGTCGTGAAGAACGGCTCGAACAGCCGGGTCCGCACGTCGTCCGTCATCCCGCACCCGGTGTCGGACACCCGCAGGCACACGGCCGGGGCGCCGTCCGGTAAGCTCCCGGGCACCGTGGCGAGCGTGAACCGACCGCCCTCGGGCATCGCGTCGCGGGCGTTGCTCGCAAGGTTCAGCAGCACCTGCCCGATTTGGACCGGGTCGGCCGACACCGGCGGCAGGTCCGCGGTCGGTTCGAGTGTGACCCGCACTGCGCGGCCCACCAGTCTCGCGACCAGCGGCTGGGCGTCCGCGACCACCCGGTTCAGGTCCAGCGGCTCCGGGGTGAACGGCTGGGCGCGTGCGAACCGCAGCAGTTGACCGGTCAGCGCCTGACCGCGCAGGCCGGCCTCGACGATGTGGACGGCGAGGTCCTGCGTCGGCGGGCCGGCGGACGCCTGGAGCACCTCACCGAACCCGATGATGACGGTGAGCAGGTTGTTGAAGTCGTGCGCCACCCCGGCCACCATGCGCCCGAGCGCGTCCATCTTCCGCGACTGTTGGAGCAACTCGCGGAGCCGGTCCCGCTCGGCCTCGGCCCGCGCCTGAACTTCGAGCTGCGCGGTGCGCTCGGTCAGCAGCCGGGCGTTTTCGGTGGCGCGGGCCTCGGCCTGATCCCGGGCCGCCGACAGGTCGCGGATCAGGGCGGCGTTGGTCCACGCCACCGACGCCGCGTCGGCCAGGGCCTGGAGGGTTTCAACCTGCTCCGGTGTCGCGCGGTGCTCGGCCCCCCAGTACGCGCCGATCGTGCCGAGCGGATCTTCCGGCCGCACCGGCACCACCGCCAGACTCCTCACGAACGTTGCCCGGTACGCCCCGTGCGGCACCCGCGGGTCCGAGAACACGTCGGGAACAACGGCCGGTACCTTGTGCGCCGCGACCCACCCGCCGATGCAGCTCCCGGCCGGGAACCGGCGCCCCTTCCAGAGCGGCGCGATCGCGTCCTCTTCGAGGTAACGGCACTCGCCGTCGGTAAGCAGCGCGAACGTCGCCCCGTCGGCGCCCACCAGGCGCCGAACGTAGCGCGTGACGACGGTCAGAATTGCGGCGTGGTCGCGGCACCGGGCCAGTGCATGCACCGCATCAACAAGCGCGGAGTGAGACATTGGAGTGCATTCGGCCCTGCGAGTCGGGCAGGCAGAAAAATACCGTTGTGATGCGATCAAGTGAAGTGGCGATTGCAAAAGTCGGTGCGGATTGCGACACCGCGCGCGCGGTTTTGCGGCCGGGCGTGACTTTTTCGGCCGGCCCTCACCGGCGGCCGGCGGTTATTACCGCTCATGTTTCTTGCCGCCGCGTTGTTGCGTCACCGTCCCCGGGCCGATTACAGTGTGTAGGTCGGTTTCTCGCGTCCAAAAACTCTCTCCGTTCCACCCTCGAAGCCGGCGCCTCACGCCGGGGAAGCTGCCATGAACCTCTTCAACCGCCGCGAGTTCGTTAACCGTTCCGCGCTCCTCGCCGCCGCCGCTGCCGCCGGCGCCACCGCCCGCGCCGAAGACAAGCCGACGGCCACCGCGGCCAAGGCCCGGGCCGACAAGCTCCGCGTCGCCGTGGTGGGCGTGCGGGGCCGCGGGATGAGCCACGTCGGCGGGTTCCTCGGCAAGAACAACTGCGAGATCACCACCGTCTGCGACTGCGACGAGGCCGTCATCGGCCCCGCGATGAAGCAGATCGAGGGGAAGCAGGGCAAGGCCCCCAAGTTCGAGAAGGACATCCGCAAGCTGGTCGAGAACAAGGACATCGACATCATCTCGATCGCCACGCCGAACCACTGGCACGCGCTGATGGCGGTGTGGGCGATGGAGAACGGCAAGGACGTGTACTGCGAGAAGCCCGCCACGCACAACGTGCGCGAGGGCGCGATCATGACCGCCGCGGCCCGCAAGTACAACCGCATCTGCCAGGTGGGCACCCAGAGCCGCAGCAACCCCGGGATGCGGGACGCCATCGCGTACGTCCGCGGCGGGAAGATCGGGGCGGTGGACCTGGCGATCGGGCTGTGCTACAAGCCGCGCACCAGCATCGGGAAGGTGGCCGGCGAGCAGGCGCCGCCGAAGACGATGGACTACGACCTGTGGTGCGGCCCGGCGCCGCTGAAGGCGCCGACCCGGAACACCAAGAACGGCACCGTCCACTACGACTGGCACTGGATCTGGGACTTCGGCAACGGCGACCTGGGCAACCAGGGCGTTCACGAGATGGACAAGGCCCGCTGGGGGCTCGGCCAGACCACCATGCCGAACAGCGTGTTCAGCCTCGGCGGGCGGTTCGGCTACACCGACGACGGCGAGACCGCCAACACGCAGTTGTGCGTGTTCGATTACGACAAGGCGAAGATGATCTTCGAGGTCCGCGGCCTCACCACCGACGCCTACAAGGGGGCGAAGGTGGGCAACATCTGGGTGGGGACCGAGGGCTACGTGGTGTGCCCGAGCTACTCCGGCGGCGTGGCGTACGACAAGAACGGCAAGGAGTTGGCGAAGTTCTCCGGCGGCGGCGACCAGCACCACTTCGACAACTTCGTGAAGGCGGTGCGGAGCCGCAAGGTGGAGGACCTGAACTGCGACATCGCCGAGGGGCACCTGTCGGCGGCGCTGTGCCACCTGGCCAACATCAGCTACCGGCTCGGCACCGAGGGGGCGCTCACGAAGGCCGGGTCGGTGAGCGACAACAAGACCGTCAACGAGTTCGCGGCCGGGATGCTGGCCCACCTCAAGGCCAACAAGGTGAACCCGGACAGCACCGTGGGCCGGTTCGGACCGGTGCTCCAGATCGACACCAAGACCGAGCGGTTCAAGGACAACGCGAAGGCCAACGCGATGCTGTTCCGCGAGTACCGCAAGGGGTTCGAGCTGAAGGAGAGCGTGTAACGCCGGAGTAACCGGTTCCCGGCCCCGCGTTGGCGGGGCCGGGCGGTCACGTCTGATGAGTGGTCGCGCCGTCGGCCCGGTTCAGGGGCGGCTTTGGAGTCGTGGGTGGATCACGACCAGTAGACGCGGCCCGGGGCTCACCCCGCTCAATAGCTCACTTGCGGGACCACTTATGCGCACCTCACGTCTGGCACTTCTGCTCCTGGCTGGCCCGATTTCGGCGGCGGATTTTCCGCAGCCGGTGGCCACCAAACCGGCCGAGCCGTTCGCCAAAGAGCTTTCGCTCGTGAAGGCCGGCGAGTACCTGGACGGCGTGGGTGTGAACTGGACCCGCGACCGCCAGTGCATCACCTGCCACACGAACATGCCTTACCTCACCGCCCGCCCGTTACTCAAAGGGGATGAGGGCTGGAAGGAGGTGCGTAAGTACCTCGAAGGCGACGTAAAGAGTTGGGCCACCGGCGGGAAGCCGCGGGGCGACGCTTACGTCGTGGCGACCGCGTTCGCGCTCGCCTTCAACGACGCACAACAGTCCGGCAAACTCCACGACGCGACGCGGGCGGCGCTCGACCGGATGTGGACGGTTCAGCGGCCTGACGGGGCGTGGAACTGGCTGAAGTGCGCGTGGCCGCCGCTCGAGCACGACGATTATTACGGCGCAGCTCTGGCGGCGCTGGCGGTGGGGTACGCGCCCGGCGAGTACGCGAAGTCCGAGACGGCGCGGGCCGGTGTGGCGAAGCTCAAGGGGTACCTGAAGAAGACCCCGGCGCCGGACCTGCACCACACCGCGGTGCTGTTGTGGGCCTCGACCAAGCTGGACGGCCTGATGACGACCGCGGAGCAGAAGACGGCGGTGGCCGCGCTGAAGGGGAAGCAGCGCAAGGACGGCGGGTGGTCGCTGCCGTCGCTGGGCGCGTACACGCGCCGCGACGCGGACCGAACCCCCAACGACCCGAACGCGGACAGCGACGGGTACGGCACGGGCTTCGTCACCTACGTGCTGCTGGTTGCGGGGGAGAAGCCGACCGATGC
Organism: Gemmata algarum; assembly: GCF_034097035.1. Classification (NCBI taxonomy): domain Bacteria; kingdom Pseudomonadati; phylum Planctomycetota; class Planctomycetia; order Gemmatales; family Gemmataceae; genus Gemmata; species Gemmata algarum. The sequence goes on from NZ_JAXBLV010000231.1 coordinate 32,553, forward strand.
GAGCGTGGTGAACGCGGTGAAGTGGCTCAAGTCGAACCAGCGCGCGAGCGGCCGGTGGTTCACGCGGTCGCTGAGCAACGACAAGGCGCACTACATCGCCAACGCCGGCACCGCGTTCTGCGTGCTGGCGCTGAACGCCGCCAGGGAGAAGAGTAACGAGTAGGCATCGGGTCGGGCGGTCACCGTCGATGCGCGGGACCGCCCGCTTCGCGATTCACTTCCGGAGCCCCGCCAGCAGTCGCGGCGCCCACTTGCCGGCGATCGTTTCTTCGGCGCATTGGGCGGCGTTGCGCGTGGTCGACATTTTCAGTTCGAACTTCCCGGTTCCGTCGTAGGGGCCGTCGGGCACCCGCCCACCCGGCCGCCGGATGATGCCGAGTTCGAAGCACATCGCCTCACCGCCGGCCACGCCTGGGGTGATGTACACAATATCCCCCAGGCGCACTTCTGTAACCTTTTGTGTTCGCCGGGGGCGCGATCGCTCGGGGCAAGGCGGTTGCGAGGAAGTGGGTAGCCACTGAACGTCAGCACCTCATCCGAGTAGGTAAACGTTTTCGCGGGCTGTGTGTTGTCTTGGATGTATTCGACCTCCACCTCGGTGCCGTCGGGGTCGCGTTCTGTCCAAGTGATCCGCAAGTTCCTCTCGGGTTCGATGGTGATCTTTTCATTGCTCCGGCCCACCACTCGACCGATGAAGGTATTCGGTTGGTACTCAGGACCGGCCGGCTTCCGCGCCGGCTTTGCTGCGGGCGGAGGCACTTGCCCAGGGGCGGCGGTGGCGAGACCACTACACAGGCAGAGCGTTAGGAGTGTTCGGCTCATGAGCCCGGCTCCGGTTGGGGTGGGGGGGGCGTCCCGTCGCCTCGCCGCGGTGGTCGTGCGCGGGCTCGGGTTCGGCCACCAGATGCGGGCTCACTTCCGGAGCCCCGCGAGTAACCGCGGCGCCCACTTGCCGGCGATCGTTTCTTCCACGAACTGCTCGGCGTTCATTCGCGTGACGACCTTGCGCCCGATGGTCGTGTCCTTGTCGCCGACCGCCTCCGGCACCCGTCCGCCGGGGCGCCGCTGGATGCGGATCGCCATGCACACCCACTCACCCCGCTGTTGCCGATACGATGCGAGCACGATGTCACCCACGAGGACATCGGTGATCTTGTGCTCGCCCGAGTGCGTGGAGTGGCCCAACCCGGGGCGGACGCCGTGGGTCAGTGGGAGCCCGCAGAACATCCGCAGCGAGTCCTCGTACCCGAACGTGCGGGCCGGCTGGGTGTTGTCCTGGACGAACACGTGCTCGGCGCGCGGGGTGCCGTCCGGGTGCCGCGCCAGCCAGCGCATCCGCATGTCGCCCTGCGGCTTGATGACGACCCCGTCTGCGCAGACGCTCTCGACACGACCGAGAAAGCACATGGGGTCATAGTCAGCTGGGGCCGGGAGTACCGGCACTGAAGCCGGAGCGGGTTTGTCACCCCCGACCGCGCCGAGCGAACCCGCGAGAAATGCAGTGACCAGCAGAATCCGGTTGCTCACAGGGGATATCCTCTATTGATTGGGCCTTCTACCCAGCGAACTCTTCGCCAAAAACTAGAAGTGTCACCTCATCCGGAATTTTCCTTCCGGATGAGGCAACCGCAGCACCTGGAAAGGGCAATTATT
>NZ_JAXBLV010000232.1:0-33471 GCF_034097035.1 Gemmata algarum
CCCAAACTTCAGCGCTACGCTGAACTTAAAAAGAGACTAGTACGTCCGCGCACGAGATGGGAACGTTGTGCGCAACCACGTCCAGCCGACCGAGACTGTCCGCGGGGTGAAACCCGACGTGAAAAACGGGAAAACCCATCCCCCGAATCGCGAGCGAGTCGCGCGTCGGACCGTCGAGCACGACGCCGCGGCACCCGCGGTACGTCGCAGCGGTCGAGAGCAGTTCGCCCCAAAAGCTGCACGCGGACTCCGATACCACCAGCACGTCGCCCCTCCGGAGCGAATCAACCGCAGCCAGTTCACCGGCATAGGGTTGCGCTGGCGATTGCTCGCGTGCGGGGGCCGTCTGGACGGTGAGCGCGAACCCGGCGGTGTTCGCCTCGGGCCAGAGCGGGCGGACGCGCGGGTTCATGCTCTGGTTGCGGAACCCGAGCTTGTCCAAAACATCGGCAACGACAGGGGTGTAGAGCTTGGCGAGCCGGTCGGCCCACTCGATCGGGCGGTTTGGAAGTGGCATTTCTGGATGCTTTAGGTGTTGGGTGTTTCACCGTCGCGGCTCACGTGCTCCCGCTCGGGCAAAATACGAAAACGCCCAACACCCAACACCAAAACCCGATCAGTCCTTCAGTTCCTTGCCGCTCCACTTGCGGGCGGTCCAGCCGTAATCGACGAAGTCGTAGCTGAACGTGCCGTCGGCGAACAGGTCGATGGCCCCGTAGCACGGCGGGAACCCGTACTCGCTGCCGTTCCACCACGCGCCGCACGCGGCCCCGCCGCAGACGTACCACACCCCGCGGTACTCGCACCGGTCGCACGTGTGCATGTGCCCGCTCAGGCACAGTTTCACGTGCGGGTTCTTGCGGAACACCTCGCTGATGGCCCAGCAGTCCGTGTGGTGCCAAATGCCCGGGACGACGTTGTCGTTGTTCTTGCGGCAACTGTCGCCGTACACCTGCGAGGTCACGCTCAGGATCGGCACGTGACTCATCACCACGGTCGGGAGCTTGGTCTTGGCCAAGTCGGCCTTGAGCCAGTCGAAGTGCTCGGGCGAGAGGGTCGCGTACTTCGGCCAGTTGCACATGCTGTTGAGCGAGACGAAGTGCCACCCGCCCTGGTCGAAGCTGTAGTACGGGGCGGGCATGCCGAGCACTTCGGTCATCAGGCCGAAGCCCTTCTTCTCCGCGGGCACCTCGGCGGTCGGCTCGTTGCCGTCCCAAACGTCGTGGTTACCGAGGCAGGAGTGGATCGGCGCCGGGGCGGCCTTCACGGCCTGCTTCCAGAGCGCGACCTGCTCCGCGGCCTTCGCGCCGGTCGTCTTGCCGTCGACGGCCATCACGGCGTCGCCGGTGTTCAGGATCAGATCCGGCTTGCCGTCCCGGCGGTTCGCCATGTGGGCGAACATCGCGGCGACGCCCTTGCTGGCGTCGCGGTCCTTCGTGATGTGGACATCGGTGATATGCGCGGCCCGCAGCACCGGCTTGCGGTCCGCGGCGCGCGCCGTGGAAACGAACCCGGGCAGCGCGGCGGCGCCGAGCGCCGCGCCGAACAGGTCGCGGCGTGTGGGAGTGGCCATTAATGTTCCTCATTCGGTTCTTGGGGCGCGAAAGCCGTACCGGCTTGGTTTCGGCAGACCCGGGTTCACGAAAGCCCGCCGGCACGGCCCTGCCGCCCACCTCAAGTTCAGCGGGCTGCGCCGGCGGAAGCAGGCGGTTACTTTTTCTGCCCGGCTCCGGCACCGGGGCCGGCCCCCTGCTCCTTCTGATTCGGCTTCTCCGCCGGAGACTTGTTAACGGTGGGAGCGGAGTCGCCGCACCCGAGGACAACGAACACGCAGAAAGCGAAGAGCGCGAGCGCAACAAACCGACGCATGGGTATGTGATCCTGAAGGTGTGGTGAGAGCGGGCCGTAGGCGCCCGAACCGAAAGCTCGGAGAGCTTACCAGTCGCTCCCGAGAACCTCGCCCCCGTTGGGGGTCATCGCCATCCACCACGTGTCGCCTGAGGTGCCCGTCGACACCGTCCGAACGCTGCCGTCTCCAAGGCCGACCATGATACCGCCCGAACCCATCTGGGTGGCGAGACGGAAGTCACAGGTGGCGCTCGCCCCGGCCCAAGTCGGGTTCGACTGGAACTTGGTCCCAGCGCCCGTTACGTACCCCGTGCTGCTCGCCCCGTTCGACCAGTAGTTGAGCACGGGCATCCACTCGTACCAGGACCCTGCGTTGGCGTACGGGGCGATGTTGTAGAACGGGCCGCTGGTGTAGCTGGGGCGGTACGCCGTCGGGCGGCGCTCACAAAGCGTGATGCGGGTGGTGTAGAAGACGGTGTTCGAGGTGCCGTCGGTTACTGCCAAAATGTTCTTCTTCGTGTCGAGGGTGGTGCTGAAGATGCCACCCAGGGCCAAGTAGTTCGCCACGTACCCCGTGGCCGCGTAAGGCTGGGAGTTGAAGTACGGATCACTGACCGTGCCGGTGGGAGCGGACGGATCGGTCGGGTTGATGAACATCTTCGGCGGGGGGTTCCCGTAGGTGATGGCGTAGTACTGCTGGCTCGCCGCCGTGTTGTTGTCCACCATTTGCTTGAGGTTGCCTTGCTCGACGTACGGCAGGATGTGGACGATCCAGGAGCCGTCCTTATACCCCTTAGCCGTGCCGTACTCGACGAACGACGGCGGCAGGTGGCCGACGGCATCATTGTACCCGTGAGTCGCCAGCCCAATTTGTTTCACATTGTTCTGACTCTGCGTGCGCGCGGCCGCCTCTCGCACCTTCTGGACGGCGGGCAGCAGCAGCCCGATCAGGATCGCAATGATCGCGATCACCACCAGCAGCTCAATGAGCGTGAAGCCGGCCTTTTCGTTCCAATTGCGACGAAGCATGGGAACCCTCGGGAGACGAATGATACACGTGAGCCGGGGCGGCACATCTGTGATGAGAGAGTACTGAGACAGGCGAGAGGCTACAACACAGCAAGCGTGAAGATCTCACTAAGCCCTCGGCAATCTGTCCCAATCAGAAAATATCAGCGGAGCACGGGCTCGCGGTTGCTGCGGCGATATTGTTGCGTATTCTTGTTAAAAAACATCACGGGCTGCTAACGCGCACCCGTGGCCGTTTGTAACGGATCTGAATGCTACACCGCCCGGCCGTTTTCGACGGAGCAGCATGTGCCTCGGTCCGAATCGCCCGTTGACGACACGACCCCGAAATACGTCCACCTCGCGGACCAGCTCGCGACGCGGTTGAGGGCTGGCGAGTGGAGCATGGGCAAACTGCCCACCGTCCGCGACATCGCCGACACCTACGATGTCTCCTCGTTCACCGCGTCGCGGGCGCTCCAGTTGCTCCGCGACCGCGGGCTGGTGGTCACGCGCGACCGGTCCGGCTCTTACGCGGCGGCCGAGCGGGACGCGGACCCGGTGGCGCGGTGGGCGGTGGTGATGCGGGTGTCCCCCGGGCCGTGGCAGAGTGCGTCGGAGGCCGTTGTTAGAGTAGGGTTCGAGCGCGTCGTGGGTCAGGGGGCGTTCGCGCTGCGGCCGCTCGCGGTGCCCCCGACCGCGGACGCCGCCGAGGTCGACCGGGCCACTGCGGCGGTGGCGAAGGGCGGGGCGACGGGCGTGTTTTTTCTGCCGTCGCGCGTCTCCGAAGACACCTGCCGGCAGGACGAGTGGTTCTTGGCCGGGTGCCGTAAGCGCGGGCTTCCGGTGGTGCTGCTGGACCGCAACCTGCGCGGCGAGCGGCGCGAGTTAGAGCGAGATCTGGTGGCCTCGGACCACGCCGACGGGGGCCGCCGCTGCACCGAGCACCTGCTCGCGCTGGGGCGCAAGCGGATCGCGTGCGTGGTCGCGTCCCCAACGAGCACACACACGGATCGACTCGCCGGTTACCTGTCGGCGATCGAGAACGCCGGCCCGGGGCGCACGCCAATCGTGCTGCGGGTGCCCGAGCGTTTGGAGGCCCGTGAGGCGTATCCGTGGATCGCGGACGAGCTCGTCCGGGCCGGCACCGACGGGGCGATCTGCTATCAGGATTACGTTGCAGTTGGGGTGATTCTGGAGCTGTTCCGCCGCGGGCTCAACGTGCCGCGTGACGTGGCCGTCGTGGGCTGCGACGACCTGCCGATCGGCCAGAGCTTCGCGCTGGGGGTGTCGTCGTACACGTACCCGTCGGAAGAAATTGTGCGGACCGCGCTGCGGGTGATGGCGAACCGGATCGCGTACCCCGGCGACCCGTTCGCCAAAGTGCTACTGCCCGGCAGGCTCGTCGTGCGGGACAGCAGCGTCGTGGGATGAGCAAGGGATAAGGCAAAAGTCGAAAGTGAAAAGGCAAAAAGGAGAACACGATTTCAGTAGTTCCAAGTTGGTCACATGCGTGAGCCACCCGCCTGCATCAGCAGGCGGGTGTACCCTGGGCGTTCTCCATCAAACGATTGATCTCGCCACAGCGGTCGCTAACTGGAAACTACTGGATTCCTTTTTTGCCTTTTCACTTTCGACTTTTGCCTTGGTCACCCCGCCACGGCTCTCATCTTCGCCAGCCCGGTCTTCGCAACGACATGCGGGTCCTGCTTCCAGTAGTTGCGGTTGAACAGTTCCAGCGAGACGAACCCGGTGTAGTTCATTTTCCGCAGAGCCGCGAACACGTCCTTCAGCGGCGCGATCCCGTCGCCGGGGTACACGCGGTCGGCGTCATTAATCTGGTCGCGCCCGATCTTGGGGTAATCGTTGACGTGGAAGATCCCGATCGCCGAGGCCGAGAGGAGCGGCAGCCCGGCGAAATCCGATCCCCCTTTGTAGAGGTGGTACACGTCCGGCAGCACGCACCCGCGCGCGTCGCCGCACTCGACCGCCACCAGGAGCGCCTCGCCGAGTCGCCGCATGGTCTTCGAGAACCCCCACACCTCGGCGACCGGGATGACGCCCATCTTGGCGCCCAGGTCGAGCAGCGCGCGGTAGCGGTCCGCCGCCGCAACGAGGTCGATGATCGGTTGCGTGAACTTCGGGTCGTCGCGCTTGCTGGCGCCGCCGGTCGCGCCGACGGGCGGCGCGGCCACGCGCGGGCACCCCAGTTCGGCGGCCCAGTCCATGTCGCGTTTGGCCTGCTCCAGTCCCCTCTTGCGGCGGTCGGTGTCCTCCACGATCCACTCGGCGAAGCCGATCAGGTCCGCGATTTTCAGCCCGGCGTCCGCCACGCGCGTGCGAAGCTCCTTCAGCGTGCCGCCGCCCTTCAGATACGCGTCGACTTCCGAAACCCACGGCTCAAAGGCGTCGTACCCGGCCTTCGCGGCGATGTCGATGAGTTCAGTAATGGGGCGCGACTTCCCATCCTTGTCGCGAACGGTGCTGGTGTTCAGACAGAACCCGAAGGACGATTTCGGCGCGTCGGCGCGAGCCTCGGCGGGACGTGCGACGAGAGCGGCGGCGCCGCCGGCCAGCACCGCCCGGCGCGAAAGGTCGGTGGACATGGTTCAAGTCCTCGCGTGGTTTCGAGAGCTACGGCGCTCGCCGCAGACGGCGGGCGCTCGGGAATGGTGGGGGGTGGCCGGTCGCCGTCCACTGGCAGGTTGTGAGATGAGCCTTCGAGCCGGCTCTGTTCCGCGACGCCGGCCCCATCGTCTTGTGCGAAGAAACGCCCGGCTGCGCACAGGGTGCCCTTTACGAACTACGTAAGCGCGAGCGCTACGCGGGCGGGGTCACGGCGGTTTCCGCGACCGCAGGCTCTTCGATCCGCCCCGGGCGGTCGCGGAACACCAGCAGGAACACCACCAGGCACACCATCACACCGATGCTCGGCACCATCCAGAACTCGCTCCAGCTCACCGACTTCGTTTCGGGGTTCGTGTATTTGTCTTGGAGGATACCGCACAGGAGGCTACCGAGCCACATCCCGACGCCGTAGGTGAGGAAGCTGAACAGCGCCTGTGCGCTGGCCCGGATGTCTTTCGGGGCCTTGTTGTCGCAGTGGATGAAGCCGGCGGCGAAGAAGAAGTCGAAGCAGAGCCCGTGGAGGGCGATGCCGACGATCGCCATCGCGAAGCCGACGCCCTCGGGACCGGCGTTGGCGAACAGGAAGTATCGGAGGCCCCAACAAAACATGCCCAGCGCCAGCACCCACTTCATCCCGATCCGGACCAGGAACAGCGGCAGCAGCGGAAGGAAAATCGTTTCGCACACCTGCCCGATGCTCATCGTGCTCCCGATGTCCTTCACCCCGCACTGCTTCGCCAGAAAGTCCGACGTGGACGTGTAGTAGAACGCCAGGACTACGGTAATCGCCAGCGACACGATGAAGAACGCGGCGAACGAGAAGTCCTTGAACAGTCCGATGGCGCGGACGAACGGAACGCCCTTCGCCTCGCCCTTTGGCGGCGTGTGGGGCAGGAAGAAGCTGTACACGCCCAGCGCCGCCGACAACCCCGCGGCCATCAGCAGCGGGCCGTTGGTGGCGGCGGCCGTTTTGTCCCCTTCGCGGAACACGCGGTCGACGACGAGGCCGGCGGCGATCCAGCCCAAAGTTCCCAGTACGCGGACACCGGGAAAGTCGCGCTGCCCGTCCGGAACGTGCTCGAAGGTAATCGAGTTCGCCAGCACCAGCGTCGGGTTGTACAGCAGCGCGTACACGAAGGTGAGCGCGAACAGCGTCCAGTACTGGCCCGGATCCTGAGTCTGTGCGATCAGGTACAGCAGGCCGGCTCCGGCAAGGTGACAGATCGCCATCAGCTTCTCGCTCGCCAGCAGCCGGTCCGCAATGTAGCCGGCGAAGATGGTCGAGAAGATGGCCCCGAGCGCCATGTTGCCGATCAACGCCCCGGCTTGGCTGCTCGTGAAGTTCAGCCCGAGGAGGTACGGGAAGAACACAACGAACCACGCCCCCCAAACCGCGAACTGGAGGAACATCATGACGGACAGATTGATTCGTAGCGGGAGCGAGAGCGGGGGCGCAGCGGACTGAGCGGCGGACATGTCGGCTCCGGGTGGGAAGCGTTCGGCGAGGGAATGTCGCTGAATGTAAACCCCGGTGTGTGCGATGGCAACTGAGAACAGCGGGCCGCGGGCAGAAGGCGGCGGGCAGCGCGCCAAACGACCGCCACCGCCCTTTCTTCTGCTCATTTCTTTGCGGGTTCGGTGAGCGGCTCTTGCGCGGGGAACGTGATGCGGTGCTTCCATGCGTCACGGGCGAGCGGGTCGAACACGCGAACGGTTCCTTTCCGCCACAACTCACTGACAAACTTGTCGCGCTCAGCCTCGCGGCTCTCGCGCGTCACACGGTCACCATTCAGGCGCGCCTTCACCACGCTCGCGACGTACTGGTCGGCCATGAACTGGCGTTCCGTCTGGCGACGGATCACCTGGACCGTCAGCCCCTCGGTCCGGAGCCGCGCCACAAGTTCCTCGTCCGACTTCGCCCCGATCTTATCGCACAACGCACGCAACTGCCGACCCGCGGACTGCGCCGCCAGTTCCTGAATTTCACCAACCACGTTCAGCTTGTTGGCCTTCTTCAGCTTCGTGTGCATCTCGTCCAGGATGAGTTCCCGCTCGATCGCCTTGCGCAGTGCCCGTGCGGGCAGATCGTTGTGCCACGCGGTCCCCGCGGGCGCGCCGAGTGCCGCGGCCAGCGCCTCCGCCCCCCTCGCTCCGGGCATCTGGTACAGGACGCCGCGAACGTCGTGATTGGTAATGACGCTGCTCTCACCGACCCGGGCGACGATCTCCACTCGGGGGACCGTATCCGCAGGTGCCGCTGGCCCCGATTGTTCACGTGTCGTTTCCGCGTGTGCGGCTCTGACGGCCGGTACGGACAACGCGGGCGTATTCCAGGCTCCGAGGCTGGTGAGTGTGGCGCACGTGGCCACCGCCGCCAGGGCCAACTTCCATTTCGCCATCATCGCCTTTGTGACCTCCTCCGTGAGGGACAACACCGCCGCCGGCACCACACCCGACGAGCGCCCCAGCGCCGTCACCGCGTGGCGCACCGTCGCACCCGCCAGACCCGACGGCACCGCCACGCCCAACCCGCCCGCCACCGGCACCACGCCGCGACGCGACAGCCGCTCGCGCAGCAGCTTGCGGCCACGCGCCAAGCGGCTCGACAGCGTCCCCTCCGCCACGCCCAACTCGCGAGCCGCCGCACGCCGGCTCAGCCCCTGCACCTCGCACAGCACCAGCGGCTCACGGTACCGCGCTGGCAAGCCCGACAGCTCCTCGTCCACCACCGGGCCGGCGTCGTCCGGGTCCGACGCCGGCGCCACCGGCTCCACCATCGGAACCTCCCCACGCTCTCGCGACACGCGACGCGACCGACGCGCGCGCACCTTCCGCGACACCCGCAGCGCCACCCCGTACAACCACGGCCCCAAGCCCGCACGCCACGGCGTCGAACTGGCGCGGCGCACCAGCACCAGGAACGTCGCCTGGAACGCGTCCTCCGCGTCCGGCGTGGGACCGAGCGCCCGCCGGCACACGCCCAGCACCGACGGCCCGTGCCGCCGCACCAACTCCGCGAACGCGCCCTCGTCCGAGTCGATCACGAACGCGCGCACCAGGGTTGCGTCCGTGCGATCGTCCGGAGCGATCAAATGCGACACCCCGTGAAGAACCGAAACCGGCATACTCTGCTCCCGTGCCGCCGAAGCAACAACGCAATCGAGATTCCCAACACGGACGGGAGGCCGCACCACCCGCCGCACGGTCACCTCTTCGCCGGATCGATCTTCGGGAACGTCAAATGATACTGCGGGGCAGCCTCTTTCATGATCTCTTTTGACAGCCTTCGGAACTCCTTGTTTACTTTTGCGCCCGTGACATCGTCCGCGAGTGCCGCTTTCTCCTTCTCGAACGATTTCGTTCGGTCCGCCGGAATGATCCGGTCGCATTTGAGTGCGATGAATCCCCGCTCGCCTTCAATCTCAACGGAAATCAAGGGACTCACCTCGCCCGGTCGGAGTTTCGCCGCGGCCGCATGCGCGGCCTGTTCCGCCGGGTGGTCCTCAAACGGCTGCGCCCGGGGAATCGGCTCGCCGCGTCCGTCGGTCGCGATACCCGATCGCGGCTGTCCGGCCTGAGTGCAGCGGCGAGCGTGGGCGTCGAACTCCTTCTCACTGCTGCACACCTTCTCGTAAGCCGCACGAGCCTCTTTTTCGTCACCCCAGATGATGATGCGGCAGTCGAGTTTCTCGCCGTACCGCACGTCGAACGCTTGGCGTAGCTCCGCTTCGGTCGGAGGTGCGGCTTTGGCTTTTGCGAGCCGTGAGAGCATGATGATTGGGACGTTTACGTCCTCGTGCCACTCGTCGATCGTCTTTCCCTGGCTCTTCAAGATATCCGCTCCCAACTGCTCCCGTGACATCTTGAGTGCGGCGGCGGTGCGGTCGAGTTGCTCCTGGATTTCCTCGGGCGACAGTTTGAGCCCCTGGCGAGCGAACACGGTGCTCACGATTTGTCGGTACACGAACCCTTCCAGTTCCTTCGGCCCGTACCGGCGGATGAGGTGCTCGGCGAACTGCTCGCGGGTCACCGCCACGTCACCGAAGATCGTGGCCACCGGCTCCGCACCCGCCTTACCCGTCGGCAGCGGTGCCGTCGCCCCCGCGCTCGCCTTGTCCGCCAGCCCGGCGGGAGGTTGGGCCGGTGTGCGCCACGCGCCCGCTCCGGTGAGTACGACGCACGCCGCCACCGACACCAGGGCCGGGTTCCGTCTCGTAATCATCGCTCTCGTGACCTCGTCCGTGAGAGAGTTGAAGTGCGACCGGCACGCCCGGCCGCACGAACCGAGGGGTGACGACGCGCCGTCACTTCTTCGCCGGGTCCGACTTCGGGAGCGGCTCGCGCTCCGGGAACGTCAAGTGGTACTTCGGGGCCGCCTCGCGCTTGTATTCGGTGAACAGCTTCGGGAGTTCGCGCTCCAGTCGCTTACTCGCGACCTCGGCCAGGAGCGCCGGCTTCTCCTTCTCGAACGACTTGGTGCGGTCGGCCGGTATCACCCCAACGCACTTGACCAGCACGAACCCGGTATCGGTTTCGACGAGCGGGCTAAGCTCACCCGGCTCAAGTTTCGCCGCCGCGACGGACACCGGGCTCGCGTCGGGGTCGGGTTTGCGTGGGAAGGCCGGAACGCACCCGCCGGACGCGGCGAGGTGAGGGGTTGCTTGATTGCGAGCGCAAGTTTCGAATGTGCTCCACCCCTCGCGAATACTGGCCACAACCCGCAGCATCTCCTTGTCCTTGTCTTTCCCCCAGCAGATCACGCGGCAGTCGAGCCGTTCGCCGTGTCTTGCCTCGAACGCTTGCCGCAGTTCGGCTTCCGTAACTGCCGGCATCCGCCTCTTGAGCAACTGCGACATCATGAGCCTGGGCTCGACCACGTCCTCGCCCCACTGCTCCAGCGATTTCCCGAACTTGGGCAGGACTTCGGCGACGAACGTTGCGCGCGTGAGGCCGAGCGCCGCGATTTCTGCCTCAAGTTCGGCGGTCACGTCACTCTTTTTGAGCGTCAGCCCGCTGCTCCGAAACACGTGCGCCACGATCTGCCGGTTCACGAATCCTTCCAGTTCTTTCTGCCCGTACCGACGAATGAGGTGTTCGGTAAACTGCTCGCGCGTAACGGCCACATCACCGAAAATAGTGGCGATCCTCTCTGCGCCGTCCTCGGCCTTCGCCCGCTCAGGGGCGGGTTGCTTGGCCGGCGGAGCCGACTTCTTCTCGTCGGCCCGGGTCGCTGCGGCTGAAACGTCGCTTACCGGTGCGGGATGCGCCGACGTGTTCCATGCTTCAAAGCCGGTGAGGGCGGCGCAGGTGGCCACCGCCGCCAGCGCCAGTTTCCATTTCGCGATCATGGTTTTCGTGACCTCCTCCGTGAGAGACAGAATTGCGATCGGAACGGCCCCCGCTGCCCGCGCCAGCGCGTGAGTCGCGTGCCGCACGGTGGCCCCGGCCAGTCCCGCCGGCACGGCGACCGCCAGCCCGCCGGCCGCCGGCGCGACCCCGCGCCGGGCCAGCCGCTCGCGCAGCAGTTTGCGCCCGCGGGCGAGGCGACTGGAGAGTGTGCCCTCGGTGAGCCCCAGTTCGCGGGCCGCGTCGCGGCGGCTCGCGCCCCGGATCTCGCACAGCACCAGCGGCGCCCGGTACCGCGCCGGCAGCGCGGCAAGTTCGTCGTCGAGAACGGCAGCCGCGTCGTCGGGCTCGGAGGCCGGTGTCGCGGGTTCGGTCATGGGTTGTTCCGGCCGTTCGTGGGTACGGCGCCGCGCACGGACCGCGCGGGCCTTGTGGGCAACTTTGAGCGCCACGCCGTACAGCCACGGGCCGAGCGCGTCTCGCCACTCGGTCGAGCGGGCGCGGCGCACGAGCACCAGGAACGTGGCCTGGAACGCGTCTTCCGCGTCCGGCGTCGCGCCCAATGCGCGGCGGCACACGCCCAGCACCGTCGGCCCGTGCCGCCGCACCAGTTCCGCGAACGCGCCCTCGTCAGAACCGGTCAGGAACGCCCGCACCAACCCTGCGTCGGTGCGTGGATCGGGTGCGGTCAGCCGCGCCACGGCGTTCAGAACAGAACCCGGCATCGTGCGCCTCCGTGCGACCGGCCGAACCGGTCAGAAGGGTATTGCCGCGCAAGCGGCGGCGCGTCCCGATGAGCCCGAAAAAACAAAAACGCCGCGCGGAATTTCCGCGCGGCGTTGATCGGGCGCCGTTCCGATCACGGAGCGGCCTGTTTCCCGGGCTTGGCGATGACGAACGGTTTCACAGCCGACGGCCGCCCCAGGGTCGGGTTCTGCCGCCCGCCGCTCAACTGGCGCACCCGTGCCGTTGCGTACAGGTCCAGTTCGTGGATGTAGATCACCCCGTCGCCGTCCACGTCCGCGTGCCCGCTCAGGCCCTCGACCAGCCCCAACGTGAAGAACCCGGCCTTACAGATCTTGCTCTCGGCCGCGTACTCCCGGCCCAGCGACGCGCACATCACAATCACCCCCGAATCCTCCGCAGTCAGGTCGCGAACCAGGGAGTCCGCCTGCGGCGGGCCGTCCTTTTCGGCCACCGAGCCCGAGTGGCACGCGTCCAGGATCGCGACCAGCCGCCCCGGCATGTCCTCCAGCCGCTTCTTGAACTCGTCACCGGACAGCGCCCACTCGCTCTCGTCTGCGGTGGTGACGGATTCGATGAACGGCACTAGGTAGAAACGCCCGAACAGGTCGCGAGAGCCGTGCCCGGAGAACGACACGATGCCCACGTCCTGCGGGGTCATCTTCGACTTGAGCCATGTGAGCCCGTCGCGGATACCCTGCCGGCTCGCCGCCTTGTCCGTCAGCACCTTCACCTCGATCTTGTCGAAGGTGCCACGGGACTTCTCCTGAAACGCCTTGGCCAGCATTTCGGCGTCGGTGGCGCTGTAGTTGAGCTTCAGCTTGCCCGGGTACGCCGCCACGCCCATCGTGAGTACGTACAGGTTCGGCTTCGGGACCTCGCCGTCGCGCAGCACCTGTCCGACCTTCGACATACCCTTGCTGACCGGCGAGTCGGCGATCACCGCGACCGTGTGCGGGCCGGGCGCCAGCGGCACCTCCCACGTCGCCTCCGCGGTCGGCTGCGGGTTCTCGAACCGCTTCACGCCGGCCGCGCCGTTGAACGGCCGGCCGTCCACCAGGAGCCGCATGGCCGTGACCGGGTGCTTCGCGTTCGGGCTGCTAGCCGTCGCCCGCACGGTGAGCGTCCCCTTGGCCTTGTCCATTTTCAGCTCGCGACCGTCCGTGAAGTCGGCGAGGGTGACCTCGGGCGGGAGCACCTCAGCCACGTTCGTGGTCTGGATCAGAGCCTTATCGTATTTTTGGGCCATCGCCAGCGCCTTGCTCAGGTCGCCGGCGGGGATCAGGTACTTGAGCACCGCGGGCTGATACATGGTGGGGCGGAACCGGCCGGCCGGGTGGACCTGCGGGAACTTCACGTTGCCGGCGTTGATCTGCCAGGCGATGAGCTGCTCGCCCTGGGGCGAGCACGCGTAGAACCCCTGCGGGGTCCAGGCGATCCACTCGCGCCCGGCCACGAAAATGGACAGCACCGGTTCCTCGCGGTTCCGCTGCCAGATGCGGATCGTCTGGTCCGCCGACCCGGTCGCGAAGTACCGGCTGTCCGGGGACGGGGTGACGCTCAGCACATGCCCGGTGTGCCCGACGAACTTCTGGTTCACCTCAAAACTGACCGGGCTGATCAGGTACAAGCTCTCGACGCCGCCGACCAGGATCGCGTTGCCCTTCGGCAGCACGCTGGCCGAATAGATCGGCTCGCCGCCCGGCAGCCGGGTCAGCACCGGGTCGCGCCCGGTCGTTTTGACCATGAACGCGCGCTGCCGGTAGTCGAGCGTCACGTGCTCGTCGCTGTTCACCGTTTGGGTGTACTTCGACGGGTCGGGGGGGCCGCCCAGCCCGAACTCGTCGAGCCGGAACGTGTGCTCCAGCGGGCCGACGTTGGCATCGTTCCGCTCGTTGCTGGTGCCCCACGCGATCGACTTGCCGTCCTTCGCCCACGCGACCGCCCACACCCCGTGCCCGGTGCCGATCAGCCGGTGCTGCACGCGGCCGTCGTCCGTCTGCCAGACGAACGTCTCGTGGCGGTTGCCGCCGCTGGACACGACCCGGCTGCCGTCGATCGACACGTCCACCGCACTAACCAAGTTGCTGTGGCCGGCGACCGTCACCCGCGGGACGCCGCTGTCGGCGGAGATCAAACCGGTCCAGCCCCGACCGTTACTGACACCGCCGACGACCAGCTCTTGGTCGCCGGGCATGAACTGGACCTGGAACACCGACACGGCCCGCTTCTCCACCTTGATCGATGGCAGCGTGCGAAGTAGTTGCCCCTGGATCGAGGCGATCAGGATCTCGCCGCTCTTGGTGCCCAGGGCCAGCATTTGCCCGTCGTTGCTCCACGCCATACACGTCGGCACCACGCCCCCGATGCCGACAAGGAGGGTGTTGTTGCGGGCGAAGTCCCACAACTTCACGCTCTGGTCCGTGCCGAGGCTGGCCAAGATGTTCCACCGCGGGTTCGGGTTGTACCGCACTTCGACGATCCCGCCGCGGTGCGGCACCGTGCGCCCCAGCTCGCGCCCGGACCCCACGTCGAACAGTTGTAGCACGCCATCCTCGCCGCCGGCCGCTAGCCGCGCGCCGTCGTTCGAGAAGTGCAGCGCGCTGACCGCGTCGCCGCTCCCGGCGTCGATCCGGGTAATCTGGTTACCGGTGTCGGGCGAGATGATGTAGATGGGCACCCGCCCGCTCTGCACCCCGGCCAGTTTGCACCCGGCCACCGCCAGCCGCTTCCCGGAGCGGGATATGGCCGCCGCCTGAAGCGCCCCCTCCTTGCCCGGCCCGGCAGGGAACCGAATCGTCTTGACGGTCTCGTTGGAGACCGGCTCCCAGAACCGCACCGCCTTGTCCTCGCCGACGGTAATGATGCGGTCGCCCTTGGGCGTGAAGAACACCTTGCCGACGGTACCGGTGTGCCCGCCGGAGTCGAGGGTGAGCAGCGGCCGCCCGCCGCCCTTGGGGAGCGGCGGCGGCGGCGGCAGTGCCCCTTCGGGCTTGAAGTTCTGCGCCCGCACGAACGGGTCTTCGTCCGGCGCCACCGGCGGCACCGCGGGCGCCACGACCAGCGGCTTGGTGGCCGGCACCATCGACTCGTTAACCCGGATCTTCGGCGGCGGCGGGAGCATGGTGGCCAGTTCCGCGTCCTCCGGGTTGTCTTTCTTTTTCGCGGGCGGGTTCGCGCCCGGGCTCGGGGTGCTGCCCGGCTTGGGCGGAACACCCGGGTTCGGCTTCGGTGCGGGTGGTCCGCTCGCCGCGCCCGGTTGCGGCCCGCTTGGACTCGGACTGACCGGCGATGGTTCCGTCACGGTCTGGGCGGGCGGGTCGGCGTTCTTAACAGTCTTGTCCTTGGTACGCGTGGCCGCGTAGACCACGAGCCCCAACCCGAGTACGAGAATAAGTCCAGCCCCGGCGCCGGCGACGATCAGCTTCTGGTTCCCGCCGCTCTCAGCCTCGGCCGGCTTCTTTTTCTTCTTTTTGGGCGCGACGTTCGTGGAGCCGGCCTTCGCGCCGCTCTTGGCCTTCTCCTTGGTGCCCGCCTTTGCCGGGGGGTGCTCGTCGGACTCGAGTGCGGCCGCGAACTCGTGGCCGCACTTCAGGCAGGTGACCTCGTGGTCCCCATCGCCCTCGACGGTGAGGCGCAGGTTCGCGCCGCACTCGGGGCACGTGGTTTTCAAAACGGGCATCGATTCACCTGGGCTTGGCGACAAGCGGCGCGCGTGCGGGAGATTCGCGCAAATGGATGTTGAGTAGATGCTGGAGGAACCGCGAGCGTCCGTCAAGTGAAAACGGCTTGAGGGTGCGCCGGCGGTCGCCCCGGGCCAGTGCGCCAAAGCTCGCGCCCGCTGACCAGAGGCCGAAAATGTGCGGGCGGGGCCGGTTAGTCCACGAACTCCAGTTCGACCGGGCTGGGTATAACGCCCGCCCGGTGCGCCTCGCCAAGCAGCTTGCGGATCGCCGCCCGGCCGCGCTCGCCGTAGTCGAGCGTCCAGTCGTTCACGTACATGCCGACGAACTTGTCCGCGAGCCTCACGTCCATGTCGCGGGCGTACGTGAGGGCGTACTGCAGCGCCTCTTCGCGGTGGTCGAGCGCGTACTGGATACTCTGCTTGATGAGCCGGCTCACCTCGCGCATCGTTTCGGCGCCGAGGTCCTTGCGGACGACGTTCCCGCCCAGCGGCAGGGGCAACCCGGTGCGCTCGTGCCACCACACGCCGAGATCGGTAACGAGGTGCAGCCCTTGGTTCTGGAACGTGAGCTGGCCCTCGTGGATGATGAGGCCGGCGTCGTACTTACCGGACGCCACGGCGGGAATGATCTCGTCGAACGGGACCACGTCGTAAGTGAGTTTGTCCTGCGCCGCGATCGACTCGAACAGCAGCTTGAGCGTGAGGAACGCGGTAGTAAGCGTTCCCGGAACGGCGATCTTCACGTCCGGCAGGTGCTCCACCTTGAGCGGCTTGCGGGCGACAACCATCGGGCCGTACTTGTCGCCCATGCTGCACCCGGTGGGCAGCAGCGCGTACTTGTCGAGCAGATAGCTGTACGCGTGGAGGCTGACCGCCGTCACCTCAAGCTCGCCGGTGAGCGCCCGGCGGTTGAGCGTCTCGATGTCCACCAGCTCGTGAACGAACTTCAGGTCGCCGGTCGGGATCTTGTCGTTGGCGAGCGCGTGGAACATGAACGCGTCGTCCGGGTCCGGGCTGTGCCCAACGCGGATCAGTCGCTGCGTGGTTGTAGCGGACATATCGATTTCCTTCTGGCACCTGTTGTTTGGGCGCTACGGGTTTCGCTACTCCAGCGCCGCGGCCGGGCCGCCCGGGGCGAACGCTTCGGCCGCCGGGCCGGAGTGGACCACCCGGCCCTTTTCGAGCACGTGAACGATGTCGGCGATGCGCTTCACGGCCGGGATGTCGTGCGACACGATGACCATCGCCACCTGCAACTGTGCGTCGCCGGCGAGGTCGGCGATCACGCGCATCACCTCCGCGGCCATCCGCGGGTCGAGGGCGCTGGTCGGCTCGTCGAACAGGATTGCCGCGGGGTTAACCGCAAGCGCCCGCGCGATCGCAACGCGCTGCTGCTGCCCGCCCGACAACTGGCCTGGGCTGGCGTCGTGCTTGTCGGACAGCCCAACGCGGTCGAGCCACTTCTTCGCGGCCGCTTCCGCCTCGTCTTTCGCCCGACCGAGCGCGTGAACCGGGCCACTCATGACGTTCTTCAGCACCGTCATGTGCGGGAACAGGTTGAACTGCTGGAACACCATCCCGACCGTGCGGCGCAGTTGCAGGAGCGTGCCACGCGGCGGCGAAACGCCGCCCCGGAGCGCGAACGCCCCGACGGAGATCTCGCCCGCCTGGAACTCCTCCAGACCGTTGATGCAGCGGAGCAGCGTGCTCTTCCCCCCGCCGGACGGACCGACGAGGGCGGCCACCTGCCCTTTTTGCACCTCGATCGAGGCGCCGTCGAGCACGCGCGCGTCGCCCCGGAACTTCGTGACGTTGGTGGCTCGGATCACCGGCTCCCTCCGCTCGCGGTCCCGAGGCGACGTTCCAGCACGCGGGCCAGCACCGCGAGCGGGTAGCTCATGAGCAGGTACAGCCCGGCCGTCAAGAACGCCAGTTCCACCACCAGGTCGCGGTTGAAGTTGTACAACTCGTTGTACTTCCGGGTCAGCTCCGTGATGAGGATGACCGAACACACCGACGTGTCCTTGAACAGTGCGATGAAGTCGTTGGTGACCGGCGGGATGACCACCCGCGCCGCCTGCGGGACGATCACGGTGCGGATCGCGGTGAACGGCGTCATCCCCAGCGCAAGCGCGGCCTCCATCTGGCCCCGCGGGACCGACAGGATGCCCGCCCGGTAGTTCTCGGCCTCGTACGCGGCGTAGTTGATGGCCAGCCCCAGAACGCCGATGAAGAGGGGGTCGAATGCGATGAACGGTAACCACTTCGGCAGGATGAAGAACAAGAAGTACAGCTGCAAGAGGAGCGGCGTGCCGCGGACCACCTCGACGTAAACGGCGAACGGCACCCGCACCCCGCCCGGACCGTACACCCGGCCGACCGCGATCACGACGCCCGCGAGCATCGCCAGCGGGAACGACGCGACTGCCAGGAAGATCGTCATCCCCGCGGCCTTAACCAATTGCGGGATCAGCGGCCACAGCGTGCCGGCACCGCCGCGCCCGGCGCGTTCGACGGTTCCGGCATCGTCCGGCGGGAAGTCGCCGGTGAGTTCCTTGCACAGCCACTCCTGGTCCGCGTTCCAGATGCCGTACTTCTTGTACATCTTCCGCAGCGTGCCGTCCTTGAGCCCTTCCTTGATGGCGTTGTCGAGTTCGTATTGCAGTTCTTTGTCGTCTTTGCGGAGGTAAATGACGTAAGCACCCGGCTGGCGGCCGTCGTCCACGAGTTTGAATTTGTCCTTGTACTGCGGGTCGCTGACATAGAACACGCACGCCGGGTTGTCCTGTACGGTCACGTCCGCGTGCGTCTTGTCCGCGACCGCGTTGAACATCGTCGCGACGTCTTTGTTGGGCACCACTTGGCCCGGATACCGCTTGTTGCAGTAGTCGAAGGCGACCGACCCTTCCAGCACGCCGATGCGCTTCTTTTGCGGGCCGAGATCGGGCCAGCCCGTTACGGCCTCGTCGTCCTTGCGCGCGACGAGTTGGAGCCGGTACTGGTAGTACGGAACGGTGGCCGCGTACTTGGCCTTCAGGTCGTCGCGGGCCTCGTACCCGTTGAGCACGATGTCGATGCCCTTTTCGCCGGCGCGCGGCTTGTCGAGCAGTTCCGGGAGCGTGCTCCACTCGGCTTCAACCGGCGTGCTGGTGCGCCCGAGCTTCTTGGCAAGGTACTCGGCGAACTCGACCTCGAACCCGACGTAAAAACCGTTCGGATCGTCCTTGTAGATGTACGGCCCGCCGCCGGTCGGATCGGTGCCCCACCGCAACTCCTTCGCGCCCTTCTTCTGGCCGATGGCAGGCGGGGCGAGGGCCAGCGCCGCGACGGCGACGAGCAGCCAGCGACGGTTCACCTGTGGCGCGCTCCTGGGATACGGGTGCCGATGCTCAGTGTATGTGGCGCCCCGCAGCGCGGGGCTGCTAAACTTTGGGTATGCCGAAGGACCGACTCCCCATTGATGACGCGCTCCCGGAACTGCTCGCCGCGCTGCGAGCGAGCGGGGCCGCGGTGCTCCGCGCCCCGACCGGCGCCGGTAAGACCACCCGCGTGCCCCCCGCCCTCATCGACAGTGGACTTGCCGGGAACGGACTCGTGCTCATGCTCGAGCCGCGCCGGGTCGCGGCCCGCGCCGCCGCCCGGCGCATGGCGCTCGAAGACCACTCGCCTCTGGGCGAGACGTTCGGCTATCAGGTTCGGTTCGACAAGAAGTCCTCGGCCCGGACGCGGGTGCTCGTCGTGACGCCCGGGGTGCTGCTGCGCCGGCTGCACGACGACCCGTTCCTGGACGGTGTCGCGGGCATCGTGTTCGACGAGTTCCACGAGCGCGGGCTCGAAGCCGACCTCGCGTTCGGCATGACGCGACTCATCCGCGAGAACGTTCGGCCCGAGCTAAAAGTCGTGGTGATGTCCGCGACGGTCGACCCGTCGGCGGTATCGGCGTACCTCGACGGCTGCCCCGTGGTGGACAGCCAGGGGCGCACGTTTCCCGTGGAGGTGCGGTACCGGGCGCGCCGGAGCGACACGCCGGTACCCACAGCAGTGGCGGACGCGGTTCGCGACCTGCTCGGCGCCCAGAGCGGCGATGTGCTCGCGTTCCTACCGGGGCTGCGTGAGATCCGCCAAACCGCCGACGAACTGGACTCCTTCGCCCGCGAGAGCGGTGCCCTTGTACTGCCCCTCCACGGCGACCTCCCGCCCGAGCAACAGGACCGCGCCCTTCAGAAGCTCGACCGGCGGAAGGTAGTGCTCGCGACCAACGTCGCGGAGACATCGGTCACGGTAGATGGTGTGACCGCGGTGGTCGATTCCGGGCTGGCACGGGTCATGGAGTTCGAGCCGTCGGTGGGCATGGATCGGTTGCGGCTGGTACCGATCGCCCGCGCGTCCGCGGACCAGCGAACCGGGCGCGCGGGACGCACCGCGCCGGGTGTGTGCGTGCGGCTGTGGGACGAGCCCGGTCACCGCGCGCGACCCGAACAGGCCGCGCCGGAAATCAAGCGCGTGGACTTGTGCGGCGCGGTGCTCCAACTCGCCGCGCTAGGCGAACCGGACGTGCGCAAGTTCCCGTGGCTCGACGCTCCGACCGAAGAGGCCGTTGCGCAATCACTGAAGCTGCTCGACCAACTCGGGCTGTTCGTCAACGGCGCCCTTACTCCTCTGGGCGAAGTCGCCGCGGGGCTCCCAGTTCACCCGCGGCTCGGGCGGTTGCTGCTCGAAGGTCAGCGGCTCGGGTGCGCGCCGCGGGCGGCACTCGCGGCGGCGCTGCTCTCGGAGCGCGACCCGTTCCTGCGCGAGTTCGATTCGGGACCGCCGGTACGGACCGCGCCGCCGACCGTGTCTGACGTGCTCGATCGCGTGGAAGCCCTGGAAGCGTTCGAGGTCCGGGGCCGGCTCGATAGCCCGCTTGGTCGGTTGCACCGCGGCGGCGCTTACGCGGTGCTGGAGGTGCGTGACCAGCTCGCTCGGCTGGTCGGGAAAGGCAACCCACCCCCCAACCCCCTCCCTGAAGGGAGGGGGAGAGAAGGCATTTCCGGAACGTCTCGCGAATCGAGTTTGCTGAGCAGAGTGTCCAAACTCCCCCTCCCTTCAGGGAGGGGGCCGGGGGGTGGGTTGCCTTCATCCGACGACGCCCTCCTTCAGTGCGTGTTCGCGGCGTACCCGGATCGCTTGGCGCGGCGGCGCGAGCCCGGCAGCACCAAAGCGGTCACCGTTGGCGGGCGCGGAGTGCGGCTCGCGCCCGCGTCGGGGGTGTCGGAACCCGAGCTGTTCGTGTGTGTCGATGTGGATGCCGGTGGGACGGATTCGTTCGTCCGGCAGGCGTCCGGCGTGGAACGCGAGTGGCTGCCCGCAGAGCGGGTTTCCACGCGCATCGAGATCACCTTCGACGAGAAGACCGAGCGGCTCGCGGCCCGCAAGGCGACTCGCTTCGGCGACCTCCTGCTGGACGAACTCAACGCACACATTGCGGACGAAAGCGAAGCCGCGAGCGTGCTCGCCCGCGCGGCCGCGGAACGATTGGAAAAGGTGCTACCGGCGCCCGATTCTCCGGCCGGCGCATTCCGAACCCGCGTGCGGTGCCTGCGCGAATGGGTGCCGGAGCTGGAACTCCCAGCATTCGAGGCAGCAGACCTGCGTGAGGCCCTGGAAGCGCTGTGCCGCAACCGGCGGTCGCTCGCGGACGTGCGGAACGGCCCGTGGCTCGACTTCCTCAGGGGGTGCCTGACCTACCAGCAGCTCCAAGCAGTGGAAAACGAGGCCCCGGAACACTTGGAAGTCCCGAGCGGGAGCCACATTCAGCTCGTGTACGAAGAGGGCCGCCCGCCAATACTGGCGGCACGGATTCAGGAGATGTTCGGGCTGACCGAAACGCCCACCGTCGGGCGCGGGCGCAGAAAGGTGCTGCTGCACCTGCTCGCCCCCAACTACAGACCGCAGCAGGTGACCGAAGACCTCGCGAGCTTCTGGCGTAACGGCTACCCGATTGTGCGGAAGGAACTCCGCGCCCGCTACCCGAAGCACAGTTGGCCCGACGACCCGCTCACCGCGGAAGCCGTGCGCGGGGCGAAGAGAAGACAAGGATGAGCCGCAACTCATCCTTCGGCGTCACTCCGGCTTCCACCACGCGTCGAGCTTCTTGGTCAGCTCCTTCACCTTCTCGGATCTCTTCGCGGCCAGGTCGTCCTTCTCGTTGGCGTCTTTCGACAGGTCGTACAGCTCCGCTCCTTCGCCCTTCACGTTGGGCTCGTGCGGAACGATCAGTTTCCAGTGCCCGTCCACGATCCAGCGGTGCCGGAGGTTGGCGCTCGGTTTGGTGATGTCGACCGCGTTATGCTCGAACACCTCGCCGTAAAGGGTGTGGCGGGTCGCGACCCGTTGCGGGTCGAGCAGGTCGATTCCGGGCATGTCCTTGGTTGGTTCGGCGCCGGCCGCGCGCAAGATCGTCGGCGCCAGATCGATCGAACTCGCGAGGTGGTCACTCGTGCCCGGCTTCGTGTGCCCCGGCCACTTGATCAAAACCGGCGTGCGCAACCCGCCGTCGTACTGTGAGCGCTTCGACCGCGGCGCGAAGTTCGCGGACATCTCGTCCTGAATCCACCCGTTGTCGTGCAGGTAGATCACCAGCGTGTTTTCGGCCTGCCCGCTCTTTTCGAGCTTCCCGAGCAGGTCGCCGACGGTCTCGTCGAACCACTCGCACATGGCCCAGTACTTCGCCACGAACTCGGACTTCGTCTTGTCCTTGTACTTGTTGAACAGCCGCTCGGGCGGGTTGTGGGGCGTGTGCGGCATCATCGGCGCGTACCACACGAAGAACGGCTTCTGGTCCTTCTTGGCCTTATCGAGGAAGTCGAACACGGGTTGGAGCCCCTGCCGGCCGATCTTCAGCCCCTCGTCGCCGTGCCGCCCGCCCTTCAGCGGGTCGCCGTGCGTCATGCCCTCGGTGAAGCCCCCGCACCGGCAGGCGTTCCCCTCCCACCACTTCCCGACCTGCAAGCTGACGTACCCTTCTTTCCCCAGCAACTTCGGCAGGTCCGGCGACGCCTCGAAGAGCGCCACCATGTCCGCGCGGAGCTTCAGGTAACTGTCGTCCTTGTTCGCCTGCGCCGCGGTGAGGCCCTTCGGAAGGGGCGGGTCGTTCGACGTGATCTTGTGCTGGTGCGGGTAAAGGCCCGTAATCATGGTCGCGAGGCTGGCCCGGCACAGGCTACTCGGCACGTATCCTCGTTTGAAGAGAAGCGACTCGCGTGCGAGTTTGTCGAGGTGCGGGGTCTTGATGTGTTCGTGGCCCATGAACCCGTAGTCGGTCCAGCACTGGTCGTCGCCCACGAGCAGCACGACGTTCGGCGGTGCGGCTTTAGCGGGCAGCGAGACCGCAAGTGTGAGTGCGAAAACGGAAAAGCTGCGGAGCATGATAAAATTCCTTCGGAGCGGCCCGGGCTAGGCGTCAGTTCGGTGTGGCGGTTTGCTTCGCGACCTGCTCGGCGAGCGCCTTCAGATCGAGTTGCTGACCCTTCTTGGGGAACGGGTGCGGAAGCACCCACCACTCTTCCGTAAATGAAGCGGACTCGCCGGGTTTCAACCGCTCGCGCGGCCCGATCGGCTCCAGTTCGATCCGCGGCCCGGTCGGATACCACACCGAGAGCGTGAGCCCCGCGGCTTCGTTGTACACCCGGTCCGGGAACGTCTTGAACCGCTTCACGAACAGGGTGTCGTTCGGCATCGCGTAAGCGAGCCAGCCCGCGTAGCTGTCGAACCCGAGTTTGGGCTTGCGCGGCGGGGCGAGGATCTCGAGGCACCCGTCGCGCTCGCGGATGTTGTCGTCCTTCGCGCGCACGTTGATGACGGCGCCGTCCTCGTACATCGCGTATTTGCTGGGGAACCGACTCGGGCGGTCGCCGAGCGGAACCACACAAATGCCCCCGCCCGGTGAAAACGAGCGCCCCCAGTGGCACACCTCGCGGACCTCTTTCGAGGTGTTGGTCAGGGTCTGTGAGCACGACAGTCCGACGAACCGGCCGTGCGTGATCAGCTTGAACTCGCGGACCACCTGAATGCTGGCCTCCTCGGGCGAGCTGGTGAGCTTCGCACCGTTGCTCCTGGTGACCTCGGCCCTCCACTCGCCGGCCCACGCCTTCGGGTGCGGCCGGACGGTCAGTTCCGGGCCGTAATCAAACCGGCCCGCAGTGATCGGGATCGTTCGTCCCGGTTGCCAACCCTTCTCGGCCTCGTCAAAGTACATCGCATCGACGCCGCCGGCCGAGAACTCCAGCACGCGGCCACCGGCCTGCGGGCACAACACCGCCCGCGTCTTGCCGAGCCCAAGTTCGATCGCTTCCGAATACCCGTGCGATTTCACCACTTTTGCCGTCGGCTCTTCGGCCCTGGCGAGCGGCACCGCGACGACAAGAACGAACAGGGCCACAAAACACGAGCGGGAGAGCATGTCGGGGCTCCGAAGGGGAGTAACGGGCCGCAACCACACTTTGAACGGAACCACTCGCGGCGTGAAGTGAAAAACGGCACGATGCGCGGACTCGGCTTCAGCGTTTAGCTCGTAGCTCTGCGACAGGCTGATGTTGTGTCAGCCGGGCTGTTTCCTCGACGTCCTACTCGGGGGGCACGGCTTCAGCACCGCTTTCACGGCCGCGAAGAACTTCGCGAAGGCGGTCTGGAGCTACCGCTCGGGTCGCGGTTTCGCATTCGCGAAGTTCTTCGCGGCCGTCGCGGTACCGTGAGTGCTCCGCGCCCCAGGTTAAGAAGTTAACGCCGAACGCGCGCCGGGTCGGGTTCATCCCGTCCCGGCGTCGCGTGTTCGTAAGGCAGTACGGGCCAGCATAGTATAACCACCACCTTAAACCCCGTTGAGGACGCAGAATGGAATACCGTCAGCTTGGCAGGTCCGGGTTCAAGGTGCCGGTTCTGAGCATGGGCACCGGCACGTTCGGCGGCGGCAACGAGTTCTTCAAGGCGTGGGGCAGCACCGACGCCGCCGGCGCGTCGAAGCTCGTGGACGTGTGCCTCGACGCCGGCGTCACCATGTTCGATTCGGCCGACATCTACTCGGGCGGGCTGGCCGAAGAGGTGCTCGGCGCCGCAATCAAGGGGCGGCGCGACAAAGTCCTCATCTCCACGAAGGCCACGTTCCGATTCGGCGACGGCCCAAACAACGTCGGCTCGTCGCGGTTCCATCTGATCCGGTCGTGCGAGGCGCAACTCAAGCGACTCGGCACCGACTACATCGACCTGTACCAGATGCACGGGTTCGACGCGACCACGCCGGTCGAGGAGACGCTGTCCGCGCTCGACGACCTCGTGAAGGCCGGCAAGGTCCGCTACATCGGCTGCTCGAACTTCTCCGGCTGGCACCTGACGAAGTCGCTCCTCACCTCCGACTACTACGGCTGGTCGCGGTACGTCGCCCACCAGGCGTACTACTCGCTGGTCGGGCGCGACTACGAGTGGGAGCTGATGCCACTCGGGCTCGACCAGGGCGTGGGCGCGGTGGTGTGGAGTCCCCTTGGGTGGGGCCGGCTCACGGGCAAAATGCGCCGCGGGCAACCGCTGCCGAAGACGAGCCGGCTGAACTCGCAGTTGAGCAACGAGAAGGGGCCGCCGCTCACCGACGAGTACGTTTACAAGGTGGTCGACGCAATCGACGCGGTCGCGAAGGAGACCGGCAAAACGGTGCCGCAAATCGCGCTCAACTGGCTGCTCCAACGGCCCACCGTTTCGACGGTCATCATCGGCGCCCGCGACGAGCAGCAGTTGCGCGACAACCTCGGCGCGGTGGGTTGGAACCTCACGCCCGACCAGGTGAAGCGACTGGACGAGGCGAGCGCGGTAACGCTGCCGTACCCGTACTGGCACCAGCGCGGGTTCGTCGAGCGCAACCCGCCGCCGATCGGCTGATGTCAGTGGCCGAAAATGACGCGGGCCGGGGCGCCGGTGGTGAAAACCACCGGCGCCCGGCCCGCTACTTCAGGATCGGAACGCGACACTCAGACGCCGACCGCCTCGACCTCGTCCTCGACACCGGCGAACTTCTCGGCCAGGGTCGGGTCGATCTCTTCCAGCACCTCCTTGAGGCGCTGCCGGGCGACGTGCAACCGCCGCTTCACGGTGCCCGTCGGGACCGCGAACTCCTTCGCGATCTGCTTCAGGCTCCGACCGCGGATGTAGAACGCTTCGAGCGTCTGCCGGTCCAACGGCTTCAACTCGCTCAGCGCCCCCTTGAGCTGCTCCACCGCCTCGCCGACCGCGAACTGCTCTTCGGCGGTCCGGGTGCGCGCCTCGACGGCGTCGAGCATCTCGGGGTCGGTGCCGAACAGCGGCCCGCGCCGGGTCAGCCGGTTGATCGCCATCCGCGCCGTGATCCGCCGCAGCCACCCGGCGAAGCACCGCGGGTCGCGGAGCTGCGGCAGCTTCCGCATCGCGTGAACGAACACGTCCTGCGCCAGCTCCTGCGCCTCGAGCGGGTCCCGCACCCGGCCCAGCGCCATCGCGTACACGCTGCTCTGGAACCGGGTGACCAGTTCCCCGTACGCCTCCCGGTCGCCCGTCTTCGCCTTCTCAACCAGCACAGTGATTTCGGTCCAGCTCATGATTGGGTTCCTGCCCCGATCCTGTCCCGTTGTCGCTGGCGCGGCACACCGGACGTCGGAACGCGGCTCTCCCCGGATCAGATGAAGGGGAGCCGGCGTGTTCCGATGTTCCGGGCGCTTCCGAAAACGTGACCCCGACCCGCACCTGTGGCCCGAACGGCCGGCGCAGCAGAAGCTACGCAGCTGCACGGGCGCCGCCCCTTTGCGCATCAAAGGGACACCGGCGCGACGCATCGTCGGTCGATCACGCTCGAAAGCTCGGCGGCTTTTCATCCTCAGAACGGGTGAGCGATCGACCGTGGGAGGTCACATGCGGCGGTGAGGTCCACGAAGCGACTGAAGGCGCGGGCCTTCGTCTGCCTCGTGTCACCGGCGCACCGTGCGACCCGACAGGTCTCACTCGCACCCGTTCCGGGACCAGCGTGTTAAGTTCGGACTTCTGGTTGTGTTGTGGCTCAGCGCCAAAACGCACTGCGACTACGGTTGTGCATCCGAGCCGATGGGCCGGCTCTCGGGGTCAATCCGAATCGAAATTGCGTTTAAGCCAGGAGCCACCTCACTTTCCGGCGGTCGCCGCCGGGGCCACTTGCCTCAGTAAGCTCTGTTTGTCGCAGACCCGAGCCGGCGATTGGCAGTCGCGGCTAATTCGGGTTCTGCCGACGCTTACTGTGGCCCAGTGGATCCGGCTCGGTTTCGCGGCTGTTGGCCACGAGACGACGGCACGGGTACCAGGGGGTAGACATCCGACCGTCTTCGGTACCGGGGGTACAGCCGGAACGCCCTCGTGCAGTTGCTTTCGCATCTGCTCCGCGGACTGTTCCTGCCGTGACCGGTCCTGTTCGGAGGCCGGATTGGGGGACAGGTTGTCCAACGGATAGGCTTGTGCCGCGAACCCCAGACCGAGGCGATCGGCCGCCGTCGCGGTCAGCTTCACGCTGGCCACAATCGCGGTGCTCGTCGTCAGGGTCTTCAGGTTGTTCAGGGCCATCGCACACCTCCGTCGGACGTTGGGGTGTCGGTTGAGCGCCGCACCCAAGGATGAATTAAGAAGTCATCTCGGACGGTTAGAGGAAATTAAGGGTTCAGGGTTTGGGAAAAGAACATGAGCCGGGGTCACCGGTTACGGTCTGTAAGATTAACAGCCCCGCAACCGTTTGGCAACCGACTCTTACCACTTTTCCCAGTTTCCATTTCTAACGAAGCACCCGCCACCGGAGAACCCCGGTGCAGGTACTCCTCTCAGACACCGGCCCTAAGGGCGGGTTCGCGCGGTTCCGGATTTTCTTTCGCGTTTTCTTCGCCCCGCGCACGCCGCCACCTTCGGGAGACGCAGGCACTTGCCCGGAGTTGCGCCGGTGCCGCATAATAGCGCCCAGAAATCCCTCTCCCGAACGCACCGAACACGCCCGCTCTTTCATTGAAGGATCACACGGTATGTCTTCCCTGCTCCGCCCGCTCGCGGGGGCCGTCGCACTGACCGCGATGCTCGCGCTCGTGCATAGCGCCCAAGCCCAGAAGCCGCTCGACAACCCGATCCTCGAGCGGATGCGCAAGGACATCTTCTTCCTCGCGAGCCCGGAGTGCGAGGGGCGCGGGATCGACACCAAGGGCATCGAGAAGGCCGCGGACTACGTCGCCGCGACGTTCAAGGCCGCCGGCCTGAAGCCGGCCATGAAGGACGGGTCGTACTTCCAGCCGTTCACCGTCACCATGTCGGCGAAGCTCTCCAAACCCACTTCGCTCACGATCGCCGGCCCGAACGACGCGAAGAAGGAACTGAAGCTCAACACCGACTTCACGGCGATGGGCTTCAGCCCCACGAGCAAGGCCGACGCGGGCCTCGTGTTCGTCGGGTACGGGATCAGCGCCCCTGACCTCAAGTACGACGACTACGCCGGCCAGAACGTTGAAGGAAAGTTCGTCGTGATCCTGCGCCGCACGCCCCGTTACAACGAAAAGGGTGACAAGCGGTTCGACACGACGGTGCCCGACGGCGAGGACAGCACGCACGCCGCGTTCGCCACCAAGATCGAGCTGGCACAGGCGAACAAGGCCGCTGGCGTCATCATGGTTAACGACGCCGGGGCCGCCGGGAAGACCGACGCCCTCGCGCCTTACCCTCTCCACGCGACCGGCACCACCCCCGCGACCATCCCGGTCGTGATGGTCAAGCGGGCGGTCATCGATGAGGTGCTCGCCGGCGGGCCGTGGAAGTCGCTGACCGAACTCGAAACGGCCATCGGCGGTGACCTGAAGCCGCGCTCGTTCGCCGTCGCCAACTGGACCGCCCGCGCCGAGGTAACGGTGGAGCGCACCGACCTGAAAGTGAAGAACATCGTCGGCGTGCTGGAGGGCTCCGGGCCGCTGAAGGACGAAACGGTGGTGATCGGCGCGCACTACGACCATGTCGGGTACGGCTCCTGGGGCAGCCTCGCCAAGGACGGGAAGGGAAAGATCCACTACGGGGCCGACGACAATGCGAGCGGCACCACGGGCCTGATGGAACTGGCCCGCCGGTACGGCGCGGCCAAGAACCGCCAGGGGCGGCGGCTGGTGTTCGTCGCGTTCACCGCCGAGGAGCGCGGGCTGTACGGCTCCATCCATTACTGCAAGGAGCCGCTGTTCCCGCTCGACAAGACGGTGGCGATGATCAACATGGACATGATCGGCCGCACGCAGCCGGTCAGCGCCGACTGGCTCGGGCTGTTCGGCAAGAAGGATCGCCTCGTCGTGTACGGCACCGGCACCGGCACCGGGCTCGACAAACTCGTGGACCGGGTGAGCGCGAAGTCGGACTTCCGGGTGAGCGCGCAGAAGGCCGGGACCGGTCCGAGCGACCACGACTCGTTCTACCGGAAGAAGGTTCCGGTGCTGTTCCTCTACACCGGCACGCACGGCGAGTACCACCGGCCGACCGACGTGCCCGAGCGGATCAACATTGAGGGGCTGAAGAAGACGGCGGACTTCGCCCAGTCCCTCGCCGACGATCTGACGACGCGGAGCGCGGCGCCGAAGTTCCAGGTCGTGAGCGACCCGTGGCGCGACCCGACCGAGGCGCCGCGCGGCCCGCAGGGGCCGCGGCTCGGCGTGCGGCCCGACTACATGTACGAAGGGGAAGGCATGCGCCTCGAAGGCGTGACCCCCGGCGGGGTGGCCGAGAAGACCGGGCTGAAGGACGGCGACATCATCGTCGAGGTGGCCGGCAAGCCGACGCCGAACGTCGGCGCGTACATGACCGCGATGAGCGCCCAGAAGATCGGCACCACGATCGACATCGTCGTGGACCGCAAGGGCAAGAAGCTGACACTCAAGGCCAAGCTGGAAGAGTAGCGCCCGCCGCAGCGGCGCGGCCGGGGCCCCGGTCCCGGCCCGCGCCGGCGCGTTCGGCGTTGCCGCATCTCTGAATACAATCGGGCGTGTTCCGTTTCCGCACGGTGCCGCCGCATGTCGAACCCGACGCCGAACGAGATCCGCGATCACATCGCCGCGCTGGCCGCCCCCGAGGGCGGGCTCGGCGAGCTGATGGCAATCGCGGAGCAACTGTGCCGCGCCCAGGGTACGCTCCGCCCGACCGGCGGCCC
Source organism: Gemmata algarum (assembly GCF_034097035.1). Lineage (NCBI taxonomy): Bacteria > Pseudomonadati > Planctomycetota > Planctomycetia > Gemmatales > Gemmataceae > Gemmata > Gemmata algarum. The sequence continues at coordinate 29,442 of NZ_JAXBLV010000232.1, forward strand.
GCGGCGGCTGGTGCTGTTCGCCGCGGACCACGGCCCCGACGCCGAAAGCCGGGTGAGCGACGCGATTCATGACCTCACCTCCGGCGCCTCGGCGACGGCCGTTCTCGCGAAGGCGACCGGCACCGAGCTGATCGTGGTGGACGTCGGCACGTGGTGCGACGGGCTGGCGGAATCGCCGCGGTACCGGTGCCGGAAGACGCGCTCCGGGTCGGGCGACGCCGGGGCCGGGCCGGCGCTCACCGCCGACGAGTTCCGGGCCGCGTTCGCCGCCGGCCAGAAAGAAGCCGAACTGGCCCACGCGGCCGGTGTCCGGGTGCTCGCCGCGGACGCCATCGGCGCCGACAGCGCGGTCGTGGCGGAACGCGTGCTCGCGCTCCACGAGCCGGCCGACGACCCGATGGGCGTGTTCGGGGCCGTCGGCGGGTCGGACGTCGCGGCGCTCGCGGGGCTCGTCGCGAAAGCGAGCGAGTTGGGGCTGACGGTGCTGGCGGCCGGTGCCCCGGCGCGGGCCGGGGCGCACGTGGCCGAGCGGGTCGCGCCAGGCGCCGCGGCGCGTGTGATCGAGGGGAGGGGTTCCCCCGACGGGCTCGGCGCGCTCCTCGCGCTCCCGGCGCTCGACGCGGCGGCGGCGGTGCTGGCCCGAACGGCCCGCCGCCACGTGGACCGGCCGGCCGCGCGGGCGAAGCCCACGCGCAAGGTGGCCGTGTTCACGGGCAGCTTCGACCCGCCCACCACGTACCACCGCAAGGTGGTCGAGTTGCTCCGCGAGAAGGGGTTCGACGAGGTGATCGTGCGGCCGTCCGGCCCGCGGTGCGACGGCCCAGAGGTGGAGCACGCCAAGCCGGTCCACCGCGCGATCCTCACGGACCTCGCGTTCAAGGACGTCCCCGGCGTCACGGTCGACCTCTCCGACCTCGACGACGCCACGTTCACCCCCCACTTCTCGCTCGACGACCTGTTAGGCGACCGCGGCGAGTTGTGGCACGTGGTTCCGGCCGAGTTCGTCACCGGCGGGCGGGCGAGCGAGTCGGCCATCCACAACAAGTGGGAACTCGGGCTCGACGCCTGGGCGACGCGCCGGTTCGTGGTGCTGCACCCCCCCGGGGCCGCCCCCGACGACGACGACCTGCCGCCGAAGTGCCAGCTCCTCGCGGTCGACGGGCACATCGCGACCGCCGACATCCGGCTGCGGGTGTTCCAGCACGGGAACGCCCGCCCCGACGTTTCGGAACAGGTGGACGAGTACATCCGGCGGTACCACCTGTTCACGGGGCTGACGATCCCGCGCGAGACCCGCGTCCACCTGAGCGGGCCGCGGCTGAAGATCGTGGCCGCGGACCGGAGCGAGAAGGCGCTGCGGGCGGCGGAACCGTTCCGACACCTCGAATCCCCCGACCCGACGCACATCCTCGTGCTCGGCGGCGACGGGACGATGCTCCAGGCGATCCGCGACCACTGGCGGCTGCGGTTGCCGTTCCTGGGGCTGAACGCGGGCACGCTCGGGTTCCTGATGAACGAGCGACTGCCGCCGTCGCTGGAAAATACGGAAATCGTGCTGTACCGCATGCCGATGATGCGCGTGGACGCCGAACTCCCGGACGGCAAGCGGGTGCAGTCGCTGGCGTTCGCGGACGCGTGGGTGGAGCGCGACAGCGGACAGGCGGCGTGGCTCAAAATCGACGTGGACGGACACACCCAGGTGCCGCGGGTGGTGGGCGACGGCCTGTTGGTCGCCACGCCGGCCGGTTCGAGTGCGTATGCGCGTGCGATGGGGGCGACCTCGGTTCCGTTAACGGCTCCGGTGTTCACGCTGGCGGGGTCGAACGTGTTCCGGCCGCGGTTCTGGAAGCCGGTGGCGCTCCCGGAAACGGCACACGTGTCGTTCACCACGCTGGACTTCAACGGCAAGCGGCCGATCCGCGGGTTCATCGACGGCCAGCCGATCGGCCCGGTGAAGTCGATGCACATCCGGGTGAGCACGGTGGCGAACGTGGAACTCGGCTTCACCCCCGAGTTCGACCTCTCGGCGCGGCTGCTGCGGTCCATGTTCCCGCCATCGGACCCGTTGTGAACACCGAACCTCGTCTGACCAACCGCTCCGCAATCTCGTAGAGCACGAGCGGAACGACCCAACTACTCCACGCCGCAACTATGTACGCGCCTTCGGGGCTCGGCACCCCGATCAGCCCCGCCGCCCCCGAGATCAGCCGAAGAACCACCGCCGAGCACATCAGCACGAAGCAGCGGAGCATCCAGCGGCGGTGCCGGTCGTAACGGCCGCGGCGCGCGGCCATCACACCCGCAACGGCACACAGTGCGGTCAGAGCCGACAGCACGAAGAAGCTCAAACCCGCCCACCAGCCACCGAAAGCGTGCTGGGCCATCACCGCACTGCTCGGCAACATCAGCGTCAGCAGCACAAGCACCTGAAGCCGACCCAACACACGATGCAACCCGCCGTACCGTCGGCGCACGTGTTCGCTCAGCAAAATCAGCCCGCCGAGCAGCACCACCGGCGCGGAGAAGATGTGGACGTAAAACGCCACCCGATAAGCGCCGGTAAACGTCTCCTCACGACCCAGCAGGAAGAGGGCGTCGAAGTTGGGCGGGAAGTAGTCGGGGTAGTTGGCCAAAATCGTGACCAACACCCGCAAAATCAGCGCGACCGCGAGCCAGCGAAGGGCCGTCGTGAGAATGTGGTATCGCACGGCGACACTCAATCCAGTTCGATCGTCTCTCCGCCAGCGATGGTGATTGCGGCGGCCAGCTTCTTCGGATCGGTCCCGGACCCAATAAACCGGACCGAGCCGTCAGCCATCCCGACATTCGCACCGTTGGGCACGCTCGAACGGGAACGCCCTTCTGCGTGGTTCAAGAATTCGGCAGACTCGAACCCGCGAAGGTTCGACGTACCGCCCCGCGCCCACGGCCCGAGGCCGATGCGCGTTTCCGTCAGCGCGATGGTGTTCGAGGTGCCATCTTTAATCATCGAGATCGGAGTGACGCGGTCGTACCCCATGAACCCGTTGCCCGCGGCGCCCGCCGGTCGCGAGGCGGCATCGGAACCGAGCCCGGCCATCGCGACGTAGTTGGTCAACCCGGCCGTCGTCGCTACTTCCTGCGATGCGGGGCAGATGAACGTACTCACCGAAGTCTGACCCGCTGAGGGAGCGGCGGCGTACCCCTTCTCGCGATCGAACTGGCGGTACAATGATTCCTGTTCCAGATACGGCAGTAAGGCCACCATCCAACTGAGGCGCTCTTCGGGTACCGCTCCTGGTCCAAAACATCCCGGCGGGAACGACTGCTCGATCCGGCGTTTGGCCCACGGCAGCATCGCGACAGAACTGCTGGCGTCGTGGGCATTGTGCAGCCCCAGCATCAACTGCTTGAGGTTATTCTGGCACTTCATGCGTGCGGCAGCCCCCTGCACGCGGCGGGTCGCCGGCAGAAGCAGGCCGATCAGGATCGCAACGATGGCGATCGCGACGAGCACCTCGACGAGGCTCAAGCCGCCGCGCGCTGAACGAGACATATACACTCCCCGCCGCGTGAAACGATCGGCGCGCGGACGGATTGTGCCCGACGCTACGCCACCATTATCCAGATGGCACCGGGCCTGAAGTCGGCCGTCGCCCAGGTTACGACGCCGGAAAGGGACGTGCATTTCGTGGTAGCGGCACCCCAGCGGGCAGCCAGCGAATGGGTAGCGGATTGGTAGCGGATGTCCCGTCGGCGACCAGTCGGTTGCCACCCGTTGGCGCCGCACTGTAACCCCCGTTACACCCGCCCGGACCAAGAGCACCGCACAACGAGGCGCTGGGGCGCGGGCCTCCGGCGCGCCTACCGTAGTGAGTGTGTGCCGCTCCGCGGGTATCGAGGAGCACGCACGCACCCGCTTCGTCCGGCGGGCCTCCGGCCCGCGCCCCAGAAGAACTGGCATTGGAGCGCGGGCCTCTGGCCCGCCTACCGTAGTGAGTGTGTGCTGCTCCGCGGGTATCGAAGAGCACGCACGCACCCGCTTCGTCCG
>NZ_JAXBLV010000233.1:0-223800 GCF_034097035.1 Gemmata algarum
GGGGGGGGGGGGTGGGGGTGGCCCCCCCCCCCGCTCCCGCAACCCCGTCTCGGCTCCGGTTACATATCGACGTAGACGCCGAGGCCGTAGGTCGGGTCGAACGCGTGCCGGTTCTCCACCACGGCCCCGCTGGCCCCGTTGAGGAGCAGCACCCAGCTCGCGCCCGCGCCGGGCGGGCTGCCGAGCAGGTAGTCCGCAACGTTGTCGCCGGTGAAATCGGCGATCGCGATGCGGGCCGTGGTGCCCGGGGGCAGGGCGGGGAACTGGTCGCTCCGCTGGAGCGGGTCCCCCGGGAGCGGGGCGAAGAAGCTGCGCACCGCCCGGGCGTCCTTGTCGAAGGCCTTGATGTGCGTGCCGCTGGTGGGGTTCTGAGCCGCCGTAACGATCTCGTCGAGGCCGTTCCCGTCGGCGTCGCCGACCGCCAGGTCGACCTCGCCCGCGTACCCCGTGTAGCCGAGGAACGAGGTGACTGCCGCGCCGGTGACCCCGTCGAACGCCTTGATGTGCCCGTTCCCGCCCGGGCCGGCCAGCACCACGACCTCCGCCTTGCCGTCGCCGGTCAGGTCGCCCGCGCCCACCTTCACCCCGCCGGTGAAGCCGGGGAACGCGAGGAACGACCGCAACTCGGCCCCGGTGGCGCCGTCGAACACCTTCACGTGCCCGCCCGCAGCTCCGGCCCCGGCGCCCACGATAATGTCGCTCTTGCCGTCCCCGGTCACGTCGCCCGCGGCGACATCCACGCCCCCGGTGAAGCCGGGGAACGCGAGGAACGAGTGCAACTCGGCCCCGGTGACGATGTCGAACACCTTCACGTGCGAGCTGGCGCTGGCGGTGCCGACGATGAGGTCCTCACGGCCGTCGCCGTTCACGTCGCCGAGGGCGACCCGGAGGCCCCCGTTGTACCCCTGGAACGGGACGATGTCGCGGACCGGGATGCGGTTGATCGCCGACAGCACCCGAACCGTGCCGAGCGTGCCCGCCTCGGTTCCGATGGCGATGTACTGGGCACCGGTCGCGTTACCGCCCGGTGCCGGCGGGACGGGGGGCGACTGCGGGCTTTCCAGCTCGCTGACCGAGATCGTGAACGTTTGCGCGGAACTGGTGGCGACGCCACCGTTGGCGGTGCCGCCGCTGTCCGTCACGGTGACGGTCACCGAGATCACGCCGGCGAAGCCGTTCACCAGGGTGAACATGAGGGTGCCGTTACCGTCGATCGTCGGGGGCGCGACGAACGCGTCTGGCCGGTTGCTGGTCAGATTGTACGACGCGGGCGTTTGCCCTTGCTCGTCGCTCCCGCCGCCCGGGGCGAACGTGGCGAAGTTCCGCTGGATGTACGTCCCACCCAGCCCCATGCCGGCCGTGTTGGGCGACGCCGCGGCGGTCACGTTACCGGCGAGCGTGAGGCTCGGCGCGTCGTTCACCGCGTTCACGGTGATGGTAAAGGTCCGTGGCGCGCTCATGGCCCCGCCGCTGTCCGTGACGGTCACCGCGACCGTGGCCGTGCCGTTGGTGTTCGGTGCGACGGTGTACGTCAGCGTGCCGTCGGCGCCGACCGCCGGGGCTACGGCGAACGCCAAGTTCCCGGTGGTGGCGGTTACGGTGACGGTGTACGACGCGGCGGTCTGGCCCACCTCGCCGCCGCCCGGGGCGAACCCGGTGGCGAACCCATTTACCGTCTGCGCGCCCGCGTCCTCGTTAACCGTCTGGTCGGCTCCGATCGTAAAGGTCGGAGGGTCGTTCACCGGGAGCACGCTGACGACGACCGCGTCCTCCGCGGAGCCGCCGCGCGAGTCGGTGGTGACGATCCGGATCGTCGTCGCGCCGTCGAACGTGGTGTCGTTCCCGTCGGGCGTCGGGGTGTAAACCAGGGTCGCCAGCGCGGCGTTAATTTGCGCGGCCGTGCCGGTGAAGGTGAGCGTCGCCGTGCCGCTCCCGGTGACGCCGGCCCCGGTGGCGGTGAGGGTCCCCTTGTCGGGAGCGATCGAGACGACCGTGGTCAGCGCGCCCGGGCTGTTGTCCGGATCGGTCACGCGGATCGCGTTCGTCCCGGTGAACGCGACCGGCACGTCCTCGTCGGTGGTGAGGCTTCCGGGAAGGGTGTGTACCGGAGCCTGGTTTTGGGGCGAGTCGTCGAGGATGTTTACGGTCACCGGGTTGGCGGACACCGTGGCAACGGTCGCCGAGTCGATGGTGATGTCGATCGTCTCGCGCCCCTCAATAACCCCGTCGGCGGTCGCAGCGATGGTAATGCTGCCGCTGATTTGGCCGGCCGGGATGAGGATCGTGGTCGGCGCGGTGAAGTCGGCGCCGAGCGTCGCCGTGCCGGCGTACTTCAGCGTGACAGCCACGTCAACGTCCGTGGGGGCGGACAGGTACGCGGTCAGTGTGGTCACGCCCCCGATTTCGGAGATCGTTTCCCAGGAGACGAGGAGCGCCACCGTGGGCCGGGCGGACACGTTGATGGTGAACGTGTCGGTGTCGGTCAACTCGCCGCCCGCGCCCGAGTTGCCGTGGTCGTTGGTCACCACCGTGACGGCGACGCCCCCGCTAACCGCCGGGGCGGTGTAGGTCAGGGCGCCACCGGCCAAAAGCGCGTTGGTGTTCGCGACGGTGCCGGACAGGGTGATCGCACCGGTGCCGCTGCCGGCGACGGTGACCCCGCCACCCGCGCTCGCCGCGAACGTGCCCGCGCCGGCGCTAAAGGTCACCGAGACCGAACCCGTTCCGGCGTCGATGTCCGCGATGCTGACGCCGGTCACCGCGACGGTGCCGTTCGTGAGCGCGGTCCGCGGTGTGCTCGGAACGGTGTTCACCGGCGCGTCGTTGACCGGCGTCACCGTGATCGCCGAGGTGCCGGTTGCCGCACTGAAGGCGGTCGTTCCCCCCGCCGCGGAAACATCGACCTTGGTGCCGATGACGCCGGTCGTCTGGTCCCACGCCCGGAACGTGACGCCCGCGGTCACGGTGCCGTTGAAGTTCGCGTTGGGGACGAACCGCAGGCGGGTGCTCGGGTCGGCGTTCAGTAGCAGCGCCTGGGATTGGCTGACGGTGCCGACCGGGAGCCAGTTGAGGCCGCTGCCGTCGGCGGTGTACTCCCAGGTCCCGTTGGCGGTGTTGGTGCCTGTCAGCGCGAGGCCCCGGATCGTGCCCGGCTCGTCGACATCGTTCACGTGGCCGGCCAGGAGGGCCGCGATCGGCACGCCGCTGTTGCTGGTGAGGTCCTCGGCGATCGGGGTGAAGTCGTTGCTGCTCGTTAGCACCGGTGCGTCGTTCACCCCATCTACGTGAACGGTTGTGAGAACCGGGGCGGCGGCCGATGTGGCTCCGCCGGTGTCACGAACGCTCACGATCTTGACATCAAAGAAGTGCCCGGAGGTCGGGCGCTGGGACGAGTTCCGGTACGCGAGGCTGTTCAGGAGATCCGCCGCGGCGGATGCGGAGATGCCGCCGGTCTTGGTGATCGTGATCGTTGCGATCCCGTTGTTCTGCACGCTCACGCTCAGGCCGCTACCGGCGGTGGTGCCGGTGGTGCCGTCGGTCAGAACGAATTCGGTGCCGTCGATGCGCAAGAGGTCGAAGCCCGGGTCGGCCGCGAACTGGACCGTCAGCACGATCTGGTCGATGTTCAACCCGGCACCCGCGCTCACCGTGACGCCGGTGAACAGAGTGGTGGCCGGGTCGTCTTCGGTGTAATGAACGTTGCCGCCGGTGGCGGTGACGGTCGGCAGGTTAGCTGCGGTGACGGTGATGGTTGCGGTGACCACGTCCCCGCCGAGCCCGGTGTTGGTGGCGCCGGTCGAGGCCTGCACCTGGAACGAGCCGGTGCCGGTGAAGTTGGTGGCCGGGGTGAACTTGAGGCCCGCGCCGCCTTGCACGGCGGTGATGAACGAGCCTTCGGCGACAGGCGTGACACCGTCGCTCAGGAACAGGGTACCGTTGGTGATCCCGGTGATCTTGAAGTAGGAGACTTCGGCGCCGTCCGCCCCGTTGCGGCTAATGACCAACCCGCCGGTGGTTTGGACCCCCGCGCTGGTGGTCGCGCCAGTCACGCTGGGCGTGTCGGCGACCGCCGTGATGGTGAAGGTTACGGTGCCGGTGCTGGTTTTCGGGTCGGCGGCTCCGTTGGTGGTTCCGTTGTCGGTCACGGTGTAGGTGAAACTGGCCGTGCCGCTGAAGTTGGCCGCGGGGGTGAAGACCACCGCTCCGCCAACGATGGCCACGCTGCCGCCGACGGCGTTGCCGACGGCAGTAACGGTCAGGCTCTGCGCCGACTCGTTGGCCGGCCCCTGGGAGTCGTTGCCGGTCAGGGTGCCGAACGGGATCGTCAGCGGCGCGCTGTCTTCCGCGACGCTCGGCAGCGTGTCATCGGCCGCGGTGGGGGCGTCGTTCACCTCGGTGACGGTGATGTTCACCGTGTCGGTGTCGGTCTTCGGCCCGTCGTTGCCGGTGTTGCCCTGGTCGTTCGTCGTGACCGTCAGCGTGTCGCTGCCGAAGTAGTTGGCCGCCGGGGTGTAACGGAGCGTGGCCAGGGCGGTGTTCAGGTTGGCGATGGTGCCGGTCAACGTCAGCGTGGCTGTACCGGTGCCGGTGGCGGTGACGTTGGTGGTGGCGTCGGTCGCGAGCGTGCCGTGCGCAACGCTCAGCGTCACGACAACGGCGGCCGTCCCGGCGTCGATGTCGCTGACCGACACGCCGGTCACGGCCAGCGTCCCGTCTTCGGCCACGGTCAGCGGCCCGGCCGGGAGCGTGTTGACCGGAGCGGCGTTGATGATCTGGCTGACCGTGAGCACGACATCGTTGCCGTCGCCTCCGGCGTAGTTGATCGTGAACACGTACTTACCGGCGGTCAGCGTCGCCCCCGAGGCGAAGGTGCCGGTCACCGCGTCCGTGCCGGTGTTCGACACGATTGTGAAGGTGTCGCCGACCTGGAAGTTCGGCGCGGCCGACACGGCAAGTGTGGCCCCGTTCAGGTTAACGGTCCCGGTGGCGACGAGTTGGTCGTACCCGGTGCCGGCGGTGGTGGTGTTCAGATCGACCGTGTAGGTAGCGGTCGGGTCAAGGGTGGGGTTGTTGAGGGTCAGGGTGCCGGTGGTGCCGACGGTGCCCGGGGACAGCACTCCGGCCACGGTGGTGGCCCCGCTGCCGGTCACCGTGGAGCCGGTGCCGGTGAGCCCGCCGGTGATGTTCACCGCGCCGGCTCCCGTTGTGGTGGCCGCGGCGGCGAGGACAACCCCGCCGGCTCCGTTCAGGTTGATGCTGCCGCCGTTCGCCGCACCGGTGGCACCGGATACGGTTAGTGTGCCGGCCGTGGTGGCCAGAGCGAGCGAGCCCCCGGTGGTCGTGTTCGCGACGAATGTGGTAGCCCCGGTTCCGGTGACATAAACGTTCCCGTTCGTGTCCCGCACCACCACGTTTCCGCCGGCGACCCGGATCGGGAGGGCCGCCGTACCGATGTTGTCAGCCAGGGTGGCGGCGCCGATGACCTGGAGGTCAAGGGTGCCGGTGGTACCGAAGTTGAGCACGTTATCCGCGGCGGCCATCCGGATGAGGCCGGTCTGGGTCGGATCGGCCAGGTTGCTGCCGTTGAGCACCACCCGCCCGCCGTCGCCGGTGGTGATGTTGCCCACCTGAATGTTGCCCGGGTTGGTGGTGCCGCCCCCGATCTCCATGTACACGGCCTGCGTGGTCAGGTTGCGGTTGGCGACTGCCACATCCTGGTTCGCCGTGCTCGAGGTCACGATCGAGGCGGTCGGGGCGAACGTGATGGACTGGCCGTTGGTCGCGCGGTCGCGGTTCGCGGACAGCCACACGGTTCCGCTGAACCCGGCGCCGCCGATGGTGACGCCCGCGTTCACGGTCAGGTCGTCGTCAGAGCCGAGGAAGATGCTACCGCTGCCGGTACTGACCGGGCCGTCCACGATCAGGTTGTGCCCCGTCGCGTTACCGGTCGCCACCCGGATGTTGCCCGCGCCGGTGGCCACGGCCTGGCTCAACAGCACGTCCCCGTTCCAGTCGGTCATGTAGATGCCGCCGGATCCGGCCGAGATGCTGACGCTGGTGCTCTCGTTCGGCATCGCGGTCTGAATCGGACGGGCGTCGGTCCCGACGGAACCGGCGCCGGTGGCCGTGAACACGTAACTTCGGGCGACCAGGGTGCGGCCCGGTGCGGTGCCACCGTTCACGATCCCGCGCTGGGAGTCGCTCAGGGCGCCGGTGCCGGCGTACAGGATGCTCCCGCCGTTCGAGTTCACGCTCAATCGGCCGCCGGCCGTGCCGCTGCCGACCGCCGCGCTGTCGATGCTCGCATCCCCGGTTCCGCCGGCCGCCGTGTTCACGGTGACGACGAGGGCCGCGTCGGTTGCGTTCGTGGTGGTGACGGTGCCGGCCGTTTGACTCAGCCCCTCGGTGCCCGCCCCGTCCGTATTAGCCGCCAGCGTGACGGTGCCGCTGCCCGCGTTCACGTTCGCGCTGAGCACGAGCGCGTCGCCGCTGGTCAGGGTGATGTTGCCACTAACCGTTGTGGTGGCCCCGGCAATGGTCAACGTGCCGGTGGCGTTGACGACCCTGATGTCCCCCGTGCCGGTGGCGCTGGCCGTCACACTGGCCCCGTCGGACTCGGCGAGGAACGCCCCACCCGGCCCCGCCGTCGCCACGATGGTCGTGGCGGTGGTCTGCACCGGCGCGGCCGCGGTGCCAATGCCGGACCCCGTCAGGTTGACGGTCGGCGCGGCGAGCCGGCCGGTTGCGGTAGCGGTGATCGCGCCGGTGGTGTTGACCGTTATCGACCCGGTGGTCGTGACGACGCCGGTGAGCGCTTGCGCCCCGGACCCGTTCAGGGTGACGTTCGCGGTACCGGCGTTGATGCCGGCCACCTGATCAGTGCCGTCGCCGAGGTTGAACACCAGTCCCGTGACCCCGGCGGTGGCGCGGGTGGCGACGCCGCTCGCGTTCACGGACCACCCCGCGGCCACTGCACCGGCGGTGAGGGTGATCGGGGTCGCGGTGTCGGACACGACGTAGTTGCCCGAACCATCAATGCTCACGCTCAGCCCGGTATTGACGGCCGGACCGGTCAAGTAGCTGACCACACCGTTGGTTTCATCGAGCGTGCCGTTGGCTGCAACGTTGGTGAGCGTGGCAACGAGGTCGTTTCCGTCACCGCCCGCGTAGTTCAGGGTGAAGGTGTAGAGCGGGTTGTTTGTGGCCACAACCGTGGTGCCACCGGCGAACTGGCCGTTGATCGCGGCGGAACCGCGGTTGTCGATCAGGGTGAACGTGTTACCGACGCTCAGCCCGGTGGCTGGGACGATGAGCCGCAGTGTAGGGGCCGCGCTCAGGTTGACGGTGCCCGTAGCAACGAGTTGGTCGTAGCCGGTACCGGCTGTGGTGGTGTTCAGGTCGGCCGTGTACGTGGCGGTGGCGCCGAGGGCGGGGTTGTTGAGGGTCAGAGTGCCGGTGGTGCCGACGGTGCCCGGGGACAGCACTCCGGCCACGGTGGTGGCCCCGGTGCCGGTCGCCGTGGAGCCGGTGCCGGTGAGACCGCCAGTGATGTTCACCGCGCCGGCTCCCGTTGTGGTGGCCGCGGCGGCGAGGACGACCCCGCTGGCCCCGCTCAGGTTCAGGTTGCCACCGTTGGGTACGGTAGTGGCCCCGGCGACGGTTAACGCACCGACGGCCGTGGCGAGTGTCGTGTTGACCGCCGCGCTCTGACCTGTGAGGTTTGCGGCGGTGGCGGAGGTGAACGCAGTGGCCGCAGTTCCGGTCACGTACACGTTGCCGAAGTTGCTGTTGACGATCACACTGCCGCCGGCCACGCGAATCGGCACGGCGCTGGTACCGATGGCGTCGGCCGCGGTGGTGGCGGTGATTCGGCCGATCAGCTCGATCGTGCCGCTTGCCCCGGCGTCGAGCAGGTTACTGGTGGAGGCGATGGCGACGCGCCCGGCCGCGTCTTCGGCGCCGGTGCTCAGGTACGCCCGCGGCGAGCTATTGACCACGATGCGACCACCGTCGCCGGTGGTGATGTTGCCCAGCGTGATCACGGACGGGCTGCCGGCGTCGCCCTCGAAGTCGATGTAGACGGCCTGATCGGCTTGGCCGCGCAGCGCGGTGAGCGCGACGCTTTTGTTGGTGGTGCTGGTCGTGATGATGGACGAGTCGGCGTTCATGGTGAACGTCTGGCCGGCCGTGCCGCGGTCGCGGTTGCCCTGGATCCACACGCGGCCCGCAAACGTCACGCTGTTGAGCGTTCCGCCGACGGTGGCACCGGCACTCATGGCGAAGTTGTCGTCGGCCGCGAGGTAGATGTTGCCGTTGCCGGTAAAAACCTGTCCCGCGATCGTCAGGTCGTGACCGCCCACGTTAGCCGTGACGATCCGGATATCGCCGCCGGCGGCCAGCGCCTGGGCGACGGTGAGATCTTTGTTCCAGTCGGTCCAGTAAATGCCGCCGGTGCCGGCGGTCAGGGCTATCTGAGTGCCGTCATTGGGGGTGAGAGACTGGATCGGGCGGGTGGTGGTGCCGATGCTGCCGGCGCCGGTAGCGGTGAACGTGTAGCTCCGGGCCACCAGGGTCCGGGCCGGCGCCGAGCCACCATTCACGGTGCCCTGTTGCGAAGTGCCCAAAGCCGCTGTAGCGGTGCCGTACAGAATGCTGCCGCCGTTGCTGTTGACCGTCAGCCGCCCGCCCGTGGTGCCGGAACCGATGGCGGTGCTGTCGAGGGCCGCGCTGCCCGTGCCGCCCGCGGTCGTGTTGACGGTGACCGACAGGGCGTTGTCCGTGGCGTTCGTGGTCGTGATGGTGCCGCCGGTCTGCGACAGCCCTTGCGTCCCGGCGCCGTCCTGGTTGGCCAGGATGCTGATCGTCCCCGTGCCGGTGTTCACGTCGCCGGCCAGCGTCAGCGCGTCGAGGGCGTTGACGATCAGGTTGACGTTGGTGGTGTTGACCACCAACCCGCCGGTGCCGTTGATCGTGTCCGAGCCGTCGCCCAGGTTCAGCGTGAGGCCGGTTATGCTCGCGGTCGGGATGCTGACCGAATTGGTGCCGCTCCCGCTTGCACCGGAAACGCTCGTGTCGATCGTCTCCGCACTGTCCGTGAAGACGAAGTTGGAGCCCGAAACGGTGACCGAGATGTTGTTATCGACGCCCGAACCGGCGGCGTAGGTCAGGACGCCCGACGCCAGGGTGACCGTCGCGGGCACGTCGCGCCCCTCGAGCACCTCGACTCCGAGCCCCGACGCCCTCTGGCCTTTGGAGAGGTTCGCCCTCTTCCGCTCGCTCCACTGCTTCAGAAACTTGCGCACCCACAGGGGACGGACGGACATCAGTATGACTCCTCAATGCCCGGGCATCCGGGCGCATTCTTCGTCGCGAATGCAGGGAAAAATGACAAAGGACACAGGAGCGGTGCGGACGCCGTTGGGCGACGTTCAGCACGTAGACTTCCGGGCCGGCGCCTCGTTGGAGGCGTCAAGCAGCGATGGATAAAAAACGTCACTGTATTAGCGGAAACGATATTGCGGTGGTTTTACATATCGGCAAATGGTGGCGTAGTGGGAGCAGGCCGGGTCATGTGATCGCTTTGGAGGGCCATATCTGTTTTGCACCGCTCGCTTTCCCGAAGCCGCGTTCCAGACCGCTCGCGACGGCGCGTCGGATGAACGCGAGAAATTACGCACTGGTAAGCCGCGCAGGTTACGCAACGGTGTTATCCTTACGGCGCAGAAATAAGTGCCAAGTTCAACTTTTGACACCTCTTCAATTCTTCACGGTTGCAAGAACCGGCCTGAACTCGCGACCGGCGCCGGACTGCCGGGCGGTGGCCGCGCCGTATACTGATGGCGGGCTTCGACTTCCGTTTATCTGGGAGGTGCGCGATGAGGGTGTGGAACCGGTGCTGGGCGGGTCTGCTTCTTGCCCCACTCGCAACTGCAACTTTGCTCCCTTTGCCGCTCTCATCTGCGGCTAATGACTCAAAGGCCGATGAGTGGGTCCCGCTGTTCAACGGTAAGAACCTGGACGGCTGGACCCCGAAGATCACCGGGCACGAGTTCGGCGACAACTACGCCGACACGTTCCGGGTCGAGAACGGCGTCATCAAGGCGGCCTACGACAAGTACAAAGAGTTCAACGGACAGTTCGGTCACCTCTTTTACAAGGACAAGTTCTCGCACTACCGGCTGCGGGTCGAGTACCGGTTCACCGGGGAGCAGTGCAAGGGCGGCCCGGGGTGGGCGACCCGCAACAGCGGGGTCATGTTCCACTGCCAGGACCCCAAGACCATGCGCAAGGACCAGGAGTTCCCGGTGTCCATCGAGGCCCAGTTCTTGGGCGGCCTCGGGAAGGGCAAGCGCCCCACGAACAACATGTGCTCCCCGGGCACGAACATTGTGTCCGGCGGGAAGCTGTACACGTCCCACTGCTTGAACTCGAAGTCCGAAACCTACGACGGGGACGTGTGGGTGACCGCCGAGATCGAGGTCAACGGCTCGGGGGCCGTGAAGCACCTCGTGGAGGGCAAGGTGGTGATGGAGTACGAGAAGCCGCAACTCGACCCGAAGGACGACGACGCCAAGAAGCTCATCAAGGACGAGAAGAAACTGCTGCTCGAAGAGGGCTACATCGCGCTGCAGGCCGAGAGCCACCCGGTCGAGTTCCGCAAAGTCGAGATCAAGGTGCTGAAGAAATAGTTTCTGAAGCGGGTGCGAGTGCGAGGTGATCGAGGCCGGGGCCGCTCGGCTCTGGCCTCTTGCGTTTTCTTACGCCCGCGCTGGCACCGTTACTGAAGCGTTACACCCCCTTCAAACGAAACCCTTTACAATCTCGTCGGACGTGACGGGGTGGGCAACTGTGCCCGCACATGTCCCGGTTCCGCTGACGAGGGGTGCCCGTGTTCAACCCGTTCCGCACAACCGCACTCGCGGCCGCCGCGCTGGTGCTCGGCGCCGTGCTCCCGCTGCCCGCCGACGAACCCAAGCCCGCCGCACCCGTGAAGGCGGCCGAGGGGCGCCCGATCGACCTCGTCATCTGTCTGGACGTGTCCGGGAGCATGAACGGCCTCATCGACTCGGCCAAGCTCCAGCTCTGGAACGTGGTGAACGAACTGGCCCGCATCAAGCCGGCCCCGCGGCTCCGCGTCGCGCTCTACTCCTACGGCACCACCACCTACGCTCGCGATAAGGGCTGGGTCAAGAAGCACACCGACCTCACGGAAGACCTGGACGAGGTGTACAAGGAGCTCAACGTCCTGCGGACCGGCGGCGGCGATGAGTTCGTCGCGCGGGTCACGAAGGCGGCCCTCGACGAGCAGAAGTGGAGCACGGAGGAGGGCGCGTTGAAGCTCATTTTCGTGTGCGGCAACGAGCCGGTCGACCAGGACAAGCAGGTGAAGCTCGACGACGTCGCGGCGCTGGCCAAGAAGGCCGGCGTCGTGGTGAACACGATCTACTGCAAGTACGGGCACGACGGCGAGATCCCGGGCTGGGCCGGGTTTTCGGAATCGGCCGGCGGCCGGCACGTCAACATCGACCAGAACAAGGCCGCGCAACAGGTCGTCGTGAAGACCGAGTTCGACGACAAGATCGTCAAACTGAGCGAGGCGCTGAACAACACGTACGTATCCTACGGCAAAGACGGCAAGGACCGGGCTGAAAACCAGAAGGCCCAGGACGCGAACGCAACGAAACTGGCCCCGGGCGGCGCGGGCGCGGCCCCGACGGTCGCCCTGGAACGGGCCGCGACTAAGGCCGGCGCGCTGTACCGGAACGCCACCTGGGACCTCGTGGACGCCATGAAGGAGAAGGGCTTCGACCTCACCAAGATCAAGGAAGAGGAGCTGTGCGACGACCTCAAGAAGATCAAGCCGGAGGAGCGCATGGCGTTCCTGAAGAAGAAGTCCGAGGAGCGCGACGCGCTCAAGAAGCAGATCGGCGACCTGTCTGCCGCGCGGCAGAAGAAGGTTGACGAGGAACTGGCCAAAATGCCCAAGACCGAGGGCGAGAAGGCGCTGGACGAGGCGCTCAAATCGCTGATCCGCGATCAAGCTCGGAGCAAGGGCTTCGAGATCGCCCCGGAGAAGAAGTAGGCGACCTGCGTTCTCCACCGGCCCACACACACGATTCCAGCAGTTTCATGCCGGAGTAGGCCGCGGCTACACCCGCCTGCTGACGCCGCGGTGTGGCCGCGGACCACGCCGGCCGGCACGATGGCCGGCGACCACCGCTAAAAGGGGTAACGGACCGTCACCACGAACCTGTCCGGCGGGCGGTCCGTTCGAATCAAACTTGCGTCGGGCTCAACGTGAGCCCGACGGCTCTCGCTGCCTCACATTTCCCTCTCGGGAGTTGGACGCCTATGTTCGTGCGTTTTTCGGTTCTCGCGCTCGGGCTGGCGCTGTCTGCGTCGGCCGCGCGCACCGGCGCGCAAGACCAGGACCGCGTGAAGCCCGCGACGAGCAAGGTCGTCGCGGTGACGGTGTACGCGAACACCGCGCTGGTCACCCGCGAGGTGAGCGTCCCCGAGGCCGCCGGGCTGACGGAACTGGTCGTTTCGCCGATGCCCCCGCTCACCATGCAGAGCTCGCTGTACGCCGAGGGGAACGACAACAACCGCGTCCTGAGCGTCCGGTTCCGCACCCGCTCCATCGCCGAGGACACCCGCGAGGAGGTGCGGAAGCTCGAAACCGAAATCAAGACCCTCCAGGCCAAGGCGCAAACGCTGGACGCCGACATGAAGGCGATGGGCGAGAACCTGAAGCTCCTCGACAAGCTCGAGGGGTTCACCGCGAAGTCGCTCGAGCACCTCTCCGACAAGGGCCAGCTCGACCCGGAGAAGATCATCTCGCTGGCGAAGTTCGTGCAAGAGGACCGGGCCAAGCGCACGAAGGACCAGCTCCTGGTGAAGCAGCAACTGGACGAGGTGCAGGCCAAAGTCGCGTTCACGCAGCGGCTCCTGGGCGAGCGGGCCGGCGGGTCGATCCGCACCGAGCGCGACGCCGTCATCGTGGTCGACAAGAAGGCCGGGGCCGGCACGGTGAAGCTGAACTACCTCGTGGGCAGCGCGTCGTGGCGCCCGCAGTACAAGTTCCGCGCCACCGGCAAGGACAAAGACGCGGTCGTCGCTGAGTACCAGGCCGCGATCGACCAGCGGACCGGCGAGGACTGGACCAACGCCCTGATCACGCTCTCGACCGCGCAGCCGCTCCTGAACGCGGCGCCACCGGACCTGAAGGCGCTGGCGGTCAACGTGAGCCCGGTCGGTACCGTCGCGGCGGCGGCCGTAGACCCTTCAACCGGCGTCCCGGTGCCGCCCGCCAAGCCCGTGGCACCCGGTGCGAGCGCCGGCGGCGGCCCCGGCGGGATGCCCAGCGCGACCGAGTACGCCAAGGACCTTGACAAGCTGTCCAAAAACCTTCGCTCGCAGGTGGCCGACAACTACCGCGAGAAGAACGAGCAGAAGGCCAACGACCTGGCGAACAATGCCGCCGCGCTGGAGCAGTTCCGCGACCTGTTCGCCACGAAAGAGGAGCTGACCGCGGCCGCCGCCGCGCCGGAAGGGGCCGCGGGCGACGGGCCGAGCGTGACCTACAAACTGCCAACGCGGCTCACCGTCCCGAGCCGCAGCGACGAACAGGTCATCGAGATCGCCAAGATCGAACTGAGCCCGAAGTTCTACTACAAGGCCGTGCCGGTCCTCACGCCGAACGTGTACCGGCTCGCGGACCTGACCAACACGAGCGAGTTCGTGCTGCTGGCGGGCGACGCGACGATGTACCTGAACGGCGATTTCGTGGGACAAACGCGCCTGCCGCTGGTGGCGGCCGGGAAGCCGTTCACGGTCGGGTTCGGCGTGGACCCGCAACTCCAGGTCTCCCGCATCTTGGTAGACAAGACCCGCACCACCCAGGGCGGGAACCAGGTGCTCACCTTCAAGTACCGCATTCGCCTCTCGTCATACAAGAACGCGGCGGTGCCGGTCCAGGTGTGGGACCGCACCCCGCACGCCGAGACGGCGCAAACCATCGCCGTCAACGTGCTGAACCCGAAGCCCGAGCTGAGCACCGACCCGCTGTACGTGCGCGACGAGAAGGCCCGTGGCCTCTTGCGGTGGGACGTGACACTTGAACCCAAGCAGAACGGCGAGAAGGCGCTCACGATCGACTACGAGTTCAAAATGGAACTCGACAAGAACGTGAACATCGGCGGGTTCCTGGCCAAGTAAGGGATGTGGGGCACGGGGCGCCACCTGGGAACGCATCAGGACGCGGGCGGCGCCGTGCGGTCGCTCGTGCCATCAGTACTGTAGGTGCTCCGCGCTCCGCACGCCGCCCGGCGCGGCTCCGGTTCCGGCGAACTCCGGCCGCCACGTTACGGGTGCCGGATAGCGGCCAGTCGTGCCCGGGGTGTCACGGCAAGGGCTACACACCCGACGAGGCGCCGATGTGGTGGGTGCGGATGGGAAAGCGGTCGTTCGGTGGTCGTTCGCAACCCGCGGGCTACCGCCGAACTACCCTCTGGTAGCCCGTCGGGCCGGGGAACTGGCGGCCCGCTACCGCTGGACTACCTCCAGCGATGCCGTTCGTGGGCGGTCAGCACTGCTGAGGAGTGCTGACCGCCCACGCCGGGGCACGAGGTGTAACGGGGGTTACAGTAGCCCCGAGTTGGGGCGCCGACGGGACAGCAGGGGGCAAGAAAGTGGCTGTTCGCTACCTCCCGAGCTACCCGTTTGCTGCCATGACGCGCCACTGTGAAGGCCGCACAACCGGCAAATCCAGACCGGTCCGTGGAGGGCTCGCCGAAGCCCAACGCGGCGGACAAGTTCATCAAGGCGTCGCTTGTCATTCCACTGGAGCGGGCGAAAGTGGGCGGTGGGACAATCGAAACGGGGGCGTTCGGCGTCGTATTCTCAGCGCCGCTGAACAAAGCGAGCCGCCGGCCGGGCCGAGTGCCGGCGGCCGAAAAAGCGAAATCGCGTCAACGCACGGGCGCAATTCGCGTCTCATTTTCGGGCCGCAGTTTCTGTCTCCCCAAGGGGCTCGGGTCATGCCCAAGGCACACATTGTGGTCGTGGAAGACGAGCCGGCCATCCGCCGCGGCGTTTCGGACGCCCTGCGGCTCAGCGGGTACGACGTCACCGAGACCGCCGACGGGGCGGCGGGCCTCCGCGAGGCCGGATCGGCCGGGGTCGATCTGGTGCTGCTGGACATCATGCTGCCGAAGCGGGACGGGCTCGAGGTGCTGAGCGAGCTCCGCCGCACCAACCCGACGCGCCCGGTGGTCCTCCTCACCGCCCGGGGGAGCGAGGACGACCGCGTCCGCGGGCTCCGCATGGGCGCCGACGATTACGTCGTGAAGCCGTTCTCCGCAAAGGAGCTGATCGCCCGCGTGGAGGCGATCCTCCGGCGCACCATGCGGTCCGTGAGTGAGGTGCGCGTCGTGCAACTCGGGAGCGGGGCGATCGACCTGCTGCGGCGCGAGGTTCGGTGGGGCGACGGCACCCGGCTCGACCTCTCCGAGACCGAGGCGGCGCTACTGAAGTACCTGGTGAGCAACCGCGAGCGCGCCGTCTCGCGCGAGGAGCTGCTGTCGCGCGTCTGGGGCATCGGCACCGCCGGCCTCGAGACCCGGGCGGTTGACATGCACGTGGCCCGGTTGCGGGCCAAGCTGCGGGACCCCGCCAAGGGCGATGACCAGCCCGAGGTGATCGTCACGGTGCGGGCGCACGGGTACATGGCCGGCCCCGCGCTACTTGTTCCCGCGGAAGAACGACAGGTCGCGAGGTGATGACATCGTAACGTTGCGGGCAAGTCTCCGCGCGGTACGGACTTCGGCGCTCGGCGGGGTTCCTATGTCACGGCGGTTGCTCGGCCCGGTGGGCGTGCCGGCGGTGTTCATCGCGGTCGCGGCGCTCGTGTTTGCCGGCCTCGGCTGGCTCACGGTGGTCGCGCTGCGCGTCGAGACCGCCCAGCGCGAGGCCGCCGCCGAAGCCGAACTCGAGAACAAGCTCCGCGTCGCGCTGTGGCAGCTCGACGGCCGCGTGCTGCTCCAGCTCGGCGGCGAGGACGGCCGGCCGTTTCATCACTACAGTTCCGCCGACCCGCTCCAGGGGGTGACCGCCGGCCCGACCCCGCTGCTCGGTGCGCCGCTGCCGGAGTGGATGAGGTTGCACGTCCAGCTCGATCCCGCGACCGGGTGGGACTCGCCCCAGGTGCTCCCCCCCGACGCCCGCGAGCGGGTCGCCTCGGCGTGGCCCGAACTCCCGCTCCGGAACGACTCCCCCGACCGCGCGCTGGCGCTGAGCGACCTTCGCGCGAAGTACCCCGTCGCCGCGACCTGCGGGCTGCTGGCGGCGCGCGACCACGCGATCCCGGCCGATTCACTCCCGTTTGCGGCCCCGCTGTTCACCACCGATTCGTGGCAGCGGTCGGCCGAACCGGTTGCGACCAGTCCGCCGACATCCGCCCCGAAGCCGCCCCCGCCACCAGAACTGACTCCGACGACCGCCGCCCCCGACGCCCGCAGTTTTTTCGGGTGGGAACTGCCGCGGCGCGAGCCACAGGCCGCGAACAGCCTTCAACCGGCCGTGCCTCGTGAGGGGGCCGCCCCTTCAGCCGCGCCGGCCCCGGCCGGCCCTCCGGGCGCAACGGCCCCGGGAGTATCGCAGGCAACAAACACCAGAGGCTCTTCCCGCGTGGCGGATAACGACCGCGGGCGCGACGACTTCTGGAATCGCGCGCAAACCATTCAGCGGGCTACGCAAGAAGCGAAGAATGCGGGCACCGACCCGATGTACGGGAAGAACTACCCGGGCGCGCTCCAGAACAACGACGTGCGGAATGGCGTCGTTCCCGTCTCGCCGACTATGGGCAACGAAAAGGGCGAGAAGGGCGCTTCGATCGGTCCGGCGATGACCGAACTCGACAAGATCCGCGAGGCACTCGACCAAGCCAAACTCGCCAAGGACGCCGACGTGTTGCAGAAGCGACCGGGCGATCGGGCCGGCGGGGCCTCGATTACCGAGCGGCTCGCGGCCCTCCGGATCGAACTGGACCGACGGCGGTGCCTGGACGCGGTCGATGAGCGGTGCCGCGCGGAAGCGGTACGCAACCCGCTGCTCGCGGCAGCGTGGAGCATCGCCCGTGGCGCGGGCTGCGTGCCGGCCGTTTTCACCCCGGTCGGCGATGCGCGCCCGGTTCAATCGCACGGTCTCGGCAATGCCTTAACCAACGGTGTGTCGCAAAACTGGCTCGTGGGGCCGCCGGTCGTCAACATTCACCTCGGCTCGATGCGGCCGCAGTGGCTCACCGCGGCGGACGGTACGGAGACGCTCGTGCTGATGCGGGTCGCTAAGCTCGACAACCGCACCGTCTATCAGGGGGTGGTACTCGACTGGCCCCGGCTCGAGGCACTTCTCAAGGACGAGGTGAAGGACCAGTTTCCGGGCGCGACGCTGGTGCCGGTGAAAAACCCGGACGGGGTCCAGCCGGGGCGTGCGATGACCGCGCTTCCGGTGCAACTCGACCCCGGCCCGCAGCCCGAACTCCCGCCCGGTGACTGGACCGCGCTGCGGTTCGGGCTGGCCCTGGCGTGGGCGGCGGCGTTCGTCGCCGTTGCGGCGGTCGGGCTGAGCGGCTGGTCGCTTATCGATCTCGCGGAGCGGCGCATCCGGTTCGTGTCGGCCGTCACGCACGAGCTGCGCACGCCGCTCACGTCGCTGCGGTTGTACCTCGACCTGCTCACGAGCGGGATGATTCACGATGAGGCGAAGCGGCAGGAGTACCTCCGCACGCTGGCGGTCGAGTCGGAGCGGCTGCACCGGTTGGTTGATAACGTGCTGGACTTCGCGCGCCTTGAGAAGCGCCGGAGGAACGGCGACCTGAAGCCGGTGCGCGTGGCCGAACTGCTCGACCAACTCAAGCAGACCTGGGCGGACCGGGTCGCGGCCGAAGGGCACGAACTCGTGGTGGTCTCGACGCTGCCGCCGGAACTGGAATTCAGCACCGATCCGGTTATGGTGCAGCAGATCGTCGGGAACCTGATCGACAACGCTCGGAAGTACGCGCGGGGCGCGGCCGACCGGCGGATCTGGCTGTGGGCGAAGGGGGGCGGGGCGGGCCGTGTCACGTTTGAAGTCGAGGACCGCGGGCCGGGCGTTCCGGCCGGCGAACGGCGGGCGATTTTCAAGCCGTTCCGCCGCGGCTCGGTCGCGGACACGACCGCGGGCGGTGCCGGGCTTGGTCTGGCACTGGCGAAGCAGTGGGCGGAAGTGCTCGGCGGGACGGTCGCGTACCGGCCGGCGGACGGGGCACCCGGAGCGTGCTTCCGGCTCGAACTACCTTGTCGGTAGTCTCAAGTCGTCAGGTCCGGAAGTCGTAAAGTCGAAGGCCGTCAACAGCACGCCCTCGCATTTACTGGCTGAAGCGCCGGGGTACTTCAAACGGGCAGAAACGTCTGCGACGCTCTACGACTTGACGACTTCCGGACCTGACGACTTGAGCCCCCCAACCCGGGACTTTCGCCTACCCCGTGGAGAACATTCATTTCCCGCCCGGCGTATCACATCTGAGCGCCCGGCTGCCGCGTTCTCCGGCCGCCTGTAGAATCTCGTTTGTGACCGACCCAACGCCAACGCCGATGACCCTTGCCGCGGTGCAGACCCGCATCCGCGACCTGTTTGGCGCGAAGGACGCGCGCCGCGGGATCGAGGGGACGTTCATGTGGTTCATGGAGGAGGTCGGCGAGCTGTCGGCCGCGCTCCGCGACCCCGCCGCCGACCCTGAGAACCTGAAGCTCGAGTTCGCCGACGTGCTGGCGTGGCTGGCCACGCTGGCCAACATCGCGGGCGTGGACCTCGACGACGCGGTGCGACGGAAGTACGGGGCCGGGTGCCCGAAGTGCGGTCGGACGCCGTGCGCGTGCGCCGCCGCCAAGCCGTGAGTCTTGCCCCGCCGGGTAAAGAAAGAAGCCGAGACCGACATGCCAACGGCGACTGTGGTGCGCGCCCTCGCGACGCTGCTCGTGTTCCTCCTCGGCGCCGCGACCGCCACCGCCAAAGACGGTGTGAAGATCACCGCCGCCGCGGTCGGGCTCCCCAGCGGCCGTGACGACACGTTCATCGCCAAGTTCGGCGCGTGGGCGCCGGTGTATGTCAATTTCGAGGTGAATGGGACCAGTGCCGATCCGGCCGAGGTGGTGATCGAAGCGCCCGATCCCGACGAGGTGACCGTGACCTCGGTCGTGCCGGTGGACCTGGCGACCGACCGTGCCGCGATCGGGTACGTCCGCCCCAACGGGCTCGCGAGTGAGGTCACCGTTTGGGTGCGGGCGAAGGGTGGCGCGGCCCTGTCCGAGCCGTTTCGGGTAAAACCGCGCGTGCGTGAATCGCTGCAATACGTGGTGCTCGCGCTGGGAGGCACGGCGCCCAAGTTCGAGCTGCCACGGCCCGCCGGCGCCGCCGATTCGGGGCCGCTCCGCGCCGGGCGCGTGGATTTCACGCACATCGCGACCGTCGCCCAACTTCCCGACCGGTGGTACGGCTATGACGGCGCCGACCTAGTGGTACTCGGTACCGGCGCTGCCGATTTCGTGAAACAGCTCTTCGCGCCGGACGCCACCCCGCAAAACCAGAAGAAGCGCGACGCGCTCGTCGAATGGGTGCGCCGGGGCGGGCGCGCCGTGACATCGGTCGGGGTGAACGCCCCGGTCGTGGCGTCGCTCCCGGCGATGGAACCGCTCCTCCCGTTCCGGGTGCGGTCGGAGGCGCCGACTCGCGACGTGTCCGCGGTCGCTCTGGTGTGGCCCGCGGGCGAAAAGAACTCCGCCAGCGGGACGCTCGGCGGGCGCGGCGGCGCGTTCCCGGTCGCGAATCTCGCGGCCCGCCCTGGCAAACCCGCCCGCGTGCTCAGCCCGCCGCCGGTCGCGAACGAAGAGCGGCCCGCGGTCGTTGTGCAGGCGCCGCTGGGGCTGGGGCGGGTGACGCAGGTGGCGTTCGACCTCGACGGCCCGCAGTTCGCGGAGTTCGCCGCACGGGCCGACTATTGGGACTTCCTGCTGCGCGACGCCGGCGCGAGCCGCGCGTCCAGCGGCGGCGATGGCAAGCCCCGGTCGGCCGGCAGCATGACGGAGGATGAGGACGAGATCGCGGTCGCGGTACGGGGCCACAACGACGCCTTCGATGGCGTTCCGGTGGTGTCCTTCGGCTGGGTGGCGCTCCTCATCGCGCTGTACATCCTGCTGGTCGGGCCGGTCGAATACTATGTGCTGAAGCGCGTGTTCGGGCGGCTCGAGCTGACCTGGGTCACGTTCCCGATCATCGTGCTGACGGTAAGCGTGCTGGCCTACGTCTCCGCGTCCGCGGTGAAGGGGCGTGACCTTAAGGTGAACAAACTCGACATCGTGGATGTGGACCCGGCTTCGGACCGCGTGTACGGTTCGACGTGGTTCACGGTGTTCAGCCCCCGCATCGACTCATACTCGGTCGGGCTGACGCCGGGTGACGGCTGGGCCGCCGAGGAACTCCCTGAGGGAACCGCGGTGGCGGGGTTCGGTGCCCCGCGTGCAGGGCGCGCGAGCCTCACCCGGCGGCGGTATCTCCGGCGCGACGAGGGGTTGGAGGGCGTACCGATTCAGGTGTGGTCCACGAAGGCGTTCTCCGCGAACTGGTCGGCGAAACTGAACGGCGCGCCGGGGCCGGTGACCTCCGACCTAGTGCACCCGCCCGGGGACCGCTCGCGGGCGATCGGCACGTTCCGCCACGACCTGCCGGTACCGGAACTGACCGACTGCGTCGCGTTCTACGCAGGGCAGGCGTACCCGCTGCCGGGCGGCGTGATCACGCGCGGTCGCACGGTGCGGCTGGTGATGGTTCAAGGGGAGAGTACGCAAGAGTGGCTCCGCGGTAACGCGAAGCTGGAAGAACTGCTCCGGCGGGTGCAATCGTACGCTGACCGGCCGGGTCAGAAGAACGTCGAGCGGCAGTTGCAACAGCAAACGGTGTACACCGGGCCGCTCCCGCTCACCGGGCTGCTGTTCCATGAGGGGGCGCTGCGGAACGACGAGGGTGTGGTCGCGAGGAACGCGTCGCTCCGCCGGCTGGACCAGTCGTGGCGGTTCGCGGAGTACCACGGGCAACTTGCCCGCGACGAGGTGATCGTGGTAGGTCGGGTCGCGACGCCGACTGGCAGCGCCGAGGAGGTGCTGAGCGGTCCGACCTCGCCGTCGCGGGTGTGGCTCAAGGGGTTGCCGGGTCATAGCGCTCGCCAACCACTACCCGGCACCGGCCGCCAGGAAACGTGGGTCCGATTTTATTTGCCGGTTCGTTGATCGTGCGACGGTGCGTGCAATCCGAGTCGCCGTGTTTGGCGTTTCGTGTCGGGCGTTCGACCGGGCATCTTCCGGATCGTGACGGCTAAATGATCCGACCAAACACAACACACGAAAATACCAAACACTGCGAGCGAAGCGAGCCATGATTGAGTGCCGCGACCTGACTAAGAAGTACGGCGAGCTGTTCGCGGTGGACCGGCTGTCCCTGAAGCTGGAGCCGGGCGACGTGTACGGGTTCATCGGCCCGAACGGGTCTGGCAAGACCACCACCATGCGGATGCTCGCCACGCTGCTCAACCCGAGCTGGGGAGAGGCCACGGTGTGCGGGTACTCGATCTACACCGGGTCCACGGAGATCCGCCGGGCCATCGGGTACATGCCGGACGCGTTCGGCGTGTACGACGACATGAAGGTGACCGAGTACCTGGAGTTCTTCGCGGCCATGTACCGCATTCAGGGCGAGGCGCGCAAAAAGAAGGTGGCGCAGGTTCTGGACTACGTCGACCTGGGGTACAAGCGGGACGCGCTGGTCACGAGCCTCAGCCGCGGGATGACGCAGCGGCTCGGGCTGGCCCGCGTGCTGCTGCACGACCCGCAGGTGCTCCTCCTCGACGAACCGGCCAGCGGCCTCGACCCGCGGGCGCGGATCGAGATGCGCGAGCTGATCAAGCGGCTTCGGCAAGAACGCAAGACGATCATGCTGTCGTCGCACATCCTCCCGGAGCTGGCGGAGATCTGTAACACGCTCGGGATCATCGAGCGCGGGAAGCTGATCTTCAATGGCAGCGTGGAAGCGGCCGAGGAGCAAGTCCGCAAGATCCGCGGCGGGCGGGTGTTCCTGGTGTCGGTGGGGGACCGCAACCCCGACGCCGCCAACAAGCTCGGCACCTACAAAGAGGTGTCATCCGCGGCAGTAGACCCGAAGGCGGGGGTGGTCCGCGTCGCGCTGCGGGCCGGGTTGGACGACGGCAGCTTCATTCCGGAACGGCTCATCGCCGAGCGGTTCAAGCTGCACAGCTTCCGCGAGGAAGAGATCAACATCGAGCACATCTTCCTGAACATCACGAAGGGCATCACGAGCTGATTGCGTCCGTTCGGGGCTGGCGAACGGGGAACCATTTCGTTCGCCAGCCCCGAACGCGTTTTCTTGTACTTCGGCGCCACTTCGTTCGACGTTGACTGTGTACCGTTTCCGCCTGTCGTCAGCCGCATACCTGCCTCACAGGCCTGTTCAACTCGTTTGGAGTAACCGTTCACAGGTGACGCTGTGATGTATCAACAGTTTGCGAGGAGAGGCTGAATCACCTCGGGCGGCCGGGGCGCCCCGGCCAGTAATTTTGCGTCTATCTTCTCGTCCTTGTCGCTGGCTGACAGCCCGAAGGGCGCTACCAGATGTATTGCAATACTCGAAAGATACTGATTTTGTTGCCTTGGCGTGTCAGCGAACGGCGGACCGGTTCCGCTGTGTGGTCCATTGCACGGAAACGGGTTGCGCACAAACGAATGCGAGTGAATCCGAGGGGGCGTCTGGGATTCCGAGGGGTGTTGGGGATCACGGGCGTGCCGCCTACTGATATGCGTGTGAAGCGTGTGGCAAGAGTATTCCGCCGAGCGCTCGAAGTCCCGGAACGGAGAACGGAAGATCCGCGGTCACAGAGAACAACCGATCGCACATCTCGGCTTCGACGCGATACTGGATTCAGTGTGGGCGGCCTGGTTCTCCCACATTTCCCAGATCCGCAGACTTGCATTGTTGCCGCCGGATCTGAATTGCGGGTAAACTAACACCCTCCCCCGCTCAACATTCCGGATTCTCAACATGACTAGATACCACGCGCTAGCTGCGCTGCTTTTGATTGCGCTGGCCCCGCTGGTTGCCGCTCAGGAGCGTGTGACCGGGGCTAACTACCCGCTCGCACAAAAGTTCAGCAAGGAATTCGTCGCGCAGCACGCGCGCGAGGCGTCCGTTTCGCCCCAGTGGATTGGCAAGACGGACGTGTTCTGGTACTCGGCCCGCACCGCATCCGGCGCCCAGTACTGGAAGGTGGACCCGGCCAAACTGGAACGCACCCCGCTGTTCGACCATAGCCGCCTGGCCGCCGCGCTGTCCGAGGCGTCTAAGCAGCCGCTTGACGCAGACACTTTCCGCATGGACCGTGTGTCCGTTACGCCGGACGGAAAGAAGCTCAACTTCGTTTTCGGGGAGGGCCGGTACGAGTACGACCTCGAAGCGGGCAAGCTCAAATCGCTCGGGAAGGCGCCGCCGACACAGGGGGGCATGTCACCTGAGGCGATCGAGCGGATGCGCGGCCAACTCGGCGACGAGAGGGTGAACGAGATGCTCCGCCGGATGCGCGAAGGCGAGACCGATACCGAAAAGAAGGACGACACCAAGAAAGACGACACGGGCAAAGGTGGCATGCAGCCCCCCGCAAACCCGGGTGGTCCCGGCTCGTACAAGAACTACTCGCCGGACAAGAAGAAGTACGCCTACGTGTACAAGTTTAACCTGTACCTGTGTGACGAGGGACAGCCCGAAGACAAGGCCACGCAGCTCAGCACCGACGGCGCCGACGAGTACAGCTTCGGCGGGTTCGGTGGCTTTGGCGGCGCCTTCAACAAGGGCGGTAACGACGGCTCGAAGGGGGCGACTTCGGGTGACCGCAAGACCCGCGCGAACGTGACATGGTCACCGGACTCGAAAGCCTTTTACGTCACCCGGACCGACAGCCGCGGGATCAAGGACCTGTACCTCGTGGACTCGATCGCGACCCCGCGACCGAAGCTCGAGCAGTACAAGTACCCGATGCCCGCTGAGGCCGAGATCCGCAAGACCGAGCTGTACTACTGCGACACCGAGAAGAAGGCGCTTACGAAGGTCAGCCCGAAGTGGCGTGACGAGCGGTACTCCGATGTCCGCTGGGGTAAGGGTCCGGGTGAACTGCGGTTCATCCGCCGGGACCGTCTACGCCGCAACCTGGAGGTGTGCGCGTTCGACGTGTTCAGCGGACAGTGCAAGTGCATGTTCGGCGAGGGGTTCGAGGCCGCGTACCTCGAAACGCAGTCGCCGCGGTACCTCGAAGAGACCGACGAGTTTATCTGGTGGTCCGAGCGGAGTGGCTGGGGGCACTTCTACCGGTACGGCCGGGACGGGACGTTCAAGAACGCCATCACCAGCGGCCCGTGGCGGGCCAGCCGCATCGTCGAAGTCGATGCGAAGGCCGGGTTCGTCTACCTGATCGGCAACGCCCGCGAGTCGGGCGAGAACCCGTACTACACGCACACCTACCGCGTGAAGCTGGACGGGACCGGACTCACCTGCCTCGACCCGAGCGACCGGATGGGCCAGTCGGTCGAGCGCGGGCTGAACCAGACATCGACGCTGTCGCCGAGCAAGAAGTTCGTCGTCACGAACAGCACCGCGGTGGACCGGGCGCCGTTCGCGGTGGTCCGCGACGACACCGGCAAATCGCTGATGCTGCTGGAAACCACCGACTTGAGCGCACTCGAGAAGGCCGGCTGGAAGATGCCGGAAACGTTCAGCGTGAAGGCCGCGGACGGCACCACGGACCTGTACGGCAACATGTGGAAGCCGTTCGACTTCGACCCGAAGAAGCAGTACCCAGTGATCGCGCACGTGTACCCGGGGCCGCAGACCGAAGGCGTGGTGTACCGGTTCTCGGCGTACAGCACCAACATGCAGCTCGCGCAGCTCGGGTTCGTCGTGATCCAGGTGGGGCACCGCGGCGGTAGCCCGGAGCGGTCGAAGGCGTATCACTCGTTTGGGTACTTCAACCTGCGCGACTACGGGCTGGTGGACAAGAAGGCAGCCATTGAAGCGCTTGCCGCGCGGCACTCCTTCCTTGACGTGTCCCGGGTGGGCATTTTCGGGCACTCCGGCGGCGGGTTCATGTCGGCCGCGGCGCTGCTTCAGAAGCCGTACAACGACTTCTTCAAGGTGGCGGTCGCCAGCGCCGGGAACCACGACAACAACATCTACAACGACAACTGGTCGGAGACGTACCACGGCCTTAAAGAGGTGCCCGTGGCCACCGAAAAGGGTGAAAAAAAGGAGGGCTCGACCGGATCGACCGGCGCCGGCACTGGGGGCAAAGGCTTCGGCGGGCGCAAAAAGGGGCCGGCGGAAGAGGAGTTAATCGAGGAGGAACTGATCGAGTTGATGCAGCGGTTCGATCCCGAGGACCAGCGGTCGGTCGAGGAGCTTGAGGCGCAGATCACTGCGCTGAAGGCCCGGCTCGCCCGGCTCCAGCAGGCCGAAGCGGCAAAGTCGCAACTTGCGCTGGCCCCTCCGCCACGTCTCGCGGGCACTAAGCCACCGTTGGCGTCGGCCGCCGCGGCAGTCGTGCTGCCGCTGACCAAGTTCGAGATCAAGGTGCCGACGAACGCCGAACTGGCCGACAACCTAAAGGGGCACCTGCTCTTGGTTCACGGCGAGATCGACAACAACGTCCACCCGGCGAACACGATGCGCTTAGTTGATGCGCTGATTAAGGCGAACAAGCGGTTCGACCTGCTCATCATCCCGGGGGCGCGGCACGGGTTCGGTGTGGCGCAGCCATACTTTAACCAGCGGATGTGGGACTTCTTCGCCGAGCACCTGCTCGGCGACCGCCAGACCGGTGCGGACATCAACATCAAGGACGTGAAGCGAAAGTAACAGGCAGATTTGACTGCGGAGAGGAAGCTGAAGCGAGCTGACCGCAGAAAGAAAGCTGAGGAGGGTTCGCCGCAGAGGGCATGAAAGTGCGCAGAGAAGAGACGAAGAGAGAAGACCAACCCTCTTTTACTGTCTTTCTCTGCCTCGCCTTTCGGATTTTTGGGAGGCTGAGTGTCTGATATATTTACGATTGTGTTTGTGTTATTTTTAACCGTCTACGATATAAATCGTTGGAAAATCAAGCATTTGCGGGATTATGGAGCGCTTTTAGGCCTCTAAGTGTCACTATCAGCTCGCCCACTCCTTGAAAATCAGCGCGTTGACCCCGTGAACGGTTACAAATGGGCGCGTTGGCTGAACCCGACCGGATTACCGGTCGAGGCCGTAGGCGCGTGTCTTCTCGAACAGTTGTCGGCGGCTGATGCCGAGCAGTTTGGCGGCGCGGGTACGGTTCCCATCGGCCTGCTCGAGGGCTTGGCGGATCACCCGCCGTTCGGTCTCGGCCACCGCGGCCCGCAGGTCGAGAGGATCGGCGCCCGGCGTGGGGGCGGTAACCGCACCGGCCTCGTGATCGCCGGCGAGGTGTTCGGTGCGCACAACGCGGCCTCGCGCGTGGATCGCGGCCCGCGCCAGCGCGTTGCGCAACTCGCGGACGTTCCCCGGCCAGTCGCGCCGGGTCAACGCCGCGACCGCCTCCGGAGAGAGGGCCAGACCCGGCCACCCGTGCTTCCGGGACAACTGCTTTACGATGTGGTCGGTTAAGAGCGGGATGTCATCCCGGCGCTCGCGCAGGGGCGGGAGCGTGACCGCGACCACGTCGAGCCGGTAGTACAGGTCCTCGCGGAACTCACCGGCCCCCACCCGCGCCTTGAGGTCGCGGTTGGTCGCGGCCACCACGCGCACGTCGGCCGTCAGGGTCTCCTCGCCGCCCACGCGGTCAAACGTGCCGCTCTGGAGCACCCGGAGCAGTTTCGCCTGGAGGTCGAGCCCCAACTCGCCCACCTCGTCAAGGAACAGCGTTCCGCCGTGGGCCTGCTCGAACCGGCCCCGGCGCCGCGCCACCGCCCCGGTGAACGCGCCCTTCTCGTGCCCGAACAGCTCGCTCTCCAGGAGCGTCGGGCTGAGTGCCGCGCAGTTCACCTTGACGAACGCCCCGGCCGCGCGGTGCGAGTTCCGGTGGATGGCGTTGGCGACCAGCTCCTTACCGGTGCCGCTCTCGCCCAGCACCAGCACCGGCTCGTCGGCCGGGGCGACCAACCCGACGGCCTTGAACACCGCGACCATTGCCGGCGAGCGGCCCACCAGTTCGTCGTCGTCCGGGTCGGGGTCGTCGCGCAGCGGGTCGGCGGACAGCGCCTGCACCTGGGCCACGAGGGACCGCTGCGTGAGCGCCCGGCGAACGGTGAACAGCACCTCGTCGAGGTCGAACGGCTTGGTCAAGTAGTCGTATGCGCCGAGCTTCATCGCCTCGATGGCCGCCGAACTGCCGCCGTAGGCCGTGACGACCACTACCGGCACCTCGTCCAGCCGGTCGGCGTGCGCGCGGAGGACCGCGAGGCCGTCGCGCCGGGGCATTCGGAGATCGAGCAACGCGGCCGCAACGGCCGGATCGGCCAGTGCCGCGGCCGCCGCATCCCCGTCGGCCGCCTCGACCACGCGATAGCCCTCCGAGCGGAGCAGTAGCGCGAGGTTCGAGCGGGTCGCGGGGTCGTCGTCGGCGACTAAGACTGTTTGCGCGTGCCGGCTCATGTGGATTCTCCGCTCGGTGTGAGGGGAAGCGTGAGCCGGAACGTCGCACCGGTGCCGCCCGGTGGGTCCAGGGTCACGTCGCCGCCGTGCTGCCGGGCGACCTCGCGGCACAGGGCCAAGCCCAGCCCGGTGCCGTCGGCGCGGGTGGTGAAGAACGGCTCGAAGGCGCGGTCCCACGCCTCCGGCGGGACGCCCGGGCCGGTGTCCGCCACGGCCAGCTCGACGCGCCCGCCGGTCGCGCGGGTGCGGCACGTGAGCCGCCCGCCGGCGTGCATCGCCTGGAGCGCGTTGGTCACGAGGTTCAGCACCACCTGACCTACGGCCTGAGCCGCGCCGGGCACCGGCGGCAGGCCCGGCGCGAGGTCCGACTCGATTGCCACGCCCAGCGCGTCCGCGCGGGCGCGGACGAGTTCGAGCGTTTCGGCCGTGACAGCGTTCAGGTCCACGGGACGGCGAGCCTCGTGCCCAGCGCGGGCGAACAGGAGCAGCCGGCCGACCAGCTCGTTGATCCGGTCCACCGAGCCGACCACCGCGGCCAGTGATTCCGGGGTGCGGGCCGCGGCGGGCAACCGCTCCCACAGTTGAACAGTCGAGCGGATCGCGGTCAGCGGGTTGCGAACCTCGTGAGCCACGCCCGCGAGCAACCGGCCCAGCGCCGCGAGGTGCTCCGACTTCCGCAGCTCCTCCCCGAGGCGTTCGCGCCGCCGGGCCTCGGCCCGCAGGGAGGCGACCAGCCAGCCGGCCAGCGTCAGAGCCAAGAGGACGCCGCCGAGCGACAGACCGGTCGCCAGTTGGAGCCGCCCGAGCCGGGTCTTCTGCTGCTCCGGGCCGGTGAGCCGGACCATGACCCATACAGCCGCGCGAGCCGGCCGCTCCCCACCGACGCCGGCCGCGGCTACGGCGACCCGGCTCGGCCCCACGTCGCGGACCTCCACCGTCGGCGGCCACCCGGCCTCGGCAAGCGCGGCCTCGCGGCACTGCTGGCGGATGGACGCTGTTTCCAGCGGGGGCGGTTCCCGCCGGGCCGCAACGGCCCCCTTGCCCCGTTCCGCGTCTTTCTTTGGAGGCAACTTCTTGTCGGCGTCTTTCTTCTTATCGCCCTTCTTGTCTTGCTTCTCACCGCCCCCATTCGCCGCCCCGGCTGGCGGGTCCGGGGGTGGGTCAGTTCCGCCCACTACGGCCCCGGCGAACTGGTCCGAGGCCGTGAAGTAGAACCCGCCCTCCGCGCCGGGGTAGTTTTCCAACGCGCGCCGGGCGGCCGCCGCGAGCCGCCGGTTGTCGGGCTCAGGTAGGACGGCACCCGGGTGGTCTGGAGGGAGTTCGGGGAGAGCCGCCGCCAGCTCGGTGGCGGCAGCACGGAGCTGATCTCGGGTCGCCAGTTCGTCGGTGCCCTGCCACAGGGCTAGCCCGCTACTAGCCGCCAGTGCCGCGAGGGACACCACGAACACCAGTACCACGACAACCACCCGCGCCCGGCCCATTTCATCCCGCCCCGTTAGTACCGTGCAACGGCCAGCCACGCCGCGCCGACCACGAGCGTCAGGAGCGTGACCGGGATGCCAACCCGGCAGTAGTCCCAGAACCCGATGGTAACGCCTTCCTTCCGCGCTTGCTCGACCACGATCAGGTTCGCCACCGAGCCGAGAACGGTCAGGTTCCCGGCGAACGTGCTGGAGAGCGCCAGCGCCAGCCACGCGGTCTCGCGGGCCGCCTCCGGCATCGCCGCGACCACCGGCTTGAACAGCAGCACCGCGGGCACGTTCGAGACCACGTTCGACAGCACCGCCGACAGTCCCGACAGCGCCCACACCGGGTCCGCCCGGGCCGCCCACCCGTCCACGCCGGACACTGAAAGGACATGGACCTCGAACGCCCGGACCACGACAAACAGCCCTGCGAACATGAGCAGCAGGCCCCAGTCGATGTGGGGGTATACCTTCGCCGGGTTTACCCGGTCGAGGAGCAGCACGGCGGCCGCGCCGAGCGCGACCACCGCCATCGTGTGCCCGGCGAAGAACAGGGCGACGGCCGCGCCCGTCACTACGATGCCCTTCACGAGGAGCGCGGTGTGCCGCCGCCCGGCAGGGACGCGGTCTGGTTTCACGTCCGGCTCCGGCGCGAGCCCGCCCGCGTCCTTGGCCCTCAGCGCGGTGCGGTAGGCGGCCAGCACCACGACGTACCCGATGAGCAGGCCGATGAGGGCGGCGGGGGCAAGCTTGGCGGCGAACCGGAGGTACGAGATGCCCGAAAGCCCGCCGATGATCATGTTCTGCGGGTTCCCGGTCAGGGTCGCGGCCGAGCCGAGGTTACTCGCCACCGCGAGGCCCACCAGGTGCGGGCGCGGGTCCAGCCCGAGCCGGCGCGTGAGGTGCACCACCAGCGGCGTCAGCGCCAGGCACACCACGTCGTTCACCAGGACGGCGGACAGGGTTCCGGAGAGGATCATCGTGACCGCCAGCAGCCCTTTCGGCGACCGCACTCGGCCGAGGGCGAAGCCGGAGAGCCGAGCAAAGAACCCGGCGCGGCGCAGGAACGCGACCACCACCATCATGCCGAGGAGCAGGGCGATGGTGGCGAAGTCGACCGCCTGCACCGCCTCGTCGAACGACAACAGGCCGCACCCCAGCACCCCGGCCGCCCCGACCAGCGCGACCCCGGTCCGGTCGGTGCGCAGCCAGGGAACCCGGCCGAGAGCCAGCCCCAAATAGGTCAGCCCGAACCACAACAGCGTCAGCCAAAGAGCGGCACTTCCCGACACGGTTCCTCCATTTCGCTCAACAGAAAGCGGTTGATGTCACGAGCGGACGGACCATCGGCACGGCGGTGTAGCGACCCGTCGGGTCCACCGCAAACTCGACCTCGTGGGCACCGGCGCCACCGGTGCCGTCCTCGGCGCGCACTACCAAGCGGTGCACGCCCTTCGCGAGCCGCGAACCGGGCAGCGGCGCCCGCCAGAAGCCGTTGCCGCACGGCCCCATCGGTACCCACGCGCCCCCGTCCACGCACAGCCCGACCGCCCGGACCGGTTCGGCCGACCACACCCGTGCCCGGACCTCGTCGGCACTCGTCACGACGTGGGCCGGGCCGGTCGCAAGAATCGCCTCGCGCGGGTGGGTGACGAGGACCAGCGGGCCGCAATCGTCCACCGGGCGGTACGCAACAGCAAAATCCTCGCCGTGGAACGCCGCGACCGCGTATCCCGGCGGCCCGCCCTCCGGGTCGCCGATCGACCGTACCGCGACCGCCGCGTTGCGGCCGTCGTTGGCGAGCTGCCAGTAGTGCGTGTGCCCCGACACGATCGCGTGAACGCGGCGCGTCTGGACCACCTCGCGCCAGGCGTCGGTGCCGGCCCCGGCGAAGTCCTCCCAGATTTGGTACGGGTAGTTGTGCTGAAGCACCACGACCCGCTCGCCCGCCGCTCGGGCCGCATCGACCTCCGCCCGGAACCACGTCATCTGCCTGGCCGAGAGCCCGACCGGGTGCGCCTCTTGGGTGTTGAGCCGCACGAACCGGAACCCGCGAACGGACAATGAACCGCACGGGTCGCCGACGCGGGCGCGGAACCGGCACGCCGCCGGGTCGCCCTGCGCGTCGTGGTCGCCGACGAGCGCAAACCAGGGAACCCGCAGTCGCGCGCACAGGTCACTGAACAGGCTGAACTGTTCGTCGGTGCCGTCCTGCACGTTGTCGCCGATGAACTGAACGAAATCCGGGCGGATCAACTCGTTCGCGTCCGCGACGGTGCGGACCGCGGCGGCGTGGTTCGGTAGCCCGGCTTCTGTCAGGTGCAGATCGCCGGGGATCAGGACCGTTACAGTGTCATCAGGATTCATGCACCTTCTCCGTGTCTGCCGCCGCGGTGGACCTCCCGGGGCACTGCGAGCGCCACCACGAGCGTCGCGATGCACCCCACGCCCGCCAGGAGGCCGAACGTGCCCCGGTATCCGAGGTCGGTCACTACCAGCCCCGCCAGCGCCGGGCCGACCGCAGAGCCGACGACCAGTGCGCTGCCGACCAGCACCTGCGCCTCACCGGCCCGGCGGGCGCCGCCGAGCCGGTCTGTCACCCACGCGGCGGCGGCCACCGCGAACAGGCCCTGGGCCAAGCCGTCGAGCACTTGAATCGCCAGCACCTGCCAGCCCTCCCGCGCGAGCGCGAGTAGGACGAGCCGCAGAGCCATCACCGCCCAGCCCGCGACCAGGAGCGGCTTGCGGCCGATGCGGTCGGCGAGCCGCCCGACGGGGCGCACGCAGGCCGTCCAGGCGATCATGCTGACGACGAAGGCGTAAGACAGGTCGCGGGCCGGCGCGCCGAGGTCGTTCTTGAGGAACAGGCCGAGGTACGCGCCCGGCGGGGCGTTGGCGACGTGGAACAGCACCATCGCCGCGACGAACGCCCAGAGAACCGGATCGTTCCGGCGCGCGTCGGCCCGCCGGGCCGGGACCTCGACGGTCGGTTCTAACTTCCGGCCGCCCTCGCGAATCAGGAGCGCCGCCCCGACCGCCAGGGCCTGCACCACCGCGAGCGGCCCAAGGAGCCAACCGATGCCGCGCTCCTCCACGACCGCGCCACCGACGAGCGCCGTCAGCACGACGGCAACCGGCCGCCAGAGCCGCAGCGCCCCCAGCGCCGCGCCGACCCCGCCGGGCGGGGCCAAGCGCGTGGCCTCGGCCCCGGCCATGCTCTCGACCGTCGCCCGGCACGGGCCGTTCTCCGCGAACAGCACGACGAGCAGCCCGATCAGCACCGCGCCGCCGGCCCCGGTCGGCCCGGCGGCCGGGAGCAGCGCGGTCGCAACCGCCAGCACCGCGAGGGCGACGACGAGGAACGGCTTGCGGACGCCGACGCGGTCGGACCACAGCCCGACGGGGAACTGCACCAGCCCGGCGACCGCGGCCAGCACCCACACGAGCGCGATGCCCCGGTCCGAGAACCCCTTTTCTTCCTTCAGGTAAAGCGGCAGGTACGGCAGGCAGAAGCCGATCCCGGTCATTCCAAGGAAGTACGCGGAGTGCAACGCGCCCCGGTTCCGCCAGCCCGGCACCGGGTCGGGAGCGGATCGGCCTTCGGTGCCCGTCCAGGCACGGGCGTCGGGCTCCAGTCGTTCGCGGTCCATGTGTATTCGGCCCCCGTTCATGACTTCGACTCCCGCGCCGCGTCGAACCGCCGCAGGGCGACGGACAAGACGGCGAACGCGGCCAATAGGATCACCGTGCCGCCGGACCGCCGGACCCGCGCGTCGGCCGCTTCCGCTCGGGCCTCTAGGAGGCCCTGTTCCGCCGCCTCCATCTCGCCGGTCAGCCGCCGCACCTCGTCCATGAGGTTCTTCCCCCGGTCCTCCACCACCACCCGCCGGGCCGCTTCGAACCCCGCTTCCCGGCGTAGCCGGATCGTTTCGTCGAGTTCCCCCAGCCGCACCGCGGTGACCCGCTCCAGCGCGCCCAGGCGCTCCTGCTGGTCCGCGTTGTCGGCGGTCAACGCCCGCAAGCGCCGGAACCGCTGGCGCACCTGCGCGACGGCCGCGTCGTAGGGCTCCAGGTACTTCGCATCGCCGGTCAGCAGGTACCCCCGCTGCCCGGTCTCGGCGTCCTTCAGCAGTGACAGTGTGTCGCGCACCTCCGTCAGCACCTCGTGGGTGTGGACAACCTGCCGGTGCGTGTCGGCCAGCCCGCGGACACCGAAGTATGAGCCGCACGCGGCGGCCACCACCGCCCCGGCCGCCAGCGCGAACCCGAACGACGCGACCGGCCGCAGGAGCGCCCACCGCGACTCCGCCGCGGCCGACCCGGTCGGTGGCAACCGCTTCCGGGCCGCGTCCACCCCGCCGGCGACCAGGTGCTGGACGAGGTTGTAACCGGCGACCAGGAGCAGCACCTGCGGGCGCCCGGCGAGGGCCGTCGCGGCCAGCGCCAGCCCGGAGCCGTTGTTGCTCATACCCAGCCCGAACAGCAGGGCCGTGCGCTCGCCGGGCGTCGCGCCGGTGAGCCGGCCGACCAGCCACCCGGC
This sequence comes from Gemmata algarum, assembly GCF_034097035.1. Classification (NCBI taxonomy): domain Bacteria; kingdom Pseudomonadati; phylum Planctomycetota; class Planctomycetia; order Gemmatales; family Gemmataceae; genus Gemmata; species Gemmata algarum. The sequence goes on from NZ_JAXBLV010000233.1 coordinate 33,754, forward strand.
CGCGAACGCGACCCCGCAGAAGCTCACCGCCACGCCCAGCATCGCGGCCAGGAAGTCCGGCGACGCCTTGCCGAGGGTCGCATCCAGCGCGGCCGAGGCCCCGGAGTAGACGAGGGCGAGCAGCACGACCGCGTTCAGCACCTTGAGAGCCGGTCCGGCCCGCTCGGGCAGGTCGGGCACCAACCGGCGCGTCAGCAGGCCGGCGGCGGTGGGCAGGAGGACGGCCAGGAACAGGAACGCCCCCCCGCCGCCGGTCGCCAGCGCCCGCAGCGCGTTGGCGTCGTCGCCGGACAGGAACAGGCTGACGCCGAACAGCACGGCCGGGGTGGTGAGCGGGCCGAGCAGCGTCGAACCGAGTACCAAGCCGAGGCTCAAAGCCGAGTCGCCCTCGGCCTTCTTCGCCCAGGCGGTCGCCGAGCCGGCGATGGGCATTGACGCGACCACGCCCAAGCCCATCAGCAGGGCGGCGAGGTCGCCTGGGTCGGACCAGAGCCGCAGCACGCCCGCCAGGGCCGCCACGAACAGCAACGGGGCGACCACGTTCGCGGCCAGCCCCGCGCCGAGCACCCACGGGCGGCGGAGCAGTTGCCGGAACTGCCCCACCGGGGTGCACACGCCCGCGTTCCACAACAGCACTGCCAGCAGGATCACCGGCGGTGTGGCGCGGACGGCTGCCACCGCACCCAGTTCGCACCGGCACAGCCGGCACCCCGGCCCGGGGGCTACGACCGCCAGAACGTAGGCCGCGAGCAGCAGCGGGAGGAAGTTGCGATCGGCCAGCCCGGCGAGGCGCGCGAGCGGGGTCGGATGGGTTAGCGTCACGGTCGCCTCTCCGCGCGGTCGTCCGGACGGGTTTCAGGCATGAGAGCGAGGAACACGACCGCGCCAACGGCGGCGGCGGCGGCGAACGCCCGGAACGCGGACGCGAACCCCAGGTGTTGAACCAGTGGGCCGGCGACGAGCGGGCCGAGCACCCCGCCCACCGCCAGCGCGGTCGCGAGCAGGCCCTGGAGCGCGTTGAACCCGCCCCGCCCGCGGGTGAGGTCGGCGCACACCACCGCCACGACCACGCCGTAAATGCCGGCACCGATCCCGTCGAACACCTGGAGCGCGACCAGCACCCACGGGTCGGACGTGAACGAGTAGAGGAGGATGCGGACCGGCAGCGCCACGAACCCGACCGCGAAGACCGGCTTGCGGCCCCACGTGTGGCACCAGCGCCCCGCGAGCACCGCGACCGGCACCATCACCACCTGAGCGACGAGCACGACAGCGGCCACCTGCGTGTCCGAGCCGCCGAGCCGGGCGATGTACTGGCCCACCAGAGGCATCACCGGCGCGTTCGCCAGGTGGAACAGGGCCACCGACGCGAACAGCACGAGGACCCGCCGGTCGCGGAACAGGTCCCGGAGGCCCGCACCGGCTTGGGTCCGCGCCGCGGGTTCGTTCGTGAGGTCGCCCGGGCGGATCAGAAACACGCTCACCGCGGCCAGCACGGACACGACCGCAACGGTGTAGAACACGGCGCTCAGCCCGAGCCAACTCGCCACCGCCATCGCCGTCATGGCGGCGGCGATGTTACCCGCGTGGTTCCACCCCTGGTTCTCGCCCATCACCCGGTGCAGGGCCGTGTGCCCCGCGAGCCCCAGCGCCAGCGCGCCCAGGAGGGGAACGAAGAACGCCTGCGCCGCGCCGCCGACGAACACGAGCGGCCCGATCGCCCACCCGGTCGCAGGCACCAGCGGTAGGACACCGAAGCAGGCGCCGACCGCGAGGGACACAATTGCGAGCAGGAGCCGGCGGTTGCGGACGTGATCGGTCAGGACGCCGGCGGGCGTCTGCATCAGGAACACGCCCAGGCCGCACGCGGCGGCGGTGAACTGGATCGCGTCGTCGCGCCACCCGTCCCCGGCCAGCAGCTTCGCCAGGAACGGCATGATTACGCCGGTGAGCTCGGCGAGAAAAAAGTTGGCCGCGTTCAGCCCGACCCGGTCGCGCAGGGCAGCTCCCGGAACAAAGGTCGGTGCGGTCGGTGGTCCGGCGACGGTTGACACGTGTGGCTCCAGTAGATGGTGCGGCGAACAGATCTGCGTCGGGCGTCAGTGCGGCCCGCCGTGGGCGAGTTCGGTGCCGTTGACTACGGTCGCTTCGATCACCCGGTGACCGGTGACGGTCGGCCGCGCGGTTCCCTCGGCCACCACGCGGGTGCCGACGGCGAGCGCCACCTGCCGCATGCCGTGCGGCTTCAGGTGAATGAAGTCGCCGGTGTCTAGGACCACCCCGTTCGGCTCGCCGTGCCGCGCGTAGTTCAGGCGCGCCACGACACCCTCGGCAACCGGCGCCGCGGCGTCGGCATCGGAGACGAACTCGTACACGGGATGGTCGCCGGGGGCGTGGTCGGCGGTCCGGTGGTCCGGTGCGACGATCAGGCGAAGGAGCGCGCCCGGCGTCGGCACGGAACGAGCGGCTCCAGGTCCGTGCGGAAAGTTCACCTGCACCGGGCCGGAATCGGTATCGAGGAGCACGCCCTCGATCTCGCCCTTCGGGCTGAAGTTGTGCTGGCGGACCGTGCCGGCGAGCGGTCGGGTTTCGGGTCCTGCGGGGTTGCGGTGCTTGCCCACGAGTCAGGTTCCTTTGGCGGTTCGAGTGGTGAAGAGAGGCGCGCCGAACGGCCGGCGCGCGACGGGCTGGGCTCATTCCTTGATGGGCGGCAACGGCGGCGCGCCCTGGCCCTTTGGTTCGGGTGCGGCGGGCGGCACCGCGGCGCCGTCCCACTCGGCGCGAGCGAGGTGCTCGTTCACCCGAAGCCACGCGCCAGCCGCCCGCGCAAGCTCGGCCGCCTTGCGGTAGTCACCCGCCTCGTAAGCGGTGCGGGCTTGGCGGTACACAATTTTCGCGGTGTCGAAGAAATCCCTTCCCGCCCCCTTTGGCGGCGCGTCGGTTCCCGCGAACTGATCCTGGACGGTCGTGAGCGCGTCGAGCGACGGGGACCACGGCCCTCGTTCAGCCTGGGCGTCGTCGCGGCCCTTCGGACCGTCCTTCGGCGGCGGCGGCGCCCCCTTGCCCTTCGGACCGTCCTTCGGTGCGGGCGGGCCGTCGCGGTCGAGCGGCGGTTCGGGCACCCCCGCGACCGGCTGGAACGAGGACCGCCGCAGGTGTTCGAGACCACGAACGGCGTCGTTGACGGCGAGCGCGAGTTCACCCGCCCGGCGCGGGTCATCGGGGTGCGCATTCAGTGCGGCCCGGTAGAACGCCTTCGCGTGGTCCAGCAGCCGTGCGGCGTCCTTGCCCGCCGGAGCCGTCTGGGCGATCTCGGTGATCCCGTCGAACGCCTTCCGCAACTCCTTCGCGCCCTTTTCGGGTCCGCCTTTAGGACCGTCCTTCGGACCCTTGTTCTTGTCTTTCTTCTCCTTGCCGGGTTCTTTGTCTTTGGCGGGCTGACCGGCAGCCCCGCCGGTGACCACCAGCAAGCCGGTGGCCAGGAACAGGGCCGGCGCGAGAAGCCGGCCGGGGGTGAATCGCATGATCGTCTCCGTTGTGCATGTGACAGTCTGCGCCGTTGCGGTCCGGCCGGGTGGCGCGAGCGGTCACGATTCGGGAAGCGTGCCGGAGCCGCCGGACCCAAAGCAAACCGGACGCCGGACCAAACGCAGGGCTAGATGCGGACGTGTGAATTGAGAGAAAATCGCGACATTTGTAGGCTTTGGAGCCATGTAATTTCCCGCCGTCACCTCCGGATCAGGAGTCACGCACACGCGAGGTTGGGCGGTACTCGCCCGGTGGGCGGGGGATCCCCACCCACCCAAAGTGATGTGGCACCGATTTGAATTTCGGCCCTCGCGGTGCGGGGCTGCTGCGTCAGGACTTACCGGGGTTCGAGTGCTGCGTCAGGTTCTAATTTTGGAGTAGAGCGATTTCAGTTTCGGGCGCACGTCGTTGATGCGGAATCGGCAGTTGACGCGGCGCTTTCGATCGTTGGTGTGATCGGCTCGACGCACCACACTGACGTTCTCCGCCGCCGATCTCGCAACTCTCGGCACGGAGCGATACGAGTACCCGGACCCGCGCGTGCCGTAACGCATGGAAGTGCTGTGGCTCATCAGCCAAGGTGAGATCCAAGTCCGCAGCGGTCAACTGGCGGGCGTCTCGAAAGCCACGGTGGCCCGGTACATCGGGATCTTCCGCCGGCACCGGGTGGCCGGTTTGAGGGCGTTACAGTGGGGTAAGCTGGTCGGCGCGCTGGAGGCGCATCGGACGACCCTGGAGGCCGAGTTCCGCGAGCGCCCGCCGCATACCGTCGCCGAAGCGACCGAGCGGATCGCGACGTTGACCGAGGTGCGGCGGAAGGAGACACAGGTGCGCGTGTTCCTCAAAACAGTCGCGGCTCGAGATGGCGTCGGATGGGGCCATCCCACTGCCCCCGAAAAAGTGATCGACGAGCGCCCAGACCGCGTTCCTTCGAGACGAACTGGAACCTGTGCTGACGCAGGCGCGGGCAGGGCAACGGAGCGTGTTCTTCGTGAACGCCGCGAGGTTCTCGCCTCGCTCATAAGGCTGAAGTTCCAGACGTTCGACAGAGACTCATTCCTAGCCGCGTAAAGTATAGCTGCGGGCTGTCAAATCGTTAAAAATGTATGCCGCCTGATCACCCCGATCGCCATTGTGGCGGCCGAGTAAGTTTTTTGTAATTGTTATAAAATTAGAATTTTTAGTTTGTCACGTGTGCGTCAATCGCCGCACCATGCTTGACTCGGATTGAGCTTCTGTACTGGTTCGACGCTATTCGGTTCCGATCAGGGCGTCAAGCAGCCAACAGCCGCGGGCGTGATCGGTTCTGTCCCGACAGTGCGAGAGTACGTCCTCGTTTGTGCATCCTGCGTCCTGAAGGGCGTCGCACAACACCGGCATCAGGTCGAACGCGCGTTCAGCGTAAATCGCCCGTGCGAGCCCCACGACCGTGGCCGTGCGCCACGCGGGCGCAACTTCGACCGGACGAAACGGGTTACCGAACAGGTCTTGCAAGAACCCAATCGCACCCGGCGGTGCCGCGACCGCGTATCTGTCGCTCAGGCGCGCGTGTACCTCACCGGCAGTCACAGCGAACCGCATCGCCTCCGCTGCCTCGGGAGTCGCGCTCCCCGGCGGGAACCGACGCGCCCCACGCAGCCATTCCGCGACCGCGCGACGCGCTTCGCGAAATGCCCGAGCCGCGGCGCGCCCGTCGGCGAACCGCTCGACCACCTCGATCGCGCGTCGCCCCTCATCCGGCAGATGACACCATCGCGCTCTCGCGCAGCCGCACCAGAGCAGGCGCAGCTTACGAACGACCGCCCTGCGAGACTGGTGGAATGCGATCCCGCGGTGGGTGGCGAGGGTGACGAGGCACCGCATCATGGCTCCGGGCTCGCCGCTCAGCCAGTCGCCCTCGCTCGGCAGGTAGCGGAACCGGTGGCGCGTACCCGTAACTGTAACGGGTGCCCCACCAAGCGGTTTCCGTTTCCGCTCGCGGCCGTGCCAGATGCTCCGCAACGTGCCCGACCGACAAAAGTGTCCGCGAAACACCACGCCCTCCTGCGCCCGTACGGTAGTGGGGGACGGAGGCTGCCGGCGCGGAAAAGGTTCGCTGCAGTTTTCAGGGCGTTGGGACCACAAGTCACAAAAAGGATCGGATAGTAGTTAGACCGAAATGAAACAGCGGCCCAAACTGCGCGGGCCGCTGGAGGAAGCTATGAAAGTGAGTGGCAGCTCAATGTGCCGCGTCTTGAGTCTTCGAGGTGCCCGCGGCTTCCGCCTCTTTCGCGGCGGCAGCGGCCTTGATCTTCTCGTAAAACTCTGGGTCGTTGCCGCCCTCGTCCGGGCGCGGAGTCATGCCAGTTGCGCGTGACACGACCCATTCCATCGCCGGGAAAAAGCGGATGGCGGTTAGGAACGGGTTGCACCATCCGGTGGTGATACAATAGTTGGCTTGGTATGGCAACTTGTGGTGCTTTTGGTGGTGGTCCTTGGTCAGGATCAGCCGGCAGCTCTGGAGCACGCGAGCAAATCGCGGCGGGTTCTTCATGTGTGCCCACAGGTGGAACTGGCTGGTCCACATCGCGAACGCACCGATCGCCCAAACGAACACCCCGGCGTACAGCCAGCCGATCGGTTCGGTCGGGAAGAACAGCGGCGCGATCAGGAACGGCGACGCGCCGAGAACGTTGTCCCCATTAGTGGTGAAGAAGTTGCTCTTGACCATGTCAAGCGGGTAGGCGTGGTGGAACCGGAACGGCCGCACGAACCGCCAACCGACTAGCGGCGTCTTCGGGGTACCCCACGTGTCGCCGGCCCAGTGTACAAAGCCGGAAACGAAGTCCGCACCGAGCAACCCTAGGGGGATGAGAACCAGCGTCGGCCAGTCCCAGAAGCCGGGCGCGGCAACGAAACGGACCAGGCTAACGATCACCAACGTGACCCCAGCCAGAACAAAAAACACCTCGCTCGGGAGTACCGGGAACTCCGATACATCCGCTGCCCGGGTCCGCTGTATTTTCATTCCAGTGTGTCTCACAGTGTGCCACGAGTCTGCACCGAACCGCAGTGAGATCCGGCGCGCACCTTTTCCGTTGTACGTATTCCCCACCGCATGCCGCCCAGCGCGGCAACGGATTCCTGAAAAATTAGCCACTCCTGCGCTCTTGACTGTCTCTGTGTGTCAGCCAGATTTCGGCGGTGCGGCGCATTACGAACGCCGTTCGACTGGACCGCGTAGTGCGAATTTATCGGAATGATATTGGATGTCAGCGTAGGCCCCATTTGCCGTCATTCGCTTCAACGAAATGACACAACCAATGGTATCGCCGGCGGGAATCGATCTTTGTAACGGTCGCTGAATCTGAGAAACTTGGGAAAGCACCAAAAATCGTGGCGCCTGCGGCATCTGGACAAGGGCCATTCGCCTTACTATTTTTGCGTTTTCACAGCACCCCAGCCCCGATTCCTGGAGGCGTTCATGCGTTGCGCTATTGCGATGCTCGCGCTTGCCGTTTGCACCCCGGGAACCGTTCGAGGCGCGGGGGCGAAGGGGCCGAACGTCCTTTTCCTGTTCGCCGATGACCAGCGCGCCGACACGATCGCGGCCCTCGGCAACCGACACATTCGAACCCCCAACCTCGACCGGCTGGTGAGGCGCGGGGTGTCGTTCGACCGCGCGTACATGCAGGGCGGGCTGAACGGTGCGACGTGCGTGCCGTCGCGGGCAATGCTTCTGTCGGGTCGGTGCCTGTTCCGCATTGATGAGAAACTCCTGCGCGACGAAACTTGGCCGGAGGCGTTCGCGAAAGCGGGGTACGCCACGTTCGCCACCGGCAAATGGCACAACGGCGAGAAGTCGCTCGTGCGCTGCTTCCCGGAGGCCCGCGGGATCTTCGTCGGCGGTATGACGAACCCGCTGAAGGCGCCGCTCGCGGACGTTGAGGGCGGAAAACTGACGGCGCCGAAACTGGGGTCCAAGCACGCGTGCACGGTGTTCGCGGATGAGGCCATCAAGTTCCTGAATCGCAAGCACGAAAAGCCCTTCTTCTGCTACGTCCCGTTCGACGCGCCCCACGACCCGCACATCGTGCCCGACGACTTTCCCATTCGGTACGATGCGGGACAGATCCCACTACCGCACAACTTCTTACCTCAGCACCCGTTCAACAACGGGGAGATGAGCATTCGGGACGAGACCCTGCTCGCGTGGCCGCGCGACCCCAAGCAGGTGCGGGAACTGATCGCCGAGTACTTCCGCTACGTTTCGTACCTCGACTCCGAAATCGGCCGCGTGCTCGATGCCCTCGACAAGTCCCCACACGCCAACAACACAATCGTCGTGTTCGCGGCCGATTCGGGCGTCGCCCGCGGCAGCCACGGACTGATCGGCAAGCAGAACTGTTACGAGCATTCGCTTCGTGTACCGCTCGTGTTCGCCGGTCCTGCGATCGCGCAGCACAAGCGAACGGCCGCGATGTGTTACCTCTTCGACGTGCTGCCCACGCTCGGTAAGTTGTGCGGCGTACCGCCCCCGCGAACGAGTGAGGGGCTCGAGTTTTCGCAGGCTCTGGCCGACCCGACCCGCGCTGCCCGGCCGCACCTCGTGTTCGGGTACAAGAACGTTCAGCGGGCGGTGCGCGACGACCGCTGGAAGCTGATCCGCTACCCGCAAGTCGGCACGACCCAGCTCTTCGACCTCAGAACCGATCCGGACGAAGTGACGGATCTGTCCGCCAAGCCCGAACATGCCGCGCGGGTGAAGGAGTTGCTCACCCTGCTCGGGACCGAACAGCAGCGGTTCGACGACACGGCGCCGCTGAGCGTAGCCAAACCATTCCGAGCCGAATGGACCCCGCCGTCCAAGAAGGAAAAGTAATGAGCACCGAACCGATCGGAGTGAGATACCAAACGGAACCCGGTCTGTCGGTCGATGAGTTCATCGATGTCCTGGTGCGATCCTCGCTGGCCGAACGTCGCCCGATCCACGACCGTGAGGTGATCCGCGGGATGTTGGCCAACGCGCAACTCGTCCTGACCGCCCGGGTCGAAGGTGTGTTGGTCGGCGTCAGCCGGGCCATCACCGACTTCGCCTACTGCACTTACTTGTCAGATCTCGCAGTCGATGAGGCGTTCCAGCGGCGCGGGATCGGGCGCGAGCTCATTCGACACACCCACGAGTCCGCTGGGCTACACACCATGCTGGTGCTGCTCGCGGCGCCGAAAGCCGAGTCCTATTACCCGCACGTCGGGTTGACGAAACGTGATTCCTGCTGGACGATCCCGCGCCAGCCGCGAAGTGATAACACGTAGGCGGACTAATTTTCCAGACAGCACCCGGTATTACTACCGTTCGAGTCGGTTTGGGGAGGCTTCGCTCTGCGAGCCCTGTAAATGCAGTTGCGGACGCGGTACTGGCGCTCGCGGTACCACACCGACCACGCCACCGCGTGCGCAGGTTCAGGCATCCATACCCGGACCACAGCGACCAACAGGACCCGGACTTCGGGCACCGTCCGCCGGGTTGACGTCGCCCACTTTTGAAGCCCCATCCCGAGGCCGACGAAACGCGGAACGTGCGCGAGACGCACCGCGTGTCGCCGGTTGCGAAGTTACACTCCCGCCGCCTTACGCAGAGCGTCGGCCTTATCAGTCTTCTCCCAAGAGAACTGCGGCAGTTCGCGGCCGAAGTGGCCGTGCCGGGCGCTCTCGCGGTAGATGGGGCGGCGCAGATCCAGCGAACCGATGATACCCTTCGGCGTCAGCTCGAAGTGCGTGCGGATCAGCTCGATCAGCTTCGCTTCGGGAACCTTCGCGGTGCCGTTGGTGTTGACCCAGATGTTGAGCGGGTCGGGATACCCGATCGCGTAGGAGAGTTGCACCTCGCACTCGCGCGCCAGCCCGGCCTTCACGATGTTCTTGGCGATGTAGCGGCAGATGTACGCGGCGCTGCGGTCCACCTTGGTCGGGTCCTTGCCACTGAACGCGCCGCCGCCGTGCCGGCCGCGACCGCCGTAAGTGTCGACGATGATCTTGCGCCCGGTCAGCCCGCAGTCGCCGTGCGGGCCTCCCTGGAGGAAGCAACCGGTCGGGTTGATGTGGCAAGCGATGTCGTTCTCACCCAGCGCCGGTGCCTTCTGGCCCGGCGGGATCATTACCAGCTTGCCTTTGATCAGGTCCTTCCGGTCGGCTTCGAGCGTGGGGCGGATCAGTTGATCGATGATGATCTGCCGGGCGTCGTCGGTGAAGTAGTCCTTGCCGTCTTGGGTGGTCATCACCTCGCGGGTGTGCTGGGTGCTCAGCACCACCGTGTGGATGCGGTGCGGAGTACCGTCGGTGTTGTACTCGACGGTCACTTGGCTCTTTGCGTCGGGGCGGAGCCACTTCAGCTTTCCGGTTTTACGCATGTCGGCGTGGTTCGACACCAGCCGGTGCGCCAAGTCGATGGGGAGCGGCATCAGGGTCGGCGTTTCGTCGCACGCGAACCCGAACATGAGCCCTTGGTCGCCGGCGCCACCCACGTCGACGCCCTGACTGATGTGCGGGCTCTGCGCGTGGAGCCGGCAGTCAACTTGGCACGCGTCTGCGGTGAACCCGATCTCCTCGCGCTCGGCTTGGTCCTTTGCGACGTACCCGATTTCGGTGATGACATCGCGCACCAGCGCGTCAACCGCCTGTCGCGTCAGCGGGGCCTTGGTGGTGATTTCGCCCGCGACCACCGCGAGGTCGGTGGTGACGAGCGTTTCGCACGCCACCCGGCTCGCCGGGTCGGTCTTCAAACAGAAGTCGAGGACCGCGTCCGAAATCTGGTCGGCCACTTTGTCGGGGTGGCCCATCGACACCGATTCACTTGTGAACAGATAGCGGCTCGTGGACACGGCAATCCTCTCGTTCGGACGGTCGCGGCGGTGCGCGCACCGGCGTGGACTTCCTGTTTGGAAGGATGCGCGTGTTATACGGCTGGTGGAGGGGCGGGGCAATTCGCTTCGACGCGGTGTTCGCTCGCGCGGGCCGCCACTAGAAATCCCGTCTCGCCCGGTCGCATCTGAGTGAGGCTGTTCACGCAATGCACTTCGTGCCTTCTTACTCCCCGGCCCTTCACACCTCGCGTCGCGCGGGGTTCACGCTGATCGAGCTGCTGGTGGTGATCGCGATCATCGCGGTCCTGATCGGGTTGCTGCTGCCCGCCGTTCAAAAGGTGCGCGAGGCCGCCGCCCGCATGAGCTGCCAGAACAACCTCAAACAGATGGCGCTGGCCCTGACTAACTACGAGGTTCGGAACGGCAAGTACCCTGGGTCGAACACGTTCGGGCCGTACAACGGGTGGCCGGTGCTGATCCTGCCGGACCTCGAACAGGAGGCCGTGCGCAACACCTACGTGGCGACCGCGAACTGGTACGACGCGGTCAACGAGGTGCCGCGGAACAGCAAGGTGAAAACGTTCCTGTGCCCGAGCGCGAACGGGCTCCGTACCGCGCGGTCCGCTGCGCCGGGCGGGCCGGCGTCCTACGCGGCGGCGGCCTGGGACTACTCGAACGTCGCGGTCGTGGCCCTCGCTCTCCTCACCGACCTCGGGTACCAGGACCCGTCGGCCGTGTGGCGCGGGGTGATGAGCTCACAGGGCTCAACGGTCGCACAGATCACCGACGGGTTGTCGAACACGCTTTTACTTGTGGAAGACGCGAACAGACCCGAGTACTGGGTGAAAGGCAAACGGGTCACCGATCGCGACCCGTCGTTCGGCGGCGACGGCACCGCCACCGGTATGCTGATCGGCGGCACCTGGGCGGATCACGACAAGGGCTTCGGGATCGAAGGCACTTCCGCCGACGGGAACACGTTCGTGGGGCCGTGCGCGATCAACTGCAACAACTCGTTCGAAATCTATGCGTTTCACACCGGCGGTGCGAACGTCGCGATGGCCGACGGAAGCGTCCGCTTCTTGCGCGAAGGGATGGCGATCCGCACGCTGGCCGCCCTCGGCACCCGGGGCGGCGGCGAAGTGGTTCCGGCCGACTTTTGAAAAGCAGAAGCCGGACTGGCCGCAAAGAAGTACAAGAGGCACAAAAGGAAACCGAAGCCAGAAAGCAGAAGACGTGGGTTGAAATCACATCTTCTGTCTTCGTCTTTGGATTCCTTTTGTGCCTCTTGTGCTTCTTTGCGGCCAGTCCGGCTTCTGGTTTACTTACCAGCAACGGTGGTGTCGGGCTTCACGGCGGCGACCAACTTCGGGAACGACTCGGTCACGCTCACGCCGGCCTCCACGATCACCCGCTTCTCTTCCGTAATCGTTTTACCATCGACCACGAGTTCGGCCTTCACGTCGTAGAAGAATTTCTGCCCGACTACGAGCGGCGGGGTGTAGAACGTGCGCTCGGTGCCGGTGCCGGGGGCCGGCCGACCGTCAACGAACAGCTTCGCGTTGGCCGGGACCACGAACTTCAGATTCGCACCCATCGTACCGCCGTCGGACGACTTGGGCGCGGCGGGCGGCGGGGCCACCGGGACGGTCATTACCGGCGGGCGGTTCGGGCTAGTGAGGTAAACGCCCCAGACCGCATTCGGATCGGTGTACCCGGCCACGACCGGGGCGCCCGGCCCGTAGCCCGCGAGTCCGGTGTTGTAACCGTGCAGCGTGTACGGCGGCATCCCGATGGGCGGTCCCCAAGTGGAACCGTAGCTGAAGGTGCCCGAGCACCCGGAACAGGAACCGTAGCTCGCGACGTACGAGCCGTAGCACGAGCCGAAGCAGTTGAAGCCGGAGCACGAGTACCCGCTGCATCCGTAGCAAGAGGACCGAAGGCCCAAGAATGCGCTGCGCGCGACGTGACCGTGGCAGGAACCGTGACACGATGAACGGTAGTAATAGGCGCCGGTGCACGAGCCGTGGCACCCGACCGGAATCGCACCACAGCAGCCAGTAGCAACCGGAACGGCAACCGCGGGCGCAGGGGGCGGGGTGACGTCAGCTCCCGCCGACATGGCAGTAAGCATCACGATGCTGTACATAAGTTGCAACCTCTACGACCGAAACACGGAGACGCGGAGAACGCCCCGGATGTTCACGATGGTAGGTCGGTGGCAAAAACTCGTCAAAGGGAAACGGCGCAAACTGGGTGAGATAGGTAGACCGGGATGTCGCTACGATCGGAAATGAAAGGCGCTATAACTAAACTTTTACAGATTGTTAAGCAAAAGTAATGCCATTCGTGGCTGTTGTTTTCGAGTTTTGAGCGGTGGACAAAGCGGCGGGCTACCTGTGCTGGGACCAGGTGGAAGGTACCACATGCGCCACCCGATCCGATAACAGAGTAACCCGCCGAAGGTCTGTCCTATCGTCTCTCTCTCGCGTGCCTCCTGGAGTTCTTCGCGGCGTGCTTTCCGAACCCAGGTCTTCGGCACGCTCACGACGATGGTTCGTTGCCTGGGGCATCTTTCCCGGGCCACGCACCATTTTCGAGGTCGGGCACGCCACCGGTCTTGCCGCGAAGCCGCATCACAACACCGCGTACGCCCCGACGTTCGCTAACATTCTCGGCGCATTACGCCTGAATCTGTGGCACGAGCGAATTGCCACAAAGTTCGGCTCTAGCTTTGTGTCTGCCGATGGCGACCGTTATCGCTTCGGGTACGCTGGCGGGGCGACCACCTTCGGCGGGTTCTTCTTCAGCTCGGCCAGCAGCACCTCGATCGCCTTATTCAATTGCTGGTCCTCCCCGGCGAACTCTTTGGCGGGGTCGTTGTCCACGACGATGTCGGGCGCCACGCCGACGTTCTCCATGATCCACTCCTTGCCGGCCAGGTCGTAGCGCGAGAACTCCGGCTTGCTCAGCGACCCGCCGTCGAGGAGCGGCAGTGAGCCGCGGATGCCGACCACCCCGCCCCAGCTCCGCTTCCCGATGAGCGGCCCCAGCTTGTGGTGCCGGAACCGGTACGAGAAGATGTCGCCGTCCGAGGCTGAGTACTCGTTCAGCAGGCACGCCAGCGGGCCGACGAAGGTGCCGTTCGGGTCGATGCTCGGCTCGGCGTTGCGGGCGATGCCCACCATCGCGGTCTCGCGCCGCAACCGCTCGATCAGCATCGGCGACACGTTGCCGCCGCCGTTGCCGCGCACGTCGATCACCAGCGCCTGCTTCTTGAGCTGCGGGTAATAGTGCTTGGCGAACTCGTTCAGCCCGGTCGCGAGCATGTCCGGGACGTGTAGGTAGCCGACTTTACCGTCGGTCGCGTCGGACACCTTCTTGATGTTCGCCTGCACCCAGGCGTAGTAGTACAGGTCGCTCTCGTCGCTCGTCGGGGTCACGACCACCCGGCGCGCGCCCGCGACCGACGGCTTCGCCGCGACCGACAGCACCACCGGCTTGCCGGCGGCGTTCACCAGCAACTCGTTGATGTTCTTCACGCCGTCGGTGGGCTGGCCGTTCACGGCCACGATCCAGTCGCCGACGGCCACGCTCACGCCCACCTCGGTGAGCGGGGAGCGGCGCTTCGAGACCCAGTTCTCGCCCGGCAGCACGCGGGTGATCTGGAAGAACCCGGTCTGCGGGTCGCGCTTGAACTCGGCCCCGAGCAACCCCTGCGGCACCTTCCGCACCTCCGGCAGTTCGCCGCCGCCGATGTAGGCGTGCCCGGCGTTCAGTTCGGCGATCATTTCGCCGATGATGTAGCTCAGGTCGGCCCGGTGGCCGACGTGCTCCACCAGCGGCTCGTACTTCTTGCGCACCGCCCCCCAGTCCACGCCGTGCAGGCCGGGGTCGTAGAAGAAGTCCCGCATCTGCCGCCAGCACTCGGCGTACATCTGCTTCCACTCGGCCTTCTTGTCGAGGAACACCTCCAGCCCGGACAGGTTCAGCGCCTCGCCGATCGCGATCGGGCCTTTCGGCAGGTCGATGACGCCGTACTTCCCGTCCTTCTGGACGAGCATCTTCTTCCCGTCGGCCGAGACCTCGTACCCGCTGACCGACCCGAGGGCGGTTTCCTTCCGGCTGCTGAGATCGAACACGTACAGTTGCCCCGGGCTGCCGCTGGCGCTGCGCTGATAGTAGATCGCGTTGCCGGCGGCGTGCAGGCTGCCGTAGTTGGCCGCCGGGCCGGGCAGCGCGACGACGCGCCCGCTCAGCCCCTCCAGATCGACCCGCACCGCCGGGGCGTCTTTCTTCTCGTCCTTCTTGTCGTCTTTCTTCGGTTCGGCGGGCTCGTCATCCAGCTTGGGTTTGAGCGGGTTCGGCGTGTCCTTCGCGAGGGTCACGAAGTAGACGCGCTGCATGTCGCGGTACGTGTGGTTCCACTCGGTGCTGCTGTACACCGGGTTGAAGTCGCGCGCGGACACGAAGAACAGGTACTTGCCGTCGGCGCTGAAGGTGGGCGTGTTGGACGCGTACCAGCCGTCGGTGACCGCGGTCGTCTTGGCCGTTTCGAGCGAGTACAGGTAGACCTTCGGCAGCGTGTCCACCTCCTGGCGGCCGAACGCGACCCACTTGGAGTCCGGCGACCACGTGAAGTCGCGGATCTCCCACGCCTTCCCCTGGTCCACCAGCGTCACCTTCTTCGTCTCCACGTCGACGAACTGGAGCCGGAGCTTCTTGTCGCCCCAGAGGATCTTCTTCGAGTCGGGTGACCACTGGAGCTCGTACTTGTACGTGTCCGCGGCGGCGGTGACCGGTTTGGCGGGCGCGCTGCCGTCGGCCGGGCCGACGTGGATCTCGTCCTCGCCGGTGGCGTCCGAGACGAACGCGACGCTCTTGCCGTCCGGGGACCACTTCGGGTTGCGGTCGTGAGCGCCCGGCGTGCGGGTCAGGTTGCGGGTAACGCCGTCGCCGGCCGGGACGGTGAACACGTCGCCGCGGGCGGCGAACAGCGCCCGCTTGCCGTCCGGGGAGAGTTCGAACGCGGTGACCGACTTGCTCACGTCGGTGAGCGCGCCGCGCGCGCCGGCGCGGTCCTCCCGGATGTGAACGGTGACCTTCTCGGATTTGTTGGTTTTCGGGTCGAACTTGTAAATGTACCCGCCGTTCTCGAAGACGATCAGGTCCTTGCCGGCCGACGGGAACTTGATGTCGAACTCGGTGAAGTCGGTGTGACGCTCGGTCTTCTTGGTCGCCGGATCGACGGAGTACAGGTTGTACCGCATGCTCTTGTCGCGGTCCGAGATGAAGTACACCTTGTCCCCGATGAACATGGGGAAGATGTCCTGGCCCGGGTCGTCCGTAAGCTGCTCGGTCTTCTTGGTAGCGAAGTCGTATAGCCACACATCGTCGGCCATGCCGCCGCGGTACCGCTTCCAGGTGCGGAACTCGCGGAAGATGCGGTTGTACGCGAGCTTCTTGCCGTCAGCCGAGTAGCTGGCGAACCCGCCGCGCGGCAGCGGCAACTCCTCCGGCACCCCGCCCTCGACAGGGACCGTAAACAGTTGCCCGACGAAGTCGTTGAACGACCGCATCCGCGACCGGAACAGCACGCTCTTCCCGTCCGGGGTCCACCCGATGACGACGTTGTTCGGCCCCATCCGGTCGGACACCTCGTCGCGCCCGAGCGTGGCGGTGTAGGTGAGCCGCTTCGGCTCGCCGCCGGCGGCGGGCACCACGAACACCTCGGTGTTGCCGTCGTACTGGCCGGTGAACGCGACCAGTGAGCCATCCGGGCTGAACCGCGGGAACATCTCGAACCCGGGGTGCGACGTGATCCGCCGCGCGGTGCCGCCGGCCGCGGGCACGGTGTACAGGTCGCCGGCGTAGGTGAAGACGATCTGGTCGCCGTGGACCGCCGGGAAACGGAGCAGCCGCGCTTCGTCCGGCACGGCCTGGGCGTGCGCGGCGCCGAGCGTGACCGCCGTTAGTGCGAACAGCAGGGATCGATGCATAAGGGGTCCCGATTGAGAGCGAACGTGATGTGCCAATTGTCGTGGCCCGGCGCCGGGCGTCAACACCACGGCTGAGCCGCCCGCTCCGTGATGCGTGCGGTGCTGGCGCGGGATCGCGGGTCGGTTACGGTTGCGCACGGTACCGCGCTTGCGGTCAGTTGCTCGCCGGCGCCGGAGCGCCCGATTGCGCGCTCTTGGGCGATCCGACGCCGGGCACGTAAGATACCTTAAAACGCTCACTCACAACGGCACGCGAGCAGCCAAATGGCCGGTTCGACTTCCACCGTTCGGCACCCCAAGGACAAGAAAGACGGCTCACTCACGGCGGCGAACGCGTTCCTCCGGGCGGTGTTCGACTCCAGCGTCGGCGCGAAGGTGATCGTGGCACTCAGTGGGCTGGGGCTGACTGGGTTTGCCGTGTTTCACATGATTGGCAACCTGAAGGTGTTCAGCGGGCCGGACGCGATCAACGGCTACGCGTACTTCCTGAAACATGACCTGGGACTTCTGATCTGGATCGCCCGGGCCGGGTTGCTCGGCATCTTCCTGTTGCACCTCACGCTCGCGATCCGGTTAAGCATGCGGTCGCGGGCCGCGCGGCCGGTGCCGTACCTGTACCCGGGACGGGTACAGGCCAGCGCGGCCAGCCGCACCATGATCTACAGCGGCGTGGTGGTGGGCCTGTTCATCGTTTTCCACTTGGCGCATTACACGTTTGGTGCCGTGTCCGGCGCCGAAGTTGAACCCGGCAAGGTCGTGAACTACCTCGACCTGAAGGACGCGAAGGGCCGGCACGACGTGTACAGCATGCTGGTGGCTGGGTTTCGCACCCCGTGGCTGAGCGCGCTGTACATCGTGGCCAACCTGGTTCTGTTCGTCCACCTGCTGCACGGCGTCCAGAGCGCGTTCCAGACGCTCGGGTTGAAGAACAACCGGTTCGCCCCCGCGATCTGGTTCGTGGGGTTCGCCGTCGCGGCCCTGATCCTCGCAGGCAACTTGGCGATCGTGATCGGCGTTTGGGAAGGCACCCTTGCCCCGCCGCTGTACAAGGGCGCCTGAGGCGCACCACATTGCCGAGCGGCGTCCGTCGTATCCTCACGCACAGCACCCCGCCGACGCGGTCGGGGCTTGACGGAGACCACCATGCAACTCGACGCGAAAGTTCCGGGCGGGCCGACCGCCGAGAAGTGGACCCGGTTCAAGAAGGAACAGCGGCTCATCAACCCGGCCAATAAGGCGAAGTACAACGTCATTGTGGTCGGCACAGGTCTGGCCGGTGCGGCTGCCGCGGCGTCGCTGGCCGAGCTCGGCTACAAGGTCCACAGCTTTTGTTTCCAGGACTCCCCACGCCGGGCGCACTCGATCGCGGCGCAGGGCGGGATTAACGCCGCCAAGAACTACCGCAACGACGGCGACAGCGTCCACCGGCTCTTCTACGACACCGTGAAGGGCGGCGACTTCCGCTCGCGCGAGGCCAACGTCCACCGGCTCGCCGAGGTGTCGGTGAACATCATCGACCAGTGCGTGGCCCAGGGCGTTCCGTTCGCGCGCGAGTACGGCGGCCTGCTCGACACCCGCAGCTTCGGCGGCGCGCAGCTCCAGCGCACGTTCTACTGCCGCGGGCAGACCGGCCAGCAACTCCTGCTCGGCGCCTACCAGGCGCTGTCTCGGCAGATCGGGCTGGGCGCGGTGAAGATGTACCCGCGGTGCGAGATGCTCGACCTCGTGGTGATCGACGGTCGCGCCCGCGGCATCGTCACCCGGCACCTCGAAACCGGCAAAATCGAATCGTTCTCCGCCGACGCCGTGGTGCTCGCCACCGGCGGCTACGGCAACGTGTTCTACCTGAGCACCAACGCCATCGGCTGTAACGTCACCGCGACGTACCGGGCGTACAAGCGCGGGGCCGCGTTTGCCAACCCGTGCTACACCCAGATCCACCCGACCTGCATCCCGGTGAGCGGCGACCACCAGTCGAAGCTCACGCTGATGAGCGAGTCCCTTCGCAACGACGGCCGCGTGTGGGTGCCGAGGGACAAGGCGGACTGCGGCAAGCACCCGAGCGAGATCCCCGAGGACCGGCGCGACTATTACCTGGAGCGCAAGTACCCGAGCTACGGGAACCTCGCGCCCCGCGACATCGCGAGCCGGGCCGCCAAGGAGGCGTGCGACGACGGCCGCGGGGTCGGGCCGGGGGCACGCGGGGTGTACCTCGACTTCGGCGCGGCCATCGCGAAGCAGGGCCGGGACCGGATTCAGGCCAAGTACGGCAACCTGTTCGAGATGTACGAGCGCATCACCGCCGAGAGCGGTTACGATCGCCCGATGCGCATTTACCCCGCCGTCCACTACACGATGGGCGGGCTGTGGGTGAACTACGAACTGATGTCCAACATCCCGGGGCTGTTCGTGGCCGGGGAGGCGAACTTCTCCGACCACGGGGCGAACCGCCTGGGCGCGTCGGCCCTCATGCAGGGCCTCGCGGACGGCTACTTTGTGCTACCGTACACGCTCACTCACTGGCTCGCGGGCGAGAAGGCCGGCGTTACCCCGCTCGACCACGCCGAGTTCAAGCGGTGCGAGGCGGAGGCTACGGAGCGGATCAAGAAGTTGCTGTCCATTAAGGGGAAGAAGACGCCCAACGAGTTCCACCGCGAGGTGGGCCACGTGATGTGGGAAAAGGTGGGCATGGCGCGCTCGAAGGAGTCGCTCGAGGCCGCCATCAAGCGGATGCAGGAGCTCCGGGCGGAGTTCTGGGAGAACCTCTCCGTCCCCGGCAGCGAGGCGGACCTGAACACGGCGCTAGAACGTGCGAACCGCGTGTCGGACTTCCTGGAGTTCGGTGAACTGCTCGCCCGCGACGCCCTGGTGCGCGAGGAGAGCTGCGGCGGTCACTTCCGGGTCGAACACCAGACTCCGGACGGCGAGGCCAAGCGCAACGACGAGCGGTTCTGTCACGTCGCCGCGTGGGAATACGCCGGGCCGGGAAAGACGCCCATCCGCAACGAAGAGCCGCTCACGTTCGAAACCGTTAAACTGGTCGAGCGCAGCTACAAGTAAAAATGCGAGCGGCCCGTGGTTGACAACCACGAGCCGCACTGGTTGTGGATTTTCAGCCCGTTTTCTCAAGGTCTGCCGGTAGAGGGCAAAAGGCGCCGGATTGGTCGGACACGCGATTGGGCATAGGCATATGGCCCTTGGTAGTCGGCAGGTGTTCACCGTCGGGCTGGCTCTGACTCGAAGGGATATTGACTCCTAAACGGGCGGTAGGTTAAGTTTTCCGAATACTCCCGCACAGCCGGCCCACGGACGGGTTGCCGATGATGAACCGCCCGCCCCTCGCGATCCCAGCCGACAGCGCACCGGCGCCCGCAAGAGAGTCTCCCGTCGCGTGGGACGAGTCGTCGTGCCCGCTGTGCGGGTCTGACGCGGACACGGGGCCGCCGGTGCTCGAAGCTCCGGACCCGCTCCCACCACCAAAAACAGGCTTGGTATTCGCCGTCGTTAAGTGCCGGCGGTGCGGCCTCATGTTCACGAACCCACGGCCGAGTGAACGCGCAATCACCCGCTTCTACCCGCCGGATTACGAGCCACACCGCCGGCCCCGGGCGTCGCGCCGGTCGCGCCGGGTGCGGCCGTTCCTCTCGCGGTTATTCGGCCGCCCGTGCGCCGAACGTCGGGGCGCGCTGCCCTGGCCCGGTCCCGGACGGCTCCTCGACTTCGGGTGCGGCACGGGTGGGTTTCTCAAAACGATGGCCGATCGGGGCTGGGCGGTCACCGGGATAGATTCCTGCCCTGGGGTAATCGATGCCGTACGTGCCAACTACGGCTTGCCCGCTCTGGTAGGGACACTGCCTCACCCCGGCCTTTCCCCAGGATCGTTCGACGTGGTGACCCTGTGGCACTCGCTTGAACACGTCCACAGGCCCCTCGAACTGCTGCGCGAAGCGTTCAAGCTTTTGATACCGGGAGGGAAGCTGATCGTTGCGACCCCGAACATCGAGAGCGCTCCGTATCGGCTGTTCGGTCCGGCGTGGTTCGGGCTGGATCTGCCGCGGCACCTCACGCACTTCACCCCCGGCACACTGACGGCCATGCTCCGGGCGGCCGGGTTCCGTGCGACCCCGGTGCGTCAGTTCCGACACAGCGACTGGCTCCGCATGAGCGCGCGACGGGCGGCTGACACCGGAGCGGTAGAGCCGTTCGCTCGCCTTCTTCAGTGGAAACCCGCGTCACGACTGGCGGCGTGGTTGTGTTACGTCGCCGGCGCGTCGGACTGTATCGTGTGTGTCGCTGAACGCCCAGCTTAGATGTTTTCTTATTGTGAATGTTAGGCGGATTTGAAATGCACCTCGCCCGCGGTTCACAGGCCTCTTGTTTCGACTACGAGATCGGGTCAACATTGGCCTCTGGGCAGGCGGGGACTCGCCGAACCTCCTGATTCACGGTCCAGTTGTTTGTGCCCGTTTGTGGCCGATTCATTTGTGGCATCAACCTTCCTACCCTGTGCAACTTCCGAGTTCAGTCCAGGTAGGAAGATCGGTGCCAGAAGAATCAGACGTAGCCAGCCGAATCGTGTGTGAGTTGAGTGCCAGAGCCGGCGACCATCCGATCGGTGCTCGTCCAAGTGAGCGGAGCGATTGAGCCCGGACAAGACCCATCGGCCCACTCAGCTCTGCAAGTGATTCAAGTTTCTCATCAACATCGGAATTCAACTGGCCGTTGGTTCCGATCCATAAGGAATTCGGAGCCGCTCGTCCTTCGTCACGGAGTCGCCGCAGTGTAGAGCTTGCGCTCGCGAACGTATTCCTCCACCGCCCGCGGAACCAAGTAGCGGATGCTCATCCCGTCTGTGATCGCGCGGCGCAATTCGCGGCTCGCGATCTCGATCATCGGACACGCCACGAACTGTAACCGCACCGTCGATTCGGGCAAACCCATTGCGTGCGCGAGCCTAGCTGCCGTCCAGAGCATCACGCCGGGGCGCGGCACCACGACCAACCCGGCCCGCTCCACAACCTGACGCGGCTCGTACCAGCCGGGCAGGTCCGGGAGGCAGTCCGATCCCATCAGCAGGAAGAACTCGTTCCCGGGGTGGCGCGCGTGCAGTTCCGCGAGCGTGTTGGCCGTAAAGCTCGGCGGCGGGAGTTCCTTCTCGATCCGGTTCACCTGAAACGCCGGGTGCCCGGCGGTCGCCAGTTCGATCATCTCGCAGCGCTGCTCGAACCGCGTGATGTCCTTCGCCTTGTGCGGCGGCGCGTAGCTCGGGACGAACCACACCTGATCCAGCCCGGCCTGCGCGCGGCACTGCTCGGCCAGAATCAGGTGGCCCATGTGAACCGGATCGAACGTGCCGCCGAAAATACCGATGCGCATATGCAGGCCATCAAGAACAGGAGTAATGGCCGCAAAGAAGCACAACAGGCTCAGAAGAAGGCGAGCGACGCAAACGCGCTCGCCCTCGATTCCTTGGCTTTTTGGGGGCCTGTTGTGTTTCTTTGCGGCCATTACTCTTCTTATGACTTTGGCAGCGCGTCCCGTAACTCGGCCGCGGCCTGTTCCGGTGCGACGGTCGTGATGTGGCACCCGAAGCCCCATTCCAGACCGGCCGGGCGGGCGGTCCGCGGGAGCACTTCGAGGTGCCAGTGGTAGTGCGGTAGTTCGCCGGTGCGTAAGGGCGACGTGTGCAGGAACCAGTTGTACGCCGGCGCGTTCTGAACGCGGTCGAGTGCAACCAGCGCCCGCTTCAGGAGGGCGGCGAGTTCGTCTGCCCCTGCGTCGGTGAGCGCCTCGTACCGGGACTCGTGCGCGACCGGTAGGAAGCACATTTCATACGCGAACCGCGGTGCAAATGCGGTTACGATCACGAACCGCTCCGACCGGGCCACGACCCGCGATCCGTCGGCCAATTCGTCGCGCACCAGGGTGCAGAACACGCACCGGCCGGTGCGCGCGTAATGACCTTCGGCGCCGTCCAGCTCGGTGCGCATCAGCTCGGGCACCACGGGCGTGGCGATCATCTGCGAGTGCAAGTGGCCGAGCGACGCCCCCGCCTCCGCGCCCACGTTTTTGAACACCGACACGTGTGCGAGGCGCGGGTCGGCCGCCAGTGCCGTCATCCGCGCGCGGTACGCCCGGAACACGTCGGCGAACTGCTTGTCACTGAGCTGCGTGGGGTCGTCGTAGTGCTGCGCGCAGTCGATGAGCACCTCGGCGGTGCCGAACGCCGGCGCGGTCACGAACAGGTCTGCCGTGGCGGGCGCTTGCGCATCCACATCGGGGCGAACGGCCGGGTACATGTTCGGCACAATGCGGAGGTGCCAGCCGGGGCCGTCGGGCGCGGTCCCGGCGTCGCGCACCGCGTACACCTCGTTCGGGGTGTCGGCCTCCTGCCCCGGGCAGAACGGGCACGGGTGCCGCTCGCCGTTGGTGCGGTGCGTCGGTGCGTGCCCGGGCAGGTTGATGGGCCGCTGGGCGCGCTGCGGGGCGATCAGCACCCACCGCCCGGTGACCGGGGCGCGGCGCAGTTGGGGATCATCCTTCATGTTCATAGCGTAGAGCGCGACCGCGCTCGGTCATTTGAACCGTCAGGTGTCGCACGCGGCACCGCCCACCGGCGTAACCGTCGGGCGGTTGAACGGCGAGGACATCGCGCCCGGGACAGCCCCGGCGGGTTGCGGGCGCGGTTGCGCCGCGCCGCCGGCCGGCACCACCGCGGGCGCCCCGGTGCCGGCGTCGCCGACCGCCGCCCCGTCCTTCCGCCGGTAGGTGATTCGGAACTCGGTCGCCTCGGGCATTGAGGTCGCGTGCGTGGAGGACTGGTAGCCCGGCGAGCCCGGGCGCCGCGGGTTCAACGTCTCGTTGGTGTCGGGCAGCGAGCTGCGCGTCTGGCGCCCGGTCTTCACGGTGCGCTGGTCGATGATCTCGTAGTTCGGCCCGACGTGCTGCTCGATCAGCCGGCGGGCCTCGCGCATGTTGTGATTCGGCCAGGCGTCCGAGTCGTCGGGCACCGCGACCACACCCGAATCCGGCTTCCGCTCGATGTACTTCGCGGACGAGGCGCACCCGCCCGCCGCCGAGAGTGCCGCGACCAGCAGCAGCGAACCGCACCGCGTCATCAGTGCCCCCCTCCGAACCGGCGGGCTTCCCCCGAAGCCGCCGAACCGGCGGGCTATAACAACTTTCCGGATCGTGTCGAGCGTAGTTTATGCCGTCGGGCAGGTGGCCGGTGTGGGCACCGGTCCGTATCCTGAAGTTCTTCAGCACATGCGCTGAGAATTACGATTCAGGTGAGTTGAGATGTACGCAATCTTTGAAGACGGCTCGCGGCAGTACCGCGTTGAGCCGGGTTCGACGGTCAAGATCGACTTCCGCGAGGCCCAACTCGGCCAGCGGCTCGAGCTGCCGAAGGTGCTGCTCCTCTCGACCGGAGCCGACACCGTCATCGGCCGCCCGCTGGTCGAGGGCGCCCGCGTGCTGGCGGAAGTGATCGACTTCCCGCGCGTGAAGACCCTGACCCAGCGGCTCCGTCGCCGCAAGGCGTCCCGCCGGCTGAAGGGGCACACGCAGCCGCACGTGAAGGTGAAGATCACCCACATCCTGAACGCCGGCGAGGCCACGCCGGCCGAAGAGCCGAAGCCCGCGCGGTCCGAAGCCGCCCCGGCACCGGCCGCGAGCTGAGTACACGCACCGAATACTACCACGAGCGCGTGTAACGACCGAACGCCGGCCCTTTGGGGCCGGCGTTCGGTCGTTTCGTTTCCACAGCGAGCGAACGAGTCACGCGATGATTTCGGTGATCGGTTTACCCCGCTCCAGGTCCAGCCGACGGCGGCCCGGGATCTCCAACCGCTCCGGATCGAGGCCGAGCTGCCGCAGAACGGTCGCGTGAACGTCGGCGATGAAGTGCCGGTCCTCCACCGCGTGGAACCCGAGTTCGTCGGTGGCGCCGTGGACCACGCCGCCCTTGATCCCGCCGCCGGCGAGCCACGACGAGAACCCGTAAATGTGGTGGTCCCGGCCGCGCAGCTCCTCGCGGTCGGCCTCCCCGTCCGGGCGCGGTTCGACGTTCGGCGTCCGCCCGAACTCGGTGGCCCACACCACCAGCGTGCTGTCCAGCATCCCGCGCCGCTTCAGGTCCTTGATCAGCGCCCCCACCGGCCGGTCCACCTCACGGCACCGCGCCGCGGTGTTCTTCCGCAACTCCTGGTGCGAGTCCCACAACCCGTTGTCGTCGTCGGCCGCCCCGCCGTGATAGATCTGCACGAACCGCACCCCGCGTTCGACCAGCCGCCGGGCGACCAGGCACTGGCGGCCGAACGGCGCGGTGACCGGGTCGTCCAGGCCGTACAGCGTCTTCGTCTCCCGGGTTTCGTCGGCCAGCGCCACGATGTCCGGGAACGCCGACTGCATCCGGAACGCGAGTTCGTAGGACTTGATGCGGGCGCGCAGCGCCGGATCGTCGGGGTATTCGACCCCGGCGAGGTTGTTCAGCTCGCCGACCAGTTCGAACTCGGCCCGCTGGGCCTCGCGCGTCAGACCCCGGCCGCGCGGCGGGTACGGCACCGCCCGGTCCGGCTCCACCTCGACGGGCACGCCATCGTGCTCCGGCCCCAGGTAGCTCGCCTGGTGCGCCCCGGAGCCCCCGCCGAAGTCGCTCGGCGGCCGCCCCATCACGACGAACTTCGGCAGGTTGCGGTCGAGCGTGCCCAGCCCGTAGTGCGCCCACGAGCCGAGGCACGGCTCCCGGCCGTCGATGATGATCCGGCCGGTGTGGGCCAGCGCCTGCGCGGCGTGACTGAAGTCGGTGGTCCACAGCGACCGCACCACCGCCAGGTCGTCCGCGCAGTCCCCCATGTGCGGCAGCCAGTCGGACACGTCGGTGCCGCACTTGCCCCGCTTCGAGAACCCGACCTGGGGGCGCAGGATCTTGGTGCCCAGCCGGGCGGCACCTGCGAACGTGCGGAAGTTCCGGGTGATCTTCGGGTCGCGAACG
This sequence comes from Gemmata algarum, assembly GCF_034097035.1. Classification (NCBI taxonomy): domain Bacteria; kingdom Pseudomonadati; phylum Planctomycetota; class Planctomycetia; order Gemmatales; family Gemmataceae; genus Gemmata; species Gemmata algarum. The sequence continues at coordinate 59,118 of NZ_JAXBLV010000233.1, forward strand.
GTCCGCTCGAACGGGGTCTCGGCGATCGTCTTGTCCGCGAACTTGGTCAGCGCGGGCTTCGGGTCGAAGGTCTCCAGGTGGCTGGCCCCGCCGAGCATGAACAGCCAGATCACGTTCTTGGCCTTGGCGACCGGTGCGGTCGCGCCCGGTATGGACTTGGCGACGCCGTCCTCGAACAGCATGGCACCCAGGACCGCGCCGGTGAACCCCATGCCGAGGTCCGCGAGGAACCGTCTGCGCCCGATCGGGCGGTGTGGCAGCAGCATATGGGCCTCCTTGCTCAGCGCACGGTGATGAAATCGTTGTGGTTCAGCAGCGCGTGGACCAGGTACTCCCGGGCCTGCGCAACCGGATCGCAGGCGGGCGCGACCGCGGGCAACGGTTTAGCCTCGCCCAGCACCAGTGGTAAACCCGGCACCCGCTCGGCGAGTTGCTTGGCCGCTTCGGGATCGAGCGGCGCCGGGTGTTCGGGCGGGAGCGGGAGCGGCGTCAGCCGGCCCGGATCGGCCAGGAGCGCCTTCTGACGGGTCAAGAACGCTTCACAGGCCGAAGCCTCCGCGGCCGTGGGTGAGCGTCCGAGGACGTGCTCGAACGCGGCGGTCACGAACGCGGCCGGCGCCGGCGCGGCGCCCTCCAGCCGCCGGGCGATCCGGCGCGCCTGGTCCCACGCGAACGCGCTGTTTTCCAGCGCCAGCGCTTGTTGGGGAACGATGCTCTGCTCGCGCCGGTAACACTCTTCCACACTCGGCGCGTCGAACGCCGTCAGCAGTTCCATTTTGTCCTCGCGCGAGGACCGGTAGTACAGGCTGCGGCGCCCGGTCTCGGCGCCGCGGGCCGAGTCTACCGGCGGGCCGCCGGCAGTCGGTTCCAGCGCGCCGGCCAGCCACAGGAGCGAGTCACGCACCACCTCGGCCTCCATCCGCCGGTGGTTCGCCCGCCAGTAGAAGGCGTTGTCCGGGTCGGCGCTCACGTTCCCGGCCGGCGCGCCCTTCGTCGATGAACTCATGCGGTACGCGGCCGACGTCACGATGAGCCGGTGCAGGCGCTTGGTGCTCCACCCCTGTTCCATGAAGTCAACGGCCAGCCAGTCGAGCAGCGGTTGCTGAACCGGCGCGGGGGTGCGGGTGCCGAAGTCGGCCACGTTGTCCACCAGCGGGCGGCCGAAGTGCCGCATCCAGATGTGGTTCACCGCGACGCGAGCGGTGAGCGGGTTGGCCCGGTCCCCGATCCACCGGGCCAGTGCCAGCCGGCGCCCGGTGCTCTTCGCCCCGTCGGCCGGTGGGGCGACCGTGACGGTCCCGAGCACCGCCGGGGCGCCCGGAGTGATGCGGGCCGACTTGTCCGGAACCTTTGGGTCGCCGCGCACGAACAGCCAGGTGGGCTCGTCCGGTTTGGCGTCGAAGGCGCGGGCGACGTGGGCCGCCGGGCCGGTCTCGCCAGGCACTGGATCGGTTCGCACGTCGTGCGGCTCGAAGAACGCCCGGAACTGGTAGTACTCTTTCTGACTGACCGGGTCGAACTTGTGGTCGTGGCACCGCGCGCAGCCCATCGACAGCCCGAGGAACGCCTTGGCGGTATGATCGACCGTGTTGGTCAGCCAGATGTCGCGGTCCAGTTTGAACCAGTTGCGGACCAGGAACCCCGTTGCCGCGGTGGTCTTGGGATCGTCCGGGGCGACCTCGTCGCCGGCCAGCATCTCCAGCACCATGCGGTCGTAGCCCTTGTCTCCGTTGAGCGCGTCCACGATCCAGTCGCGCCACCGCCAGACGTGCGCGTTGCCCCACCAGATGTCGGCCTTCGCCTTGCGCCCGTCGGCCTCGGAGTAACGCCACACGTCCATCCAGTGCCGCGCCCACCGCTCGCCGTACCGCCGGTCCGCGAGGAGCCGATCGACCACCCGCTCGTACGCCCCGTCGGCGGTGTCGGTGAGGAACGCGGCCAGTTCCTCGCGGGTCGGCGGCAGGCCGATCAGGTCAATGAACACGCGGCGCAGAAGCACGGCGGCCGGTGCGGGCGGGTTTGGCGCCAGCCCCCGCCGCTCGCGCCCGGCGGTGAGGAAGGCGTCGATCGGGTTACCGGCCGAGTTCGTACCGGGGGCTGGCGGGGCAACCGGCGCTCGGAACGCCCAATGGTCCGGACCGTGCGACGGAGTCGGATCAGGTTCGTCGGGCACTTCCGCGCCCTCGTCTATCCACTTCTTAATGAGCGCGATTTGCTCGGCGCCGAGTGGCTCGCCGTCGGGCGGCATCTGAGGCAGATCGTCGGCCCCGGTCAGCACGGCCACGAGCGGGCTCTTTGCCGAGTTCCCCGGAACGATCGCACCGGCACGAAGTTCCGCGGCCCGGTCGAGCCGGAGCCCGCCCTTGAGCTGGGTCGGCCCGTGGCACGAGTAGCAGTGCGCTTCCAGGATGGGCTTAATCTGCTGCGCGTAGTCAACCTTCGCCGGCGCCGGTCTCTTCTTCTTTCGGGCTTTCTTGTGCGGGGCGGCGATTAGCGCCACGCCCCCCACCAACAGGACGAGTAGCGCGAGTACGAGGTACCGGCGTCTCGGGAGCAACCTCATGTGAGCCCTCGCCCCTCGATCCCGACCGATGCGGCCGGGTGCGGTCGTTCGTCCCCGCTTCGGACCGGGGATTGTGGCGCCCGTTTAGCAAAGTTGGGACGGTCAGGGAAGACGAGTTCTGGAACGGCGGTTGTGGCGGACAGATGGCTTGGGGTGGGTTAGGCGCAAGCTCAATTAGAAGTGACTTTCACCAGAATGCAAAATTCGGCGCAAAAAATGCTCTCAATCATTACGCTTTAGATTCACTCGATTTATGAGAGCCTCACTTCGGATTCTTGTCCCACATGACCTGTGTTTTCAAGTTTTTTATTGAGTCTAAATTCGTGCCATGTTATCATCTTTCACAGCCCACCAAACTCGCTGAGCACGTTGTTACCGGACCGGTTTCGCGTTCCTCAGTGAAACGAGCTGCTTACTCGCCTCAGCTCGCTCTGTCATCTCGCCCTGGGAGAGTCCTGAACTCGCTGGCTTGGCTTAGCCGTCCGCTCTCCTATTCGCGCCCGCCTGTAACAAGCGTTTCACCGCAACCAGCCGTCCGGTTGCGGAGATTATTGCTTGATCAGGTTTTATTCCCTTTCCACGTTTTCACAGGGATCTTATGCGTCTCTCCCGGACCGACTGCCGACCCAAAAAGTCGGGGTTCACGCTGATCGAGTTGCTGGTGGTGATCGCGATCATCGCGATCCTGATCGGGCTGCTGCTGCCCGCTGTCCAGAAGGTGCGCGAAGCGGCCGCGCGCATGTCCTGCCAGAACAACCTCAAGCAGTGGGGGTTGGCGATGCACAACTACCACGACGCCAACAGCACGCTGCCGTACGCCGGCCAGCGGACACCGCGGCGGACCTTTTACGTGGAACTGTGGCCGTACATCGAGCAAACGGCGCTGGCCAACCAGTACAACCGGACCCTCGGGTTCTACCAGTCCCCGAACGCCGTCACGAGCTCTACCACCGGTTTGGTCGCACAACCTCAGAAGCTCTACTACTGCCCGAGCGACCGGCCCAACGCGATGTGGACGTATGACGTTTACTACCGGGTGCGGGGTAACTACGTGGCCAACTACGGTGGTAACTACCTGTTCGCCGAAGGTACTGGCGTAGACCCGGCCGACGGACCGTTCGGCTGGAACTCGAGCGGCGGGTTCGGTGGGTACGTCCCCTACCGCCGGACCCTGGTCGCGATCACCGACGGGACCTCGAACACGCTGATGCTGTCCGAGACCCGCATCCCGGCCCAGGACAACGCGGCCGACGGGCGCGGCGACGTGATGAACGACGGCAACTCCCACTGGTTCATGACGCTCAACACCCCGAACGCGGGCATCGACCGCAATTCGAACGTGTGCTGGCCGAGCGTGGCCGCGAACCCGGATCAGACGATGCCGTGCGTGCAAGCGGGTGACAACCTGATGTCGGCCCGCAGCAAGCACACCGGCGGGGTGAACGCCGCACGCTGTGACGGCTCGGTCGGGTTCTACTCGAACTCGGTGAACGCGACCGCCTGGAAGGCGATGGGAACCGCCACCCACGGAGACATCATCAGTGAATAACTTCCGACGAGCGGTGCGCGGCGGCGCAGCTTTGGGGGCCGTGGTCGCCCTCGCCTTCATGGCCGGGTGCGGCGGCCCGCCGAAGGCGCAGGTGTCCGGCACAGTGACGTTTGACGGGGCGCCGGTCGAGAACGGGATCATCCAGTTCTACCCGGCCGGTGGCGCCGGGCAGACGGCCGGCGGCGGGATCGAGAACGGGAAGTACCAGCTCGAAACGTCCACCGGGGAGATGACCGTCACCATCAACGCGTCCAAAGTGGTCGGCAAGCGCGCCATGTACGACACCCCGGACAGCCCGAAGGTGGATGTTCTGAAGGAACTGATCCCGGCCGATTACAACACGACCAGTACGCTCAAGGTCACCCTCAAGCCCGGGGTGAACGAGAACGTCGATTTCAACCTGAAGAGCAGCAAGAAGTAGCCCGCTCTTCCGAACCACGTTGCCGGGGGCTCGTGCCCCGGCAACGTTTTCATTTCCCCCACGTGCCACCGACCACCAAAGCCCCTTCGCGAAGCGCGCGCACGTTCGCATTGCGTGACCGGAGCGGCATTGTTTACAGTGCCCGCCGATCAGCTCGAAGCTCACGGAGGGGCGACACAATGAGACGGGTACTGTTGGCGTCCGGGGTCATCGTTCTACTCGTCGTCGTGGTCGTCGCGGCCCAGCCCCCGGCCCCGTTCCCGGTAGCGCCGCCCGCCCCCCCCGCGGCGCCCGCAACGCAGCCGGCCCCGGCTGTCGCGCCGCCGGTTGTGCCTCCCGGCGCGCCGGGCGAAACGACCCTACCGATCCCGCCCAAGCCGCTCCCGATCGCCGGCGCGCCGGGCGCCCAACCCGTTCAACAGGCCGCGGCCGAAACGGCACTCTCGAAGCTCCTGCCGCTCAACGCCTACCCGCAAAACACCCAGGACGCCGTCCGCGGGGTGCTGCTGGGCGCGGCCTGGCTCGCCAAGATGAACGAGGCCAACGGGCAGTTCCTGCACGGCTACCTGCCGGCCCTGCGCCAGCCGATGCCCGGCGACCACGACCTGCGCCAGGCGCAGGCGGCGCTGGCGCTGGCCCAAGCGGCGAAGTTCAGCGGCGACAAGCAGCACGCCGCACTCGCGAACCAGGCGGCGCTGCGGCTGCTGGCGTTCACCAAACCGGACTCGAACGACCCCAACTGCCGCGTGCCGGTGCAGATGTCGCTCGTGTGCAACCGCGTGGGGTTCGCGGCGCTGGTCGCGCTGACGGTGTACGAGCTACCGAACCCGAGCGAGCCGCTCCTCACCGCGGCGGAGCAACTCTGCACGTTCCTTCGCACCCGGTTGAAGCCCGACGGCTCGGTCCACTACACCGACGGCCCGGCCGACGACCCGCTCAAGGTGGACCCCGCGGGGGTAAACGAGTACCCCGGGCTGGCCCTTCAGGCGCTGGCGGCCAGCGGCCGTGCCCGCCTGGCGGAGTGGAAGAAGGACGCGGTCAAGAGCGGCGTCGCGCACTACCGGGCCGTGTTCCGCGCGAGGCCGCATCCGGCGCTCGCGGTCACCGTCTCGCCCGCGGCCGTCGAGCTGTACCTGCAAACGAAACTGGCCGAGGCCGCCGCCGCCGCGTTCGAGATGAACGACTGGCTGTGCGACTTACAAATCAGCCCGAACGACCCGCGCACGCCACAGTACGCCGGCGGGTTCCGCTCCGTGGTGGAGGGCCGCGCCGGCGACGCCCCGGCCGCGACCGCGGACACCGGCCGGTGCGTCCAGAGTCTCGCGTGCGCGTACCACCTCACGCGGGTCACCGGCGACCTGACGCGCGAAGCCAAGTACCGCCCGGCGGTCGGGTTCGCGGTGCAGTTCCTGTGCGGGCTCCAGTTTGTCGAAACCAACACCCGGCACTTCGAGGACACGTTCCGTGTCAAAATGCTGATCGGGGCGTTCCACCTGTCGCCCGCGGACGGCAACCTGCGCATCGACGTGACCGGGAGCGCCCTCACCGGGCTGCTCAAGTTCCTTGCGTCCGGCGCCCAGAACAGTTGACCGCCGGGCGACAACTGAACGCCCACCCGGCGCCCAATACAATTTCCGTTCCCGTCCCGGGCGCCCGGCCCGGCCGGACCAGTGCGGACTGCGAAGCAATGAGCGAGAGAGTCACAACCCGCCCGAAGTGCCGGTCCCTCATGGGCATCCGGGTTGTCGGCACCGGGAAGTACGTGCCCGACATGGTGGTCAGCAACGAGCACCTGCACGCGAAACTCGGGTTCGACTCCGACTGGATCGTGAAGCGCACCGGCATCCTGGAGCGCCGGCACGCGGCGCCGGCCCAGGCGACTTCCGACCTGTGCGTCGAGGCCGCCAACGACCTGTTCGCCAAGACCGGCCGCACCGCCCGGGACTGCGACCTGCTGGTGCTCGGCACGTTCACCCCGGACATGTCGTTCCCCTCCACCGCGTGCCTCGTCCAGGACCGGATCGGACTGATCGGCCCGGCGATCGAGGTGGAAGCCGCGTGCGCGGGGTTCATGTACGCGCTGCTCACCGCGAGCGCCTACGTGAAGTCGGGCTGTTCGGACCGTGCGCTGGTGATCGGCGGGGACACGAACAGCCGGGTGCTGAACCCGACCGACATCAAGACGTACCCGCTGTTCGGCGACGGCGCCGGCGCGGTGTTCGTCGAGCCCGGGCGCCCGGACCAGGGGGTGATCGCGTACAGCATGGGCTCGGAAGGCTCCGGCGGGCCGCTGCTGCAGCGGGTCGCGTGCGGGAGCCGCACCCCGGTGACGCCGGAGTTGCTCGCCGAGGGGAAGCACTTCATGTACATGGACGGCTACGCGGTGTTCAAGTGGGCCGTCAACATCCTGTGCGACACGATCCGCGAGGTGCTCACCGCCGCGAACCTGACGGTCGAGGACGTCGGCCTGTTCGTGGTTCACCAGGCGAACATCCGGATCATCAACGCGGCCATCGACTCGCTCAACATCCCGCGGAACAAGGTGTACAACAACCTCGAGCGGTACGGGAACACGTCCGCGGGGAGCATCCCCATCGCGCTCGACGAGGCCGCCGCCGATGGCCGGCTCAAGGACGGCGACCTCGTGGTGATGAGCGGGTTCGGCGCGGGGCTGGCGTGGGGCACCGCGGTCATCCGGTGGTAGCAGATGGGGACATCGCCCGTGTCCGATCGCACCGCGTTCATCGACGCCATTCTCAACAACCCCAACGACGACACGGCCCGGCTGGTGTTTGCCGACTGGCTCGAAGAGCGCGGCGAACCGGAGCGGGCCGAGTTTATTCGGGTGCAGATCGAGCCGGCAAAGGCGTCCGACGCGGTGCGCGAGCGGAACGACCCTGACGCACGAATTGCGGGTGTTCACGGAGCCGCGATGGGCGGCGGCTGGCGCAGAGCGATCGGGATCAGCGAAACCGAAGGGGAATACGTCCGCGGGTTCCTCACCGATGTGGAGGTCGTTTCGACCAAATATCTCGCCGTTGCGGGCCGCGCCCTCGCGGCCGAACCGGTGGCGTTCAGGATGTTCCTCTCGGCCAGCGATGCGGATGATTTGGTCGCGTGGTTGAAATACCTGTCCGAGTTGGTCGCAAGCCCGCTGCTGCGTGCGGTGGCGAAACTCGAAGCGCGCAATCACGCCATCGGCGCGGGCGGCTTCCAGCAATTGATCGCCTCTCCGTACCTGAGCGGTCTGCGCGAAATCTCGTTCCCTGGGGCCGCGATCAACCCCGCCTTCGTTAAATCCATTTTGAACTCCCCGGCGCCGTTCGCTCTGGAATCGCTCGCTCTCGATCGAGCTGTTCAGTTCGCGCGCCAGCGCACGATTCGTTTGCTCGCGTCCGCGCCGCGGTTCGCCACGCTCAAAAGGCTGAGCCTCCGGTACAACCGGCTTACCGACGACGACATTCGCGTGCTGCTCGACTCGGAGACACTGCCGCGGATGCTCGAAGTCGATCTCGCCGGGAACGACTTCCGCCCACGCGAGTTCGGCCGCGCACTTGCGGAGCGGTTCGGTTACGGTTGTGATGAAGATGACTTTGAGGAAGACGACGAGTATTGAGTCCAACCCGGGCACCTGATGCGAAAGCACCCCGACGCCGACGCGTTTGTCCGGGAGCACCTGCGGCACCCCACGAACGCCACCACACGGCTCGCGTTCGCCGACTGGCTCGACGAGACCGGTATGCCTTCTAATGCAGCCTGGGCGCAATACATCCGCCTGCGCGAAGAAGCCGACCGCCACGCCCCCGACAGCGACGAGCAACAGCGACTTCTCCGTCAAGCTGACGGGTCCGCCACAAAGGTGCGCGCAAAGTTGACGCTCGCGGCGCTGATATTTGCTCGTGATCCGGAATCAATTCTGCAACTCATTCCGGCGGCGAACGTCACCGTCCGTCTCGACAATTTCGCTGTTCCGACTGATGTGCTGCAACAGGTACCCGAATCAGTCGCGCGAGAGAACCTCACTATCCCTCTCGCGGCGGTAAAAGAGACGTTGTTTTGTGCGAATGCAGCACCGCATCACGTCGATACGGCCCACAAACTCTCGTTTATCTTGAATCGCAATGTCGTCCTTGTGCGGGCCAAACAAAACAAAATCGTCTCGGCGCTCAATTCCGGTTTCGGTGGATGCAATATCGACTATTTCGACTCACAGCCACTCTTCGTTTCTTTTACTGACATCGCGGGCGGATTCTATGCATTGCCTCTGCACACCGTAGCAGGACCGGACCCCGCGTTCATAGAGTCGATCATTGTGCAGGGGTTGCGGATGGGAGCCACGCAGGTGCGTGTCTTTCCCGAGGGGCACCATGTCGCCATCGCGTATCAAACCGGGGAGAGATGGAGTTACCACGACCCACTCCCGGCACGCTTTTGGCCAGCCATCGCCGAGGTAGTCGCACGGGAGGCACAAATGTCGCTAGCGGAAACCTTCGCAGACCGAATAGCCGCCTACGGCGGAACAACTGGTTCGTTCTCTTTTCTCGTCGCGCGCACGCGATACGTGATCGGCGTTACCATTCGATTGGGCTCAGTCGATCCGAGGCTCACCTTGGACCTTCAACCCGCGCCAAGCATCGATTGAACCGAACCCCGGCCCGGCCGTCCGTGTCAGTGGAACCGCCGATGCACGAGCTGTTCGAACACACCGCCGATCTCGGGTTAAGGGCTACTGCCCCCACTCTGCCGCTGCTTTTCGCGGAGATGGCCAAATGCTTACTTTCCGCAATGGTGGAAGAGCCCGACGGCGTTCGACCGGCGCAAAACGTGCAACTCGAACTCTCGGGATCGGACCGCGAGTTCCTGCTGTTCGACTGGCTCAAAGAGTTGCTCCTGCGGTTCGAGACAGATCACATGCTGTTCGCTGCCTTCGACGTGACCGTCACCGCGGACGGCCTCACCGCGACCGCAACGGGCGAACCGTACAACCCGGAGCGCCACACGCTGGCGCACGAAGTGAAAGCCATCACCTACCACGAACTGAAGGTCGCCGAACACGCCGGCGGGTGGCTCGCGGAAGTCATCGTCGATATTTGAGGCGAACGCCCGCGGGACGCCGATCACCGTTTACTGAGAACTGTTTATGGCGAAGGAAGGTTACACCGGGCCGCTCGAGAACATCGGGTGCTGCTGCCACCGCATCCCGAAGAGCTACAAGCCCGGTATGCGCGTGCCCGGGCACATCTACGCGACCGACAAGTTGCTCGAATCCATCCGCAAGGACCAGGCGGCGAACCAGGTCGCGAACGTCGCCACCCTGCCCGGCATCCAGGTCGCGAGCATCGCGATGCCGGACATCCACTGGGGGTACGGGTTCTGCATCGGCGGCGTCTGCGCCACCGACCCCGACGAGGGCGGCGTGATCTCCCCCGGCGGAGTCGGATACGACATTAACTGCGGCGTCAGATTAATAAAGACGAACCTGTTCCTGGACGACGTGAAGCACCACATCAAGGAGCTGGTGAAAGCGCTGTTCTACACCATCCCGTCCGGCGCGGGGCGCACAGGGAAGTACAAGTTCGACACCTCCGAGACGCGGCGCCTGATGGGCGAGGGGCCGAAGTTCGTCATCGCTCGCGGGCTGGGCGTGTCGCGCGACCTCGACCACACCGAAGCGAACGGGCTGATCGACGGCGGCGACCCGCACCAGGTCAGCGACCACGCGGTGAAGCGCGGCGCCGAGCAGTGCGGCACGCTGGGCAGCGGCAACCACTTCCTCGAAGTGCAAGTGGTCGATAGCGTGTTCGATGCCGAGGTCGCGAAAGCGTTCGGGCTCGAGCTGAACCAGATCTGCGTGATGATCCACTCCGGGAGCCGCGGTTTGGGCTATCAGGTCTGTGATGACGCCCTCGCGACGTTCCGCAACTGCCCGCAGAAGTACGGGTTCGAGCTGCCGGACCGGCAGCTCGCGTGCGCCCCGGCCGATTCGCCCGAGGGCCGCAAGTACATCGCCCAGATGCGCGCCGCCGCGAACTACGGGTTCTGCAACCGGCAACTGCTGATGAACCAAGCGCGCGAGGTGTTCGCGCAGGTGTTCGGTCGCTCGTGGGAAGACCTGGGGATGGAGCAGCTCTACGACGTGGCGCACAACATCGCCAAGTTTGAGGAGCACACCGTCGAGGGGAAGCGGAAAAAGGTCTGGGTCCACCGGAAGGGCGCGACTCGGGCGTTCCCGGCCGGTCACCCCGAGGTGCCGGACGCGTTCCGCGCTGTGGGACAGCCGGTCATCATCCCGGGCGATATGGGTCGCGCCTCGTGGGTGCTGGTGGGGTCGCAGGGGGCGATGGACAAGACCTTCGGCACCACCTGCCACGGCGCGGGCCGCGCGATGAGCCGCACGGCGGCTCTCAAGGACGGCGTCGGGCGCAAGATCGAGCGCGAGCTGGAGCACAAGGGGGTGATCGCCATGGCTTCGAGCCGCAACGGGCTCGCGGAGGAGCAGCCCAAGGCCTACAAGAACGTGGACGACGTGGTCGAAGCGGTCCACGAGGCCGACCTGTCACGCCGGGTCGTCCGGATGCGCCCGCTCGGCGTCATCAAGGGGTGATGCGCCGGCGCGCGAGTGGCACGCCGGCGACTGGAACGTCGGGCGGGTCAGTTCGTTTTGATACCGGTTAGCTCGTTCGTTATCACTTTTTTCAGCGACGGAATGCGATGCACCGACCGGACGAGTCCGCCGGGCACCTCGTCCGAGTACCACACCTGGGTGTCGGTTTCCCCGGCCTCGACGTGCCCCTTGTACTTGTACCACCGGGTGTCGTACTTCTTGCCCGCGACGGTAAGGGTTTCCGTGCCGTCCGCGTACGTCCCGGCCGGCCGCTGCAGGTCCTTTGCGGCGGCGCCGGTCGGCTTGCCCATCCAGCGGAGCTGTTTGAGCGATTGGGACTGGGCGTCGGTTTTGCCCCCGTCCGCCGCCGGCGCCCAGTCTTCGGCCTCGACCACCGCGAACGTGTCAGTCCGCTCGGCCAGACGCAGTGTGCTCATCCGGCGGGTGACGGTGCCGGCGGCGTCTGTGACTTCGGCGTAGGTCGCCACCGTTCCGGGCGGGACCCGCGACCACGCGGTGTACTTGGGATTCTCCACCCGTTCGCCCGCCGGCTCGGGTGCGGCCGGCGCCGGCGGTGCGGCCGGCGCGGGGGCCGGAGGCGAGCCGCAGCCCGAACACGCTACAAGAGCGAAAAATACGGACAACGAGGACAGGAACGCAGGCGCCCGCATCGGCAGACCTCCGGGAATGAAGCCGGGAAATTAGCCGGCCGGGGCACATGGCCCCGGCCGGTGTGACGGTCACATTACCTCTTGCCCTTGATGGGCTTCCCTCGCTCCTCTTGCTCGACCTTTTCCTGAGCGGCCTTATCGGCCTTGATGGCCTCTTCGGTCGGCTTCCCGGCCGGGCCGGAAGGGGAGCCGCAGCCGGCCAAGCCGCCGGCCGCGAGAACCAGCACGAGCATCACGCGCACGATGAACCTCTCCGGGTTGGGTTACAGGTTGTCCGGGTTGAACGTGCCGCCGTCGTCGATTGCGCACGCCCGCATGAACGTTTCGGGGTCGACGCCGAAGCGGATGAACTTGACCGACCCGTCGCCGAACACGGCGTTCATGCCGCCGGTGTGGCGCGAGCCGAAGTTGCGCCGCCAGATGCTACTGCCCGAGCACCCCGAGGTGCCCGGCGGGAAGCACGGCGGGCTCTTGGCCACGTCGCTGTCGTGCGACGGGGCGAAGTGCCAGCGGATGTTGTCCTCGTCCCAACCGCTGTTGTGCCAGGGCTCGTTGTCCCCGCCCTCGGCCCCCTCGCGGCCGACGGCGATCGTCTTCTCTGCCACCATGATGCTGTTCGACGTGCCGTCGGTCACGTCCGCGAGCCGCCGCTTGGCGCCGCGGGCCGAGTTCACGATGTACCCCTTGCGGCCGGAGGTGTTGCCCAGGTTCGGGGTCGCGCGCTCGTCGGCCTCGGCCCCGAACCCGGTCGGCGCCGGCGGGATGCCGAGCCACAGGTCGTTCGTGGGCGCACTGCCCGACCACTCGACCCGAGAGCCCTGGAAGATCCCGGCGCACCCGGCGTAGTCGAGGCGCCCGGTGCCCGTGGAACCGGTCTGCCCGCCGGTGCCGCCGCCGATGTACAGGGCGGGCGACCGCCGGCTCGGGCAGTAGTACGTCTTGACCAGGCTCTGCCCGACCTGGGTCGAGTTGATCGAGTTCGGCGGAGCGGTGCCGAAATCGGCCAGCTTGTACACGTTGTCCTGCTCGATGTACGGCAGGATGCGGAAGAACTGGTTCCAGCCGTCCGGGTGGCTGGCGTTGCAGCACGGGGTGCCGCCGTAGGCCGGGGGCTGCTCGTCGTACTTAGACAGGGGGGACTCGATCCGCGGGTCGCTGTCGTACGGCCCTTGCGGGAAGTACTGGTTGGCCCCCTCGAAGTTCATGAACGCGAGGCCGATCTGCTTGAGGTTGTTGCTGCACTGCATCCGGGCCGCGGCCTCGCGGACCTTCTGAACGGCCGGCAGTAGCAGCCCGATGAGAATCGCGATGATCGCGATCACCACTAACAGTTCAATCAGGGTGAATCCGAACCGGGAAACGAAACGGCGCCGGGGGTCCATGAATCTGGAACTCCGTGAGGGGGCGACAAGGACAAAGCGGACGGGGTGCGAGTCGTCCGATTGAAATTTTGCCTGAGCCACAGAAATCCGCCAGCCCCATAGATGCTAATTCAGACAACCCTCGCACTGTCATCATGGCCGGTTCACGAAATGATCACGATCGCGCGCAACCCCTGATAAAACGCGACCGCACCGGACGAGTTTCCGTCCGGTGCGGTTTAACTCCCCGTGCGCTCAGTTCCGGCCCGGCACCCCTCTCGACGCCGGCGGGGGGCGGTCCACCTTCGGGAGGTTGAACGTGGGCAAATCGTTGCGGCCCGGTTTCACGCGGCAGGTGAGTGTAGAGTGCGTACCGTCGTACCAACCCATCAGTCGGTCCGTATCCTCTTGGGCCTCACCTTCGGCTTTGGCGTTTTTCTCGCCCGGCCACCGGAAAACGACCTGATAGCCGCCCTCGGGGGCGCCGTCACCGTCGGCGAAGGTCGACAGGGCGAACGTGCCGTCCGGCGTGGTCACGGACTGCGGGTTGCGCGGGATGTGCGGCACCATCGGCGCGTCGGACGGGATCAGCGTGACGATCACCCCCGCAGCGGGCTTCCCGTCGTACATCACTTTGCCGTGAACCGGGTGCGGGGCCAGTTCGTTGGGCTGGGGACCCGAGTCCGAGCAACCCGCCGCCAGGGCGGCGACCAGCAGGGTAACGAGCGCGCGTTTCATGTGATCCCCAAAATCAGTTGTCGGACAGCGTTTCACCGCCGGCCCGGGTGATGTGCTTGACGAACTGCCGAATGTCCATTGACTGCTTGACGAAGCGCACCGACCCGTCCGCCATCACGTGGTGCGCGCCGCCCAGGTGAAAGCTGTACACCTCGTTGTTGTTCGAACAGTTGGTGTGACACGTTCCGCCACCGGTGCCGGCCGCGTTCATCCCGTGTGTGATGTACTCGTTCTCGCGGTCCGCCCAGCCGCCGTCGGTCTGCGTGTTCGCGCCGGTCAACTTGCCCGCCTGCCAGCGGTCGGGCCGGCCGGCGATTTCCGAGACGGCGAACGTGTTGGACGCGCCGTCCTGCACCTCGGCGACGGAGTAGACCCGGTTGACGACGAGTAGGCCGCTGTAATCGGGAACCACGTCGCAAACGCCGTCGTTTTCGGCCAGTTCTTTGGCGTAACCGTTGTCCGGCGCGTAATCGGCTGGCGGGTTCTTGGCGCCGCTGATACGCTCGCACACCCGCGCGTCGCCGTTAGGGACTGTCGGGCACATGAACACCGGGATGCGGTTAGCGATCGCGGCGCGGTTGTTCGCGTGGTCCCACGACACGGTCATGGAGTACTGCTTCTGGACGTTGTCCTGTTCGATGTACGGCAGGACGAACACGGCCCAACTGTGGTTCACGTTGAACACGGTCAGCCCGGCCTTTTTCAGGTGCGACTGGCTCGTGCCGCTCGTGGTCGAGGCGGCGGCCCCGGGCGGGAACACGCCGAAGGTCGCGTGGAAGTTGTTCAGCGCCAGGCCGACCTGCTTGAGGTTGTTCTGGCACTTCGTCCGCGCGGCGGCCTCGCGCACCTTCTGGACGGCGGGCAGCAGAAGCCCGATCAGGACCGCAATGATCGCGATCACCACCAGCAATTCAATCAGCGTGAACGCGCGGCGCGTCGCTCGCGAGATAATCATTAAAAGGAGGCCTCGTGCAAGGAATATAAGGGCGGGCAGGCACAGGACCGGCGACTAGAAGTCGGCGTTGATCACTTCGCCGTCGTTAATCAGGCACACCCGCATCCAGTTGTTGGAGTCGATGCCGTAGCGGATGAAGCGAACGGACCCGTCGCCCATGGCCGCGGTGAACCCGCCGGAGTGTGAGCCGCCGAACCGAACCGACCAGTAGTTCGGGCTGGAGGCGAACGGGTGCTTGTCGTCCGGCTCCGGCACGGCCTCACCGAACCGCTCGTGGTCCTGATCCCAGCCGGAGTTGTGCCACGTCTCGTTGTCGCCGCCGGCCGCGCCGAGGCGCGCGCGGTGGCACTGCTTCTCGCCGACCAAGAGCGTGTTCGACAGCCCGTCGGACACGTCGCTCATGGTCCGCTTCTGGTTCGGTTCGGTTCCTGCCGGCTGAGGTAGAGTGGCCCACTGGCGCACGAGCATCCCGCTTTTGCCGGCCTCCGACATGTTGCGACCGCCGTTTCCCCCGTAGTCGCAGCGGGCGCCGTCCGAGTACACGATGGGCTGGCGGCGGGTGGGGCAGTAATAGGTTTTGACGGCCGTGTTTTGAACGACCGTGTCGTCCGTGTTCCGGTACAGGTTCTCTTGTTCGATGTAGGGGAGCAGGTGGAACATCCACGACCAAGCGACACGGTTACCGGGGTCCGATTCACAACAGGTTTTGACCGGCCCGTCGGACCCGGCGTGCGGGAACCGGCCGATCGCGCCGTGGTGGGTGTGAAACGCCAAACCAATCTGCTTGAGGTTGTTCGTGCAACTCATCCGGGCTGCAGCCTCACGCACCTTCTGAACGGCCGGGAGCAGGAGCCCGATAAGAACGGCGATGATCGCAATCACCACCAGCAACTCAATAAGTGTAAATCCGCGTGGCGCGTTACGACGCGTCATCAAAGAAACCTCGAAATTCTTGTTGACGTTGGTGAACCGTCGGGCGAGGCGTGAGCGAGTTCGGCGGGGCGTGGACTAGCGTATCGAGCTTTGCGAATTGTGAAGATGTCGCTCACGAACTGAGCCACACACGGTCGAAGTTCAGTGGGTTTTTGCCTCGCAAGTCACATGATAGAAACGCTTTGTGTCGATGTGAAGAAGGGGTGTAAGTGCGGTGAATGTTAATTGGTTTCGGTGGCTTACGTGATGAATCTGCAAAAAACACCTGTTCGCGGCGCCAGCGTTCGCCTCGCACGGGGACGCTTCACTTCCGACGATTGCGGACCGGCCCGGTCATGGTCCAGACGCCTTCGACGCCGAAGAAAGGGCACGCAACGGTTATGCGGCCACTCTTTTGAACCGTCATATTGGGGGCTCGCTTCAAAATGTTCTGAACCGAGCAGGCGATGCGGCAAGAATGCTGCGCAACTACAACTTGATGCGCCATTCTAGGGCCGAAACCGTTGCCGGCCGTCGCGCATCTCGATGACCATAAGTAACTGGTGCATCGGCATTAGGACTTTTCCTACTGCGCGATTTGTCAGGATCTATCCCGATAAGTTGCGCGGCGTTATGCGAGTCCTTGTCGGATGAACCGTCACACAGCGGTGAGGAGCCCGCATGTTGCCACCCGGATGAGCCACCGAAATAAAAATGCCCGTAACGCCCTGGCCGTGTGCGCCGGTTCCGAGAAAAGCGGAATCCGAACTTGGCGCGGTGTTCAGTTGCAGCCGAACTTCGCGCCGGTAATAATAGCCGCAACCCCCGACGCGCCAGGACGGCCACACGGGATTCCACGGGCGCGGTCGTCTCGCCGGCGACCGTCACGGACGGTACGCGACCCGTTTAACCTTAATAGCGATACCGGTTCGCCCGTCGCACCTCGGACCCGCCGCGCGCGGGGCTTGACACCGACGACCACCCGGCCGGAGCGTTGCGCCCGACCGGGTGATAGCCGTTTTCATGTGGAGGGGACCAGGTTCGTTAGCCGTCCCGCGCCCGCTCGCGCCCGCGAACAGGGCTCGGGGTGGCGCGGACCGTCCCGCTGCCGAGCTTCGACGGGCCGCCGTAAGGAGTGGCTCACAATGGACCCGCTACTGATCGGCGGGCTGGTCGTTGCCGCTGTGCTCGTGAGCATCGGCGGCACATACTTGGTCGTGCGCCGATCGTCGCCCATATCGCACCCGGTTCCCCTTATTACGGCACCGGACCCCGAGGCCCTGCGCCTCGCCGCCGCCAGGGGCGAGGAGCTGATCGAGGAGTCCCGCCGCGACGCCGACCGCATCGTCCGCGACGCCGAACTGAAGGCCCGCGACGAGGCCGTGCGCCGCCGCGAGGAGCTGAGCCGCGAACTGGAGCTCGCGCGTGCCGAGGTGCGCGAGTTCGAGCGCCGCGTAGAGAAGCGCGAGGACGCACTGGAGCAACAGCACCGCGAGTTGGCCCGCAAGGACAAGCAGCTCGACGCCGCCCGCGAGAAGCTGGTCGAGCGCGAGAGCGCCCTCGACCACAAAGCCCGCCACCTCGACGAGCTGGTCGAGACGGAAACGAAGCGGCTGCACGAGATCAGCGGCCTGTCCCGCGACGACGCGCAAAAGCTGCTTCTGGAGCGCCTGGAGCGCGAGCTCGCCGAGGAGGTGGCTAAGAAGATCCGCCAGCATGAGGAGCGGGTGAAGCAACAGGCTGAGGCGACCGCCCGCGAGATCGTGACGATCGCGATCCAGCGGTACGCCGCGCACCAGACCGCCGGCGCGACGGTCAGCACCGTGGACATCCCGTCGGACGACATGAAGGGCCGGATCATCGGCCGCGAGGGGCGCAACATCCGCACCTTCGAGAAGCTCACCGGCGTGGACGTGATCGTGGACGACACGCCCGGGGTGGTCATCGTGTCGGCGTTCGATAACGTGCGGCGCGAGATCGCCCGCATCGCGCTCACCAAACTGATCCAGGACGGCCGCATCCACCCGACCCGCATCGAAGAGGTCGTGGCGGAGACGCAGGCCGAGATGGAGAAGCACATCCAGGAACTGGGCACGAAAGCGGTGCTCGACGCCGACGTGCCGATGCCGCACGAGAAACTGGTGTACCTGCTGGGCCGGCTCCGGTTCCGCACGAGCTACAGCCAGAACGTGCTCGCCCACTCGGTCGAGGTGGCGCACCTGTGCGGGATCATGGCGTCCGAGCTGGGGCTGAGCGCCCAACTCGCCCGCCGGTGCGGACTGCTGCACGACGTGGGCAAGGCCGCGGACCACGAGATGGAAGGGGGGCACCCCAAGGTGGGGGCCGAGCTGGCGAAGCGGTACGGCGAGACGAGCAAGGAGGTGCTCCACGCGATCGCCGGGCACCACGACGACATTACCATCGACAACATTTACACCGTCCTGGTGGCGTCGGCAGACGCGATCAGCGCGAGCCGGCCGGGCGCGCGGCGCGAAACGCTTGAGAAGTACGTGAAGCGCCTCGCGGACTTGGAAGCGGTCGCGTGCGGGTTCCCGGAAGTGGACCACGCGTTCGCGATTCAGGCGGGCCGCGAGTTGCGCGTGCTGGCGAACGCGCACCGCACCACCGACGCCGATGCGGTCCGCATTTGCCGCGACATCGCCCGTGCGATCGAGCAGCAGCTCGACTACCCCGGCGAAATTAAGGTCACGGTGATCCGCGAGAGTCGCGCCACCGATGTGGCGAAATAGCAACAGCTTATGCAAACGGACAGCCGTTTCGGCTCGTCCTGCCGCCATCGAACGAGCCACCACAAACGGCCCCTTCCGAACCCACACCGGACGGGGCTCCTTTCTTGATACCTGTCGTCGCGTCCTCGCTTTCGGTCATCGCTGAGATTCTGCGGCGAGAAGTCGGTCGCCCGACCCGCATCACATTTTTCACAACACCAACGCCATCCTGTCGATGACGATTATCCTCGCCCGAAACTCAACGAAACGCGTCAAGCTGGTAAAGCCTGAAAGACACGTGGGGCAGGGGGGGGGATTAGTTTCGGACACTCCCCAATGACCGGTGCGCGATCGGGCCGGGTCTGAAAATGCTTCTGCCAGCGTAATGTTGCATAGCTGTGTAGACAACGGTTGTCTGAACAGGTATTATCCGGGAGACGTTCTGTCGGAGTCCACGATGTCCCAGGCCGACACGCTGCCCGCCGCCCGACCCGCACTGTGGTCCAGTATTGCAGGGTACACCGCACTGCTGGTGGTCGGCGTCGGACTGGTCCTCCTCATCTGCCGTGCCGGGGCCGGGTTCACCCCGGTGCCCCCCGCCGCAACCGCACCCGCGGCCTCAAAACCGGTGGACGTGGTGCTGCACGTCATGGCCACGCTGGTTGCCGTCATCCTGCTCGGAACGCTCCTCGGGCGCGCCTGCCGGTGGGTCGGTCAGCCGTCTGTGATCGGGGAGGTGGTCGCCGGTATCACGCTAGGCCCGTCCCTACTCGGGGCCGTGTGGCCCGAAGCAATGCACCTGCTGATTCCCTCAGCGACCGCTGACCCGAAGGGGCAGGTGCCGGCGGCGATCAAGGCCGTCGCAACGATCGGCGTCGTGTTGTACATGTTCCTCGTCGGGCTCGAACTCAACGCCGTGCGGCTGCGCGAGCAGGCCCGGTCCGCCGTGGCCGTCTCGCACGCGAGCATCGTGACCCCGTTCGTCCTCGGGTCCGCTCTGGCGCTGGCCTTGTACCGCCCTCTGGCGCCGAGCGAGGTGCCGTTCACCAGCTTCGCGCTCTTCATGGGCGTTGCGATGTCCATCACCGCCTTCCCGGTGCTCGCGCGCATCCTCACCGATCGCAAGATGGAGCGGACCGAACTGGGGATCGTCGCACTCGGGTGCGCGGCCGCGGACGACGTGACCGCGTGGTGCCTGCTCGCACTGATCGTCGGGATCGCGAAGTCCGAGATGACCGGGGTGGCCGCAGTCGCCGTTCAGGCTACCGCGTTCATTGCCGTCATGCTCCTACTCATCCGCCCGCTCGCCGCACGGCTGAGCGCGCGGCTGGACGCGGCGCCCGGGCCGCTCCCGCCGCTGGTGGTGTCGGGCACATTCCTTGCCGTGCTGGCGTCTGCAATGGCCACCGAGGCGATCGGCATCCACGCTCTGTTCGGGGCGTTCCTGCTCGGCGCCATCGTCCCGCACGAGGGGCGGTTGGCCCGCGAGTTCGCCGCCAAACTGCGGGACCCGGTCACGGTACTTCTGCTACCGGCGTTCTTCGCGTACACCGGGATGCGAACCCAAATCGGGCTGGTTAGTTCCGGCCAAGACTGGTTGTGGTGCGGGGCGATCGTCTTGGTGGCGACCGCCGGGAAGTTTGGCGGGGCGATGATCGCCGCCCGGCTGACCGGGCAGTCGTGGCGGGACGCCGCCGCCCTCGGCGCGCTGATGAACACCCGCGGGCTGATGGAACTGATCGTGCTGAACATCGGGCTGGACCTGGGGGTGATCAGCCCGACGCTGTTCGCCATGATGGTGATTATGGCCCTGGTCACCACGGCCATGACCAGCCCTGTCGTGAGCCGGCTCGTCCCGCAACCGTCGGGCGCGGCCGGGCGCTGACGCACCCTACCCGCGGGAGGCACCGCATGGCCGCGCCCCAGCGCCGGTTCGACTCGCCCGAGCAGGAGGCGTTCCTCGGCCTGTGGCGGACGTTCGACCGCCTCCGCGCGCTGGAGGACGAGCTGTTCGCACGGTACGAGCTGACGCCCCAGCAGTACAACGCGCTGCGGCTGTTGCGGGCCACCCAGCCGGGCACGCTCCGGACGCTCGATCTGGCCGCCCGGCTCGTGTCTCGTGCCCCGGATGTGACCCGCATGCTCGACAAGCTGGCCGAGCGCAAGCTGGTTGATCGCCAGCGGTCGGAGGCCAACCGGCGCGAGGTTCACGTATCGATCACCCCGGCCGGCGTCGCGCTGCTCGACGAACTCCATGCGCCGCTGCGCGAGTGCCACGCCCGGCAGCTCGGTCATTTGAGCCGCGAGCAGCTCCGCGACCTGACCGCGCTGCTCCGGGCCGCCCGACTGCCCCACGAAGACGCCGACAGCAGTTGGCGATGATTCCCTCACACTCTTGTAACCCGAGCGGAGTTCCCCATGAGTACCGATAGCAGCGTCGATGTTGCCGTGATCGGCGGCGGACCGGCCGGCAGCACCGTATCGACCCTCCTCGCCCAGCGGGGCGCCAAGGTCCGGCTGTTCGAGCGGGACCAGTTCCCCCGGTTCCACATCGGCGAGTCGCTGATCCCCGAAACGTACGATGTGCTCAAGCGGCTGAACATGCTGCCCAAGATGAAGGCCAGCGGGTTCGTCAAGAAGTACAGTGTCCAGTTCGTGAACGCCCAGGGGAAGATGTCCGCGCCGTTCTACTTCGACGAGAACAAGCCGGGCGAGCGGTCACAGACGTGGCAGGTGGTGCGCAGCGAGTTCGACACCATGATGCTCGACAACGCGCGTCAGCACGGGGTCGATGTCCGCCAGCCGGCCCGCGTGCTGGAGGTGCTGTTCGAGGGCGACCGCGCCGTCGGCGTGAAGGTGCAGAAGGAGGGCGGCGGGTCGGAAGAGGTGCGGGCGAAGGTGGTGGTGGACGCCAGCGGCCAGAGCACCATGCTCCAGAACAAGTTCAAGCTGCGGCTGTGGGACCCGGTGCTCAACAAAGGGGCGATCTGGACCTACTGGGAGGGCGCGTACCGCGACGCCGGCAGGGACGAGGGTGCGACGGTCGTGATCCAGACCCCGAACAAGCAGGGGTGGTGGTGGTACATCCCGCAGCACGACAACACGGTGAGCATCGGCGTGGTGGCCCCTTTCGACTACCTGTTCAAGGGGCGCGGGAGCCACGAGCAGGTGTTCAACGAGGAGAAGGACGCCTGCCCCGAGGTCACCAAGCGGCTCTCGACGGGCCAGCGCCGCGGCGGCTACTACGCGACCAAGGATTACTCGTACCGGTCGTCGCAGGTGGCGGGCGACGGCTGGGCGCTGATCGGGGACGCGTTCGGGTTCCTCGACCCCCTGTACTCCTCCGGCGTGCTGCTGGCGCTGAAGTCGGGCGAACTGGCCGCGGACGCGATCGCCGACGGGTTGGCATCGGGGGACACTTCGGCGGCGCAGTTGGGCCGCTGGGGCGACGTGTTCAACAAGGGCGTGGACCGGATGCGCCGGCTCGTGTGTGAGTATTACGACGGGTTCAGCTTCGGCCAGTTCGTGAAGGCCTACCCGCACCTGAAGGGGAAGGTGACCGACCTGCTCATCGGCGACCTGTTCGACGACCACGTGGATGAGGTGTGGGGGCCGCTGGAGTCGCTCTACCCGCCGGACAAGAAGGCCATCCCGACCTGGAAGGACGGCACCCCGCCCGACGAGGTCAACAAGGTCAACGAACTGTACCTCCCGGCCAACCCGATGCGGTAAGCCAGCGCCCGCGGTCATGACCCGTTCCAACCTGTAGCCGGCCGATCAAGCCGGCTACAGAAGAGCGTCGTTACTCAGCTCTCGGCCACCACCGGGTTCTTGAGCGTGCCGATCCCCTCGATCTCGACCTCGGCCACGTCGCCGGCCTTCAACAGCACCGGAGGCTTCCGCGCGATGCCCACGCCCGGCGGCGTGCCCGTGAAGATCAGGTCGCCCGGTTCCAGCGTGATGACCTGCGAGAGGAACGCCAGCACCGCCGGCACGCCGAAGATGAACTCTTTCGTGTTGGAGTTCTGAAGCGTCGTGCCGTTCAGCCGCAACTGGATCTGCAAGTTGTGCGGGTTCTTCAGCTCGTCCGTCGTGACGAGCACCGGCCCGGTCGGGGCGAAGGTGTCGAACGTTTTACCGATGATCCACTGCTTCTCCTCGCCCCGGAACTGCCAGTCGCGGGCGCTAACGTCGTGCCCCACCGTGTACCCGCCGACGTATTCGAACGCGGCGTCAGTGTCCGGGATGTGCTTCCCCTTCTTGCCGATCACGATTACCAGTTCGGCCTCGTAATCGATCTTCTGGGCCACCTTCGGCAGGACGATCGGCTCGCCGTGCGCGACCAACGTGTTGGGGAACTTGCCGAAGATCACCGGCTCGGTCGGGATCGCTTTGCCGCCCTCGATGGCGTGGTCGCGGTAGTTCAGCCCGATGCAGAGGATCTTCCCCGGGTTCGGAACCGGCGGGAGCAGTTTCACGGCGTTAGCCGCGTACTTCACGGCGTTGGGAGAGGACGCCACTTCCGCCGCCAGCTTGCGCACCGCGGGCGAGGCGGCGAGGAGCGTTTTGACGCAAGACGGCAGCCCCGGGTCGGTGGCGTGCAGGTCGATGTAGCCGTCGGCGACGGCCAGGGCGGCGCGCGGACCGTTCGGGGTCTGAATTGTGGCGAGCTTCATTCGAGGTGCTCCTGGGGAGGGATTCTCGAAGTATTCAATGGAGCGCCCGCCGATTGGGAAGGGGTTCCGACCCGCGCCACCGCTGCGGGTGGCAGCACGCAACGGGTTGTACCGGCACCGACTGTCCCGCTCGCGATTGATCGGACGGCGCTTCTGATCCAGCCGCCGCGGTTCTTGGAACCGACCGTCATCACACCGTCGTCAGTCGCCCTGTTTTGCAACAAGAATGGCTCACGACCATTGGGTCGTAAGCCTCATTCGGCCGCCGACTCTGGTTGTTGCGGTCGGCCGCGCGGGCCGCTTGTGGGGATCTACTTCGCGTGCTTGGCGAGGAACTCCTGCATCAGCTTCGCGATCTCGGTGCCGTTGGTTTCCAGGGCGAAGTGCCCGGCGTCGAGCAGGTGGAACTCCAGCGTCTTGAG
This sequence comes from Gemmata algarum, assembly GCF_034097035.1. Classification (NCBI taxonomy): domain Bacteria; kingdom Pseudomonadati; phylum Planctomycetota; class Planctomycetia; order Gemmatales; family Gemmataceae; genus Gemmata; species Gemmata algarum. The sequence goes on from NZ_JAXBLV010000233.1 coordinate 82,719, forward strand.
GTCGCGCTTGTACGGCTCGGCGCCGGCGGGCGGGAAGATGGAGTCGTTCTTGCCCCAGGCGATCAGCGCCGGCGGCTGGTGCTTGCGGAAGTATTCCTGCCACTTCGGGTACAAGGGCGGGTTGCTCCCGTAGCTCAGGAACAGGTCGAGCTGGATGTCCGCGTTCCCGGGGCGGTCGAGGAAATACTGATCGGTGATCCAGGCGTCCGGGGGCACCAGTTCCGGGTTCTTCAGCCCGTGGGTGTACTGCCACTTGGTGGCGTCGAGCTTTGTGAACGGCCGCAGCGCCTCACGCTTCTCCTTGCTCGCCGGCTCCTTCCAGTACGCCTTAATCGGCTTCCAGAAGTCGTTGTCGAGCCCCTCTTCATAGGCGTTCCCGTTCTGCACCACGATCGCGGTCACCCGCTCCGGGTGCTTGCTCGCCAAGCGGTACCCGACCGGAGCCCCGTAGTCCTGCACGTACAACGCATACCTCTTCAGCCCGACCGCCTCTGTGAACCGCTCGACGACCGCCGCGAGATTGTCGAAGGTGTAGCCGAACGTGTCGCGCGGGGGCATCGAGCTGTTGCCGAACCCCGGGTAGTCCGGGGCGACCACGCGGTACCGGTCTGCGAGCTGTGGGATCAGGTTGCGGAACATCTGCGAGCTGGTCGGGAACCCGTGCAGCAGCAGCACCGCGGGCGCGTCTTTCGGCCCGGCCTCGCGGTAGAAAATGTCGAGTTCGCCGACCTTCACGGTCTTGTGCAGCACCTTCGGCGGGTCGGCCGCCAGCACCGGCGCCGCGGTCAGTGTTAGGGCAGCGGCGAGAAGAGACGCGCGGGACATGGTTCATACTCCTGAGATTTCGGGGTTATTCGACACCGGTGAGGCCGGGGTGATCGTCGGGACGCGGCCCGGGTGCGGGCCAGTGGAACTGGCGCTCTGCGGACCTGATGGGGCGGTCGTTGATGCTCGCCTCCCGGCGCCGCATCAGCCCGGCCGCGTCGAACTCCCACAACTCGTTGCCGTAGCTGCGGAACCACTGCCCGCTGTCATCGTGCCACTCGTACTGGAACCGCCCCGCGATGCGGTCCTCAGTGAAACTCCACAACTCCTTCACGAGCCGGTACTCCAGCTCTCGCGACCACTTGCGGCGGAGGAACGCGCGGACCTCGTCGCGGCCTTTGGGAAACTCGGCGCGGTTACGCCACACGGTGTCTTCGGTGTACGCGAGCGCCACACGGTTGGGGTCGCGGGTGTTCCAGGCGTTTTCCGCGGCTCGCACTTTTAGGCGTGCCGTTTCGAGCGCGAACGGCGGAACGATCGGGGGCAGGGCGGACATCAGAAGTAGCCTTTTTCGAGGAATCAAAACGGCCCCGGCTCACCGCGAACCGGGGCGCGACAGGGTCTTACCGCGTCGGGTCGCACCCCTGGATCTGGCCGCATGCCTCGTGGTGATCGATCGGCTCGGCCTTCGGGAAATCGATCTCGGTTTCCGCGACGTTGTTCACGTAGTTGGTGAACGTGTTCAGCGCCACGTGTCCGACGATCTCGGTGATCTCGGCGTCGCTGTAGCCGGCCGCCCGGACCTGCTGCACGTCCGCGTCCGACGCCCGCCCGCGCTTCGCGACCAGGGTGCGGGCGAACGCGAGGGCCGCAGCGGTCTTCGGGTCTTCGGAGGTGCCTTTGCGCCCCTGGATCAGTTGTTCGGCGGTCAACCCGATCTGCTTCCCGATGGCGGTGTGAGCGGACACGCAGTAGTCGCACCCGTTGGCCTGTCCCACGTCGACCGCGAGCAGTTGTTTGAGCTTTGCCGGGAGGGTGCCGCCCGCCAGTGCCCCGGACAGTCCCAGGTACCCTTCGAGTACCGCCGGGGCCGTCGCCATCACCTTCGTCAGGTTCGGCGTGATCCCCATCTTCGCCTTCACCGCGTCCAGCAGCACCTTGGCCTTGCCTTCAGCACGGATCGGATCGACTTGGTTCAAGCGGGACATGATCGACTCCTGACGTATTCGCGGTGCCGGGCTCGTTTGGGCGGGCACCTTTTCGCCCCTGACGGGAGTTGATACAGACCGGTCTGTATAGTGCTTACAGAAAAAAATCTCAGACCCGTTGCAGGAGCGTGCGAGTCACTCCAAAAGCCTGATCCGCGCTGTCCGAAGCGCCGTCGCGCGCTGCGGCCACGATTGCGCCGTCGATCAACATGGTCACGGCCGTCGCCACCGTAGCGGCATCGTTCACGCCAGCCTTTTTAAGCGCATCGGCCACGGCAGCAGTGAACCGACGTGCGTGTTCGTCGATCGCGGTCCGGCCCGGATGCGACGGGTCGGGTAGTTCGGCGGTCGCATTGATGAACGCGCAGCCGCGGAAGTCCGGTGTGTGGAACCACTCTTTCAGTGCCGCGAAGATGGCGTCGAGCCAGTCGCCCGACTGTTCGGCGTACCGGACCACCGCGCTTGCGAACCAGGTGCAGACGTGCTCGCTGCGATGCCGCAGGTACGCCGCGATCAGCTCGTCCTTCGATTTGAAGTGCGCGTACAGGGTCATCTTCGCGACCCCGGCCGCGGCGATGACGGTATCGACCCCGGTGGCGCGGACCCCGTCGCGATAGAACAGGCGGTCCGCGGCTTCGAGGATCCGCTCGCGGGCGTCGGCCGTCGGCTTGGTGCGAGCCATCGATTCCCCACGGTGCTGCGTGTGAAGTGCCGCGACCCGGCACCGCGCTCGCGGAACCGGGTCGCCACTCGGGTAGTACACCGCGCGCCGGGGCGGTATTACACCGTCACTTCCACAGCTTCTTTTCGTCGATGATCTCCCCGCCCGCCACGGTAATCGCCTTCTTGAACTCGTTCTGGTCGAGTTTGCGGCGCACCCGCCGCACCGAGCCGTCGCACAGAGCCACGTTGAACACGCCGTCGAACAACCCGCCGAGCTTGGGGAGCGGCTTCTGTTCGTCGAACGGAAGGTCTGCCGGCTTGGTCCAGATCACCGGGTCGCCGGCTTCGACTGCCAGCACCGTGTTCGAGGTGCCGTCTGTGATTTCGGTCAGCTTGATGTCGGCCTTATCCCCGAACAGCGCCCCCTTGCCGGTGAACGTCTGGTAGAACGTCTCGCCGGCCTTGGCCTTCACCCGGACCGGGGCGTACACCTTCGGCATCTTCTCGATCAGCTTCTTGTTCGCGTCCGAGTCCCACGGTTCGTCCAGCTTGAACTGCTTGTACAGCTCACCTTCTTCGAGGTACGGCAACAGCGTCACACGCCAGCTCAGCAGCGGCTTGCCATCCTTATCGACAACGTTACCGGTGATCTTACCGTTCGTATCGTGCAGGTTGTGGAACGCCAACGCGATCTGCTTCAGGTTGTTCGACGACAGGGTGAGTTCTTTCAGCGAGGGCGGCTCGTCCTGTGCGCCTGCGGGCACCACGAGGGCGCTCACAAGGGCCGTGGGAACCAAAAGGGCCGGTGTCCAGAGCCAGGGCGTGCGCATCGGGAGACCTCGGTAGGGGAAGGGGGCCTTATTTCTTTATCAGTTTATCCGTGTTAACCGGCTGTGCGTCGTTGGGCATGATTACCTTTTTCATCTCGCCGGGGTCGCCACCCTTTTTGAAAAGGTAAACCGACCCGTCTCCCATTAGAACGTGAAAGTCGCCGTCGAACGACCCGCCGAGGCCCGGCAGCGGCAGTTTCTCGTTAAACGTCAGGTCGGTCGGCTGGCTCCAGGTCACGGGATTGGCGGCTTCCACGACGAGTGCCGTGTTCGACAAGCCGTCGCCAATCTGTGCCCACTTAAGCGAACCCTTTTCGGTCCAGATGGTATCCTTGCCGACGAACCGCTGGTAGAACGTTTCGCCCGCCTTCGCCTTGCCGCGTGCCGGCGCGTACAGCTTGGGCATCTTCTCGATCAGCTTCTTGTTGTTCGGCCCGTCCCACGGCTCGTCGAGCTTGAACTGTTTGTACAGTTTCTCTTCCCCCAGGTACGGGAGCAGGGCGACGCGCCAGCTCAGGAGGAGCCGGCCGTCCTTGTCGGCGATGTCGTCGGCCGGCCGTCCGTCGTGTTCGTCGGCGTGCGCGTGAAACGCCAGACCGACCTGTTTGAGGTTCTCGGATGCGGTTTCGAGTTCCTTCTTGGTCGGCGGCTCAACCGCCAACGCGACCGAACCGCACAGCATGGCCCCCGTCACGAGCGCTCGCCACGTGTTCATCATCGTCCTCCGGTTCCAACGCCCCTTGGTTCCGAACGAGACGCCGCAGCCGCTTCACGATCTCACCAGCCGCGCCGATTTATTCCGGCCGGAGGTGTGCCGCGGTCATTTCTTACTGAGCGTGATGTTGATAGCGCTTTCCGCAGTGACCGTGTAGGTCAAGCCGGAGGTTCCGACTTCCTCATACCGTTTCGGAACCGGCACGAAGGTGCCGCCGCGCCCGCCGACGGTCACCGCTTTGCCGTCTTTTGATTTCGGGGCCGCGAACTGGGCGTGATTGGAAGTCCGAACGGCGGCCTTCACTTTCCCCAACGGGGCGGACGGCACGCGGTAGTTGCCGTCCGGCGCGATCTCACCGCGGGCGCTGGCGGAGCCGTCCTCGGCCTCGAAGTAAACCTCGCCCATCGTCAACTTCTCGCCGTCGAGGATGACCGAGCCGGTCACGACGGTCTCTTTGGCCGGTGGCGTCGACGAGCACCCCACTGCCGACATTCCGACAACGGCGGCACCGAATACGAACAGCCTGACACTCCGCATGGATCGAACGCCCGGGGAGGAAATGGAAGGGGCCAAATTGCGACGCGGCCCCGGCACGCTGCCGGGGCCGCGGGGCGGGTCATTTACCAGTCGCTGCCGAGCACGCCGCCGTCCCGCGGCTGCACGGCCATGCTCCAGGTTTGCTGGGTGACGCCGGACGACACCGAGCGAACGCTGCCGTCTCCCAGCCCGATGAGGATCACGTTCGAGCTGTGTCCCTGTGCGCGATTGTTGTCGCACTGAGCGGCGGTGGGGTTGAACTGCGGCACCGGGAACTGCCGCTGGTCCACGGCCACCGACGTGCTGATCGGGTACCGGGCAAAGGTCGGCCAGAAGCGGTCGTCCGCCGGGTGGCCCCATGCGGTACCGAACGTGTCCGACCCGTTCGGCGAGCCGGCCGGGCCGCACCCCTTACGCTTCTCCGCCACGAAGATGACGTTCGAGGTGCCGTCGGTCAGGCTCGACAGGTTGTTCTTACCGGCCGTGTTCTGCCAGTCGCCCGGGCTGGCCGGAACCTGGCCCGGACGCCCGAACACCTGGAAGTTACAGGCGTAGCTGCACAGGGCCACGTCCACCCCGCCGGCGCTCTTGGCCGGCTCCCACATCCAGTCGGCGTTGAACCCGCGCGCGAACACCCCGCTCCCGCCGGTCGAATCGGCCGGGGCCACGAGCAGTTTGAGCGGGATGCTCATCGCGGCTTGGCTGGTGCTGCCGATCTGGCCCAGCCCGCTCCCCGGCCAGTTGCCGATGCTGTTAGACACGGCGCCCTGCTCGTAGTACGGGAGCAGCGCGAAGAAGAACGTCGAGTCGCTGCTCGAGTACGTGAAGTTGGTCGGGTTGCTCCACCAGAACGACACCGCCGGCGGCAGGTAATTGGTCGTGTCGTGCCCGTTGTGGCATGCCAGGAGGGTCTGCTTGATGTTGTTGCTGCTGCTCATCCGGGCGGCGGCCTCGCGCACCTTCTGAACGGCGGGCAACAAGAGGCCGATGAGTATCGCAATAATCGCGATCACCACCAGCAGTTCGATCAGCGTGAACGCACGCCGTACGCGCAGGGACGGTACCATTACGACCTCGGGAGAGAGGTGAAGAACAGATGAAACCTCCTCCATCCTTACCAGACCGATCTCGACACGTCAATCACTTGGTGCCCGGGCGACGTGTTCTGCGCCCAAGGTCGATCGTGAAGCGAAATGTTTGTTGTTAGGTTTATTTCGGCAGGCGCAAGCAGAAGGAGCTACTGACAAGAGGTGTCGCGGGTGTCGCTCCCACGGCCGGATGTCGGAACACGTGCCTGGAACAGGAGAGCCGGACTCGTGGCACCTGTGCTCACAAACCCGGCTTGTTACGCTGGGCCAATTGACGTGGCTCGGCTGATCAGAGGCCTTCCGGGTATGCCGCGGCGCGGGCGGCACTCACTTCCAGAGCTTCTTACTGTCGGCGATCTCACCGCCCGCGATCGTGACCGTCTTTTTGAACTCATCGGGATCGAAGTTCCGCCGAACGCGGCGCACCGAACCGTCGCAGAGTGCCACGTGGAACGCGCCGTCGAACATCCCGCCGAGCTTTGGCAGTGGCTTCTGCGCGTCGAACGGGAGGTCCGTCGGCTTGGTCCAGACCACCGGTTCGCCGGCCTCGACCACCATAACGGTTTGCGATGTCCCGTCGGTGATCTCCGTAATCGCGACCTGCGCTTTACCGCCGAAGAGTGCCCCGCTGCCGGCGAACCCCTGGTAGAAGGTTTCGCCGGCCTTGGCTTTCACCCGGATCGGGGCGTACACCTTGGGCAGCTTCTCGATCAGCTTCTTGTTCGTGTCCGAGTCCCACGGCTCGTCCAGCTTGAACTGCTTGTACAGCTCTTCTTCCTCGATGTACGGGAGGATGGCCACGCGCCAGCTCAGCAGCGGCTTACCGTCCTTATCAGCGACGTTGCTCGGCAGCTTTCCGTTCGCGCTCTCGAAATTGTGCGCGGCCAGCGCGATCTGTTTGAGGTTGTTCTGCGAGCGGACCATTTCCGTAACGGCCGGCGGTTCGTCTTGGGCCGCCGCGGGAACCACGACCGCCAGAGCGACGAGACCGATGGGGGCGGTAAGCAGGAGCGCCCGCAGCCATGACACACGCATCGACAGAACCTCCGGGGAACGGAGCGCGAGATCCCGACGGAGTGCCAGCGGCGCACCGTCGGGATCCCACCCGAATCAGAGCTTGCCCTTAAAGAATACTGCGCCAAGTGGCGGCAGGTGCAGCAGTACAGAGTACTTCTGTCCATGCATCGGAGAGAACTCGGCGTACACCGCGCCGGCGTTGCCCACGTTGCTGCCTCCGTACCCCGCGGCGTCGGTGTTCAGCACCTCGGTCCACGCGCCCGGCCCCGGCACGCCCACCCGGTACCCCAAGCGCGGGACCGGGGTGAAGTTGTAGGCCAGCACGATCACGTCATCGCCCCGCCCCTTGCGCATGCACACGATGACGCTGTTGGCCGAGTCGGTACAGTCGATCCACTCAAACCCGCCCGGCTGGTTGTCGAGCTCGTGAAGCGCCGGCTCGCTCGCGTAGAGCTTGTTCAGGTCCCGCACCACGGACTGCACGCCCTTGTGCGGCACGTGCTGGAGCAGGTGCCAGTCGATACTCTGGTCGTGCCGCCACTCCTGCCGCTGGGCGATCTCGCCGCCCATGAACAGGAGCTTCTTACCGGTCATGCCCCACTGGTACGCGAACAGCAGGCGCATTCCGGCGAACTTCTGCCACTCGTCGCCGGCCATCTTGTCCCAGAGCGGCCCCTTGCCCTGCACCACCTCGTCGTGGGACAGCGGCATCACGAAGCTCTCGTTGTACGCGTACAGCATCCGGAACGTGAGGTCGTTCTGGTGGTGCCTCCGGTGGATCGGGTCGAGCATGAAATACCGGAGCGTGTCGTGCATCCAGCCCATGTCCCACTTGTACCCGAACCCCAGCCCGCCGACGTATGTGGGGCGCGAAACCATCGGCCACGCGGTGCTCTCCTCCGCGTACGTTTGCACGTCCGGGAAGTGCCGGTACACCTCCTCGTTGAACCGCCGCAGGAAGTCCACCGCGTCGATGTTCTCGCGCCCGCCGTACCGGTTGGGCACCCACTCACCCTGCTTGCGCGAGTAATCCAGGTACAGCATCGACGCCACCGCGTCGACCCGCAGCCCGTCGATGTGGTACTTGTCCAGCCAGAACAGTGCGCTCGACAGCAGGAACGAGCGCACCTCGTGCCGGCTGTAGTTGAACACGTAGCTGCCCCAGTCCGGGTGGAACCCCTGCTTCGCGTCCGCGTGCTCATAGAGCGCGGTGCCGTCGAACCGCGCCAGCGCCCACGCGTCCGTGGCGAAGTGGCTCGGCACCCAGTCGAGGATCACCCCGATGCCGTGCCGGTGCAGGGTGTCGACCAGGAACATCAGGTCCTGCGGGGTGCCGTACCGGCTGGTGGCCGCGAAGTACCCGGTGGTCTGGTACCCCCATGATGCGAAGAACGGGTGCTCGGTGATCGGCAGCAGCTCGACGTGCGTGAACCCCAGGTCCGCGCAGTACTCCGCCAGCTTCGGGGCGACATCGCGGTAGTTGAGCGAGTGGTACGGCGGGTCCGCCTCGCGCATCCACGAGCCCAGGTGGACCTCATAAATGCTCACGGGCTTGTCGTGACCGCTCTTGTCCTTCCGCTTCGCCATCCACTCCGCGTCGTCCCACTTGTAGCCGAGATCCCAGGTGACGGCGGCGGCCTTCGGCGGGATCTCGCAGGTGAACGCGAACGGGTCCGTCTTCTCGGCGGCGAATCCGCCGGGCGCGGCGACGTGGTACTTGTAGCACGCGCCCCGCTTCACCCCCGGAACGAACCCGCCCCACACGCCCGAAGACCCGATCACCTTGAGCGGGTTGGCGCCCCGGTCCCACCCGTTAAAGTCGCCGATGACGCTGACGTAGTCCGCGTTGGGCGCCCACACCGCGAAGTGGTACCCGGCGGCGCCGCCCACGGTGGCGGGGTGCGAGCCGAGCTTCTCGTACAGCCGGATGTGACTCCCCTCGTTGAAGAGGTACACGTCCTGCGGGCCGAACCACTCGTACCCGGTGGTCGGTGTCGGGGTGGTCGCGGGAACGGGGGCTGGATCGGAGCCGAACGGGAGGAACTTGGGCGTCTCGTCGGCGTGGCTCATAGGTTCGCTCGGTCCGCGTGGGGTGACGGGAGATTAAAAGAAGAACTACCGGATTCGCGGCCGATTCGCCACCCGCCGGGCGCACATCACCGCAAAGAAGTAAGTTGCGGAGCAATGATTGTGCCGGAAGCCCAGGAGCGCGCGAACCCCATATGTCGCGGCGCGGGGCCGGACGGGGCACGCCCGAACGGCCTGCACCTAACAATCTTATATGTCTCAACCGATTGACTTTTGACAAACAAGCGGACGGAAGTGTCCGTCGTCCCCTAACCCGTCGGTACGTACCGAACGACGCGCTTGCAGCACCTGGCGACAACCGAATCAACACATCGATTTCGATGAAGACTCACTAAGGTAATGTGGCTCTCCGCGATTCTTGGGGACGTTCAGGTTTTCGCCCGTCCGAAGCGGTCCAACACGCGGAGCCGGAAGTTCTTGAAGTTGACCATGCCCCAGGCACGCCACAGGATGGAGCGTAGCCCGTGGTTGAACCCCTCGGTGCGACCGTTGCTGTTCCGGTTCCCAAAGTAGTTCGCGATCCGGCCCATCCAGTTCGTCAACGTCTTGCAGAACTTGTCTAACGACGATAGACCCAACTTCCGAACCTCGCGCATCCAGCCCTCCAACCGCTCCCGACCCTGCTCCACCGTGGTGATCGATCGATCCTCGAAGATCGCACGCAAGCCCTCCCGCTGGTCCCACAACGCACCCAGCATCGGGAACTCCTGCCGCAACCGGGCGAACGGTTCACGGTCCTCCTCACGCAGGTTCTCCGGGTTCGTCACCCACCACCGGCTCCCCTTCAGTCGGGTCTTGGCCGCCGCCGACAGCCCACGCTGCAACTCCCGGCGAGCCGCCGTCAGGCCGTCCTGGAAGTTCTTCATGACGTGGAACCGGTCGATGGTGATGGCGACGCTCTCCCCGAACGCCTCCCGGGCGGCCTCCACGTAGGCGTCCCACATGTCCGTCGTCACCTCCTCGACATGACTCAACACGCCCCGTTCCTTCTGCCTCCTGAGGTACCCCAACACCGTCCCCTTCTCACGCCTTTCCAGCACATCGAGCACGCACCCGTGATCGTGATCGACGATCACGGCGACGAACGGCCGGTGCCTTTTTTCAGAGACAGCTCGTCGATCCCGATGCGACGAATCGTCCCCGATGGTGCTTCCGCCGCTCGCTGTTGCTGCCGTTCGATGAACGCGTAATACCACCCCTCCAGAGTCTTCTCCGGGATTCCAAAGAACCGAGCCGCATTGGCCACGTCGCTGTGGCGGATCAACTCGGCGGCTCGCACCAGGAGTCGTTCGGTGGCGTGCGACCCTTCGGCCAGGAACGGGATCGGCGGAGTGAAGCACGGCCCGCAGTGTTGGCACTCGAACGGTCCGACACGGACGGTCAACTCGACGGCATGCGAACCAAGGGGCAAGTCGAGGATGTGATCCCGATTGCGTCGTTGCTTGATCGTGTCGCCGGTTCGTTGGCACTGGGGGCAGACGCCAATGGCGTGCTCGGGAACCACAGTGATGAAGTAGCGTTGGTGGGCCGTGTCCGGCTCCACGTGGACGACGGCGAACCCCGGTAATTGGACGAGGTCGGTCCAGACCTGGGAAACGCTCTCGCCGTTCATGGCGAGTCTCCGGAACTGTTAAGGGTGAACACGCGGCTGTGGTCAACTCGCTGAGAATACCCGTTGCTAATCGACCAAACCGCAAAAAACACTCTCACACCCCCAAGAATCGCGGAGAGCCGGTAATGTCTAACTCGTGGAGTTGATTTGTTTCAATTGTTAATATGTTTGCAATTGTTTTTGTGATAGCTGTGGGCCTCGCACCCGAGCCGCGTGACTCCTGCGTTGCTTCGTTCGTCCCCGGACCCTCTCCGCGGTGCCGGGCTTGCGCCTCAGCTCAATGCTCGGTTGGGGTGGGCTTGTATGAGGTACGATGGATGCCCGCGGTACTCGTCACGGTGTTGCAGGTGCATGATGCACTCTACGGTGAGGTGCCCGGGTTGGTGCGGTTGGCGCGAGACGGTGGTTGGGGCCGCTCTACACCACCATCGACGCAATGGGCGGTACGACGACCGAAACCATGTTCTGTGGACCGTAAGGCAGGTATGAGATCGGATCGGCGATCGTGTCTTTGTGACCGCGGACAAGACCGCTTTGTTCCAGATGCGCGATGCCGCTGGGTGCGAGCGAATCGACGGAGCGAGGGGCATTCTTCGAGACGAATTGGCGTGTACGCGTGACCGTAGTAGAGGGGAATTGCCGAGTCCGTGCCCCCTCGAACGGGCTGCGAAACGAACCAACGAAACCCGAAGAGGACTTGTGGACCTGCCGCTCGCTCACCCGCCCGTATGCAACTTCCGCCGGCCCCGATCGGATCAGCCTGTAGCCCGTTCTGTGTAGGACGGGCTCGTCCTACGCACTTTGTTCTTGAGGGGAGTAGGGGGAGCGGGGTGCCTCACGCCCGACCGCCGCAGGCGGCGCGTGAGGCACAGAGCGGTGGTCACTTCGCGTTGCGCTCGGCGGTGGGCTTGGTAGCCGCGGGGATGGGCGCGGCCTTCCGCGCGGCCGCCACGATCGGTTCCGGGTACACGCCGAAGACCAGCGTACCCCCGGCCAGCGCCACACTCGCCAAGAACGTCGGCACCGCGCGCGAACGGGTCGGGGTGCGGAGCGGCGTGCGGAGGTACATGACCCCGATCACCCGCAGGTAGTAGTAGGCCCCGATCGCAGAGTTGATCGCCGCGATCACCGCCATCACTTGATAGAGGTTCCGCATTACCGGCGTCCCGGTCGGGGCGCTGAACGCCCCGACGAACAACAGCAGCTTGCCCGCGAACCCAGCCGTCAGCGGTAGACCGATCAGGCTAAACAGGAAGACCGTCATCGCCGCCGCGGAGATCGGGTGTGACTGACCCGCGCCAGCCAAATCCTCGATCGCTTCCACCGGCCGGTCCGGGGGGCTCAGGAACAGGATCACGGCGAACGCGCCGATGGTCATCATCCCGTAAGCCGCGAGGTAGACGAGCACCGCATCAATCCCACCGACATCGGGCCGGCCGGCGGCGTCCGGGAGCGAACTGGCGATCACCAGACCCATCAGCATGTACCCGCCGTGCGCCACACTCGAATACGCCAGCATCCGGCGCACGTTGTCTTGCAACAGGGCGAGCACGTTCCCGACGCACATCGTCAGCGCGGCCAAGATCCAGAGAAGCAGCGGGAGTTGTGTGGCGGAGTCAAACGGCAGGTGCTTCACGTCGGCGCCGAGGAGTCCCAGCACGCGGGCCAGAGCGACGAACCCGGCGACCTTGGGGAAGAACGCGAGCTGGGCCACCACCCCGGCCGGCGCTCCCTCGTAAACGTCCGGGGCGTAGAAATGGAACGGCACCGCGGTGATCCGGAACCCGAACGCCGCGATCACCAGCACGATGCCCACCAGCGCCATCGGGTTGAGAGCGTCGGCGTGGGTCTTGGCCAGCGAGTCGGTGATGACGGTGAGGTTCGTGCTGCCGGTCAGCCCGTAGAGGTAGCTGAACCCGAACAGCATGAGCGCCGACGACATCACGCTGAGCAGAAAGTACTTCGCGGCGGCTTCCTGGTTCAGTTTGTTGCGTGCCGGCAGGTACAGGAGGACGTACGTCGGGATGGACAGCATCTCGAGCGCGAGGAACAGCGTGACGAGGTCGTTGGCCCGGGCCACCAGCGACACCCCGGCGCCGGCGACCAGCAGGCACCCGTAGTATTCGGAGGCGTTGGTGCGGTCCACTTCGCCCCACGACACGAACAGCAGCACGAACACGCTGATGAGGCTCAGCCACCGCACGAACGCCGCGGTGCCGTCCGGAACCAGCGGGGCCGCCGTGAGCAGTTCGGGCGCGGGTGCATCCAACACGCCCGCGAGCACCGCGGCCAGCACCACACCGATCAGCGACACCGTGAACCAGAGCCACCGGCGGTTGCAAAGGCACCCGAACAGGAACACGGCGCATGCGGTTGTGACGAGCGCGATCTCCGGCCACGCGAGCCGTAACACACCCGTAAGCGTCTGTTGCAGGAGCGGATCGGTCATTGGGGTTGCTGTCATGTCGGGTGTGACGAGCCGCGACCGGCTCCGGTTAGAACGCTGCCGCGAGCGCGCCGCCTTCGCTACCGCTACTCTTTACCGTCGGCCTTCTTATTGGCCGCCTTGGCTTTGTTGTTGACTTTGCCCTTTTCGTCACCCTTGTTCTGTCCACCCTTACTAAGGGGCTCGGGCGGCGCAACCGGTGCGGACACGTTCGCGGGCGGCAGCTCGTCCTCAACATACACGTAAGGCACGCCCTGCACGCGGGCGCGGGCCGCGTCGCCCACGATCGACAGCTTCCGGACATCCTGCTTCATCGTGTCCAGCACGGGCTGAGGCAGCAGGCCGAGCACGAGACACAGCGCGGCGAGGGATCCGAACGCGAAGAACTCGCGCCGACAAATATCGCCCGCGGGCGCCTCGGGTGCGACCGGCTCCGGCTCCTTCAGCGGGTTGAAAAACACCGCCCGGAGCATGGTGAACACGTACCACGCGCTGAGGAAGATGCCGGTCGCGGCGACGACCGCCAACGCGAGGCTCTTGAGCCCGGGGTTGCGGGCGTCGAACAGCCCGGCCAGCATCATCATCTCGCTGACGAAGTTGTTCAGCCCGGGCAGCCCGACACTAGCCAACGCCAGCGCGAAGAACAGGATTGCGAAGTTCGGGTAGCGGCCCATGAGGCCGCCGAACTTCGCGATGTCGGTGGTCCGGTACCGGTCCATCAGGAAGCCGAGCGAGGCGAACAGCGCCCCGGTACTCAGCCCGTGGTTCACCATGTGCAGCGCGGACCCGGCCAACCCCTCACGGTTGAACGCGAACAGCCCGAGCACCAGGAACCCGAGGTGCGAGACCGAACTGTAGGCGATGACCAGCTTCATGTCCTTGGACGCGTACGCGCACAATGCCGCGTAGACGATCCCGAAGGCCGCGAACCCGCCGATCACCGGCAACCCGTACTGGATCGCCGCGTCGGGCACGAGCGGCAGCACGAGCCGCAAGATGCCGAACGTCCCGAGCTTCGCCATCAGCGCCGACAGCAGCATGGTGACGCCGGTGGGCGCCTCGCCGTAGGCCGACGGGAGCCACGTGTGGAACGGCCAGATCGGCACCTTGACCATGAACCCGGCCATCAGCGCCAGGAACAGCCAGAACTGGGTCTGGTGCTTGGCGGCCAGCGCCGAGCCGTCGCCCGCGAGGGCCTTGAGGTGCGCCGCGTGCATCCCTTCCTGCACGTTCGCCATCAGTTTCGGAATGGAGAACGTGATGCTGCCGTCCTCGCTCGGGTTGGTCAGCACAACGCCGATCACACCCACCAGGGTCAGCAGGCTTCCAGCCAGGGTGTACAGGAAGAACTTGCGGGCGGCGTCGCGGCGGGCCGAGGTCACCCCCCAGTTGCCGATGAGGAAGAAGGACGGGATCAGCGTGAGTTCAAAGAAGACGTAAAAGAGCACCACGTCGAACGACAGGAACGCGCCGATGACGCCGGCCTGGAGCACGAACAGCCACCCGTAGAACGCACCCGGGCGCTGCTGCACCGACTCCCACGACACCAGGATGACCGGCACCAGCATGACGCTGGCGAGTGCGACCAGCCACAGGTTCAGTCCGTCAACGCCGAGGTACAACTGCACGTTCGGCCCCGACTCGCCCCGGGGCGTCGGTTTGCTCGACAGGCTCAGCACCGTCCAGGTGGTGCGGCCGTCGGAACCGTCCCCGGCGTAACCGGCCGAGTCGCCGGGAACGAACTCGGGGCTGAAGTGCAACGAACCGATGTCACCGGCGACCCGTCGGTCGTTGTTTCGCTCGGCGAGCCATATGCCCGCGTAAATCACGACGGCCCCGGTCACCCCGAGGTGCAGCAGCGCCAGGATCAGAGCGGCGCGGCGCGCGACCCGACCGAACGCCGGAACCACCACTGCCGACACGAGCGGCAGCAGGACCAGTAGCAGGACCAGCACGCGAATGACGGCGTATTCAGACATCAGTCTTTAGTGCGGGGTGCGGGCCGTGGGACGCGGAGCGAAAACCAAAAACGATTCTTCAACTCCGCGTCCCACGGCCCGCACCCCGCACTTCCTAGCGGGTGATTCGGAACACGACAAACGTCAGAAACACGGCCACGCCCAGGGCCATCGACAGCGCGTAGAACTGCACCAGGCCGTTCTGGATCGGGCGCACCAAGTGCCCGAGGAACTGCGGGATCGTGGCAATCAGCCGCGTCAGGGCGTCGAGGAACCCGTCGAACACCCGGGCCAGGAACGCCAGCACGTTGGACGGGGCGACCAGCACCGCCCCGTACAGCTCGTCTACGTATAACTTGTCGCGGGACGCCTTGAACACCCCGCTCATCCCGAACGGCACCTTGTCGGCGCCGCCGTTGCGGTACAGCACGAACGCAAGGCCGATGCCACTCAGAGCCAGAGCGGCACTGAGGCCCGCCATGAGCCAGTTGAAGTGGTGCGGCACCTCCTTCGCCGGCGCCAGCCCGCGCGAAGAGGCAATGGCCTGCGTGCCGCCCACGAAGTCGCTGAACCAGTGGGTGAACGGTTCGACCACCGCACCCACCGCCAGCGCGCCAACGGCCAGCACGATCAGCGGGATCGTCATCGACGGCGGCGACTCGTGCGCGTGGTGGCCGGCCTCGTGCGGGATCTTCTCCGGCCCCCAGAACGTCAGGAAGTACGCTCGGAAGGTGTAGAAGGCGGTGAGGAACGCCGTGGTACACGCCACTAGGAATAGGGCGAAGTAGCCGGCGGTGTAACGGCTCTCGGTCTCGCTCGCCTCCAGCAGCGATTCGAGAATCAGGTCCTTGCTCCAGAAGCCCGACAGGAGCGGCACCCCGGCCAACGCCGCGGCGCCGCACAGGAACGTCAGGTGCGTGGTCGGCATCACCTTGCGGAGGCCGCCGAACTGGCGCACGTCGATTACGCCGCCCATCCCGTGCATCACGCTCCCGGCCGCCAGGAACAGCAGGGCCTTGAAGAACGCGTGGGTAAACAGGTGGAACATCGCGGCCACGACCGCGAACTTCGGGTCGATTGTGCCGCTCGTGCCCAACGCAAGGAACAGGAACCCGAGCTGGCTGACGGTCGAATACGCCAGCACCCGTTTCAGGTCGGTTTGGGCGAGCGCGATGAAGGCGGCCAGAATCGCCGTGATCCCACCGATCCACGACACGACGATCTGCGCGTCTGGGGCCATCGCGAACAGCGGCGAGCATCGCGCCAGTAGGTAGACGCCTGCGGTCACCATCGTGGCCGCGTGAATGAGCGCGGACACCGGCGTTGGACCTTCCATCGCGTCCGGCAGCCACACGTACAGCGGGAACTGGGCGCTCTTGCCGACCGCGCCGCAGAACAGCAGCAGGCAGGCCGTCGTGAGCTGCCACTGCTCCGGGGGGTGGTGCTGAATGTGATCGAACAGCAGGCTCAGGTCGGTGTTCCACCCGCCGAGCTTCCACAACAGGAAGATGCCCAGCAGGAAGCCCGTGTCCCCGATGCGCGTGACCAGGAACGCCTTGCGGGCGGCGGTCGCGGCGCTCGGCTTCTCGAAGTAGTAGCCCACGAGGAGGTAGGAGCAGAGCCCCACGCCCTCCCAGAACGCCACGAGCAGCAGGAAGTTGTTCGCGAGCACCAGCCCGCACATGCTGAACACGAACAGCGACATCACCGCGAAGAATCGGGCGAACCCGCCGTCGCCGTGCATGTACCCGCTCGCGAACAGCGCGATCCACGTGGCGATGAAGGTGATCATCGACAGCATCATCGCCGAAAGCGGGTCGACGGCCAGCGTGAACCGGACGTTCAGGTGCCCGGCCGCGAACCACGTCAGCGGCTCGGACACGGTCACGCCGGTGCCGCTGTCCATCACCTTCATGAGGAGGACCAGCGCGGTCACCGCGGCGCTGCCGCACGCCAGGATCAGCGGGACGTGAGCGAACCTCTTGAGCGGCGTGTACGCCAGCAGGGCGGCCAGCAGGCTCGCCGACAGCGGGAGCGCGAGAACGATGAGGGCGAGGGTGATCGGCTCAGACACGGGCCACCTCCTCCGCGGTCGGCTTGGGGCGGGCGCCCGCGGGGGTGAGCGTCGGGTCCGGCTCTTCGACCGGACGAACGAGCGGGTCGGCGTCCATCGCCAGCGGCGTGCCGAGTTCACGCAGGTCTTGCAGGTCCGTCGCGTCGAGCGACCGCTGCCGGCGCCACAGGCTGACGAAGAGGGCCAGCGCGATCCCGGCCTCGCACGCGGCGACCGCCAGGATGAACATCACGAACACCTGACCGTCGAGGTTCCCGTGGTACCGGGCGAACGCGACGAAGTTGATCGCCACGCCCTGTAGCATCATTTCTGCGCACAGGAACATGGTGATGAGGTTCCGCCGGGTGAGGAACCCGACCAGACCGATGCCGAATAGGGCCGCCGCAACGGCCAGGAAGTGCCAGAGCGTGATGGTCACTGCGCGCCCCCTTTCCGGTGGGTGATCGCGACCGCGCCGATGACCGCGACCAGCAGCAGTGTGCCGGCCAGCTCGACGGCTAAAAGATGTTGCGAGTACAACACGAACCCCAGGTTGCGGACGTTGCCGGCCGGTAGGTCGGCGGACCCGCGGAGCAACAGGACCTCTTCGCGGAGCTTCCGGACCGCGGCCTTGGCGCCGTCCCTCGTGTCCGGGGTCGCACCGGCACTCATGAGCCGCTCGACCTCGCCGAGCGTGCCGGCACTCGTCTTGCGCACCGCGCCCGCTCGCGTCAGAGCCGCGCGGGCTTGCTGATCTTCTCGCACCAGTGTGGTTCCGGTGCCGACGGGACCGTGGAGCGGCGGCTCGAGCCGTTCGCGGATCGAGCCGCTTTCGACCTGTCCCGCTTCGTCCGCCACTGCGCCGCTACGGGCGGGCACCCCGGCGCCGATTTTGACGCCGCCCACGACCGGGACCAAGCTGTCGTTTTTGATCGACCGGTACGCCTTCTCGAACTCCTCGGTCCGCTTGTCGCGTTCGGTTGCTGTGGTCAGGTCGCCGTCGAAGATCCGCTCGGCTTCTTCCAGCCGCGCGGCGGCCTCGCCCAGTGCCCGGTGTTCCTCGGCGGTGACCACCTGTGCCAGCAGCCGCGCGTGCGGGGCCGACTCGTCCTCGCCGGGCTTCGGCCCCTGGCTGGTTTGGTACAGGGTGAACAGCACCAGCCCGACGAACGCGAACCCGGCGAAGCTGCCGTACAGCGGCTCGCGGGTGCGGTCGTTCTCGTTCGACGTGCCGGCCTGCGACAGCATCAGCACGAACAGGAACGTCACGATGATCGCGCCGGCGTAGATGATGACGGTCGCCGCCATCAGGAAGGGCGCGGCCAGGAGCAGGAACAGGCCGCACACGCTGAGGATCACGAACGCGAACGCGATCGCCCCGCGGGCCGGGTTCTTCTGCACGACGAGGACCGTGCCGAACAGCAGCGCCCCGGCCGAGAACAGCCAGAACAGCGCGGTGCCGATCACGTCCGGCATCGGGCGGCCGAACGTGGTGACGAGCCACGCGACCAGCACCGCCGCGGCGCCGATGAGGGCCGCGATGCCGCCGGGTACGAACCGACCCCGCGGCCGCGGCAGCAGGAGGTAGAACCCGACGACACCGAGCAGCGCGGCGAGGGCCAGTTGCCCGCCGGCTTGCTGCGTCGAACTGAGCGCGAGCAGGTTCATGCGTAGTTCGTGATGGGTGTCACAAGCGTAACGACGATGGTATATGAGGCCGGGACCGATTTCGGTAACCGCGAAATCCGAACCGGGCGGTCACGCGCTCCGGTTCCGGCCACCCGGTTCCGACTTTCGCGGTCGCGTCAGGCGGGCGGGGCCTCGCTCGCCGGGCCGAGCTTGCCCGACTGCGTCCGCACCGGGTCGGTGCCCGCCTTCGTGGTGGCGTCGAACACGCTGAGCAGCTTCTCCTTGTCGAACACCATCTGCTCGCGGCTCAGCCCGGTCAGGTCGTAGAGCGTGGTCAGCTCGATCGCGTCCACGGGGCACGCTTCCTCGCACATCCCGCAGTAGATGCAGCGCAGCTCGTCGATGACGAAGGTCTCGGGGTACTTCTCGCGGCCGTCCTTCTGCCACTCGGTCGGGGCCGGGGCGGCCACGATGTCGATGCAGTGGGCCGGGCACGCGGTGGCGCACATGTAGCACGCCACGCACTTGACGCGGCCCGCGGCGTCGCGGTTGAGCCGGTGGACGCCGCGGTAGTTCGGCGTCAGCTTCGGCTCCTGCTCGGGGTACTGCTCGGTGATCTTGGGCTTCACCATGTGCCCGAGCGTCGTCTTCAGCCCGGCGACGAGCGCGGGTATGTAGAGCTGCTCCCACAGCCCGAGCTTGGCCTCTTCGACCCACGTCACGTCGTTCTCGGCGAGCGGCATAAGGCACCGTGTCCTGACACCCCGCCGCTTGACAGGCGGGGGCGATTCGGGGCGACGAGCGGGTCAGCGCCCGGCATAAGTGACGCCCGCGGGCAGCCCCGGCGGCAGCTTCACGACTTTCCGCTTCGGGTTGGTGACGGTGCCGCTGGTCCGGGCGCCCAGCACGCCGGCGCCAAAGAACAGCACCACGTTCACGCCCGTGAGCACCAGCAGCGGCCACCCGAACTGCTTCACAAAGATTACCGCCAGCAGGTTCAGGAGGGCGAGCGGGATCATGACCTTCCACGCGAGGTTCATGAGCTGGTCGAACCGGAAGCGGGGGATGGTCCACCGCACGAACTGGGCGAACACGCACAGCGCGACCATTTTGCTCACGAGGATGAGCAGCTTCAGCACCGCGGTGACGATCACGTTCGAGGAGACCGCTTCGAGCCCGAAGAAGCTCCACCCGCCGAGGAACAGCACCGCCACCATGAAGCTGCCGGTGACGAGGTGGACGTACTCCGTCAGCAGCATGAGGCCCAGCTTGAGCGAGCTGTACTCGGTGTGGTAGCCGCCGACCAGTTCCTGTTCGGCTTCGGGGAGGTCGAACGGCAACCGGCTGCTCTCCGCGTAGCCGCTGGCGAGGAACAGCAGGAGCGCGAGCGGCTGGAACAGCACCAGCCACCAGTTGTTCCCGATCGAGAGCGACGCGGCGAGCTGGCCCAGCACCGCGTCCCCGCTGCTCGCGCCGGCCTGCCAGGCGATGATCTTTTCGGGGTTGAGCGAGCCCACGATCAGGAACACGCCGAGGACCGACATGCCGAGCGGGATCTCGTAGCTCACGATCTGTGCGGAGCTGCGCAGCGCGCCGAGGAGCGAGTACTTGTTGTTCGCGCTCCACCCGGCCAGGATCACGCCGTACACCGCCAGCGACCCGAGCGCGAAGATGTACAGCACGCCGATATCCAGGCCCGGCGCGATCGCGAAGTTGAGGCTCTCCTGGTACGCCTTCTGTTGGCCCTCGAACGTCGCCACGGCGCCGGGGCCGGCCACGACCGCGTCCGGCGGCGGGGTGGTCTGGCCGAACGGCACGACCGCCAGCGCCAGCAGCGCCGTGCCGACCGCGACCGCCGGGGCGAGCAGGTAGAAGACCTTATCGACGTGGTCGGGGATGACCTCTTCCTTCAGGAAGAACTTCCCGCCGTCGGCGAGCGGCTGGAGCAGCCCCCCGGGGCCGACTCGGTTCGGCCCGACGCGGTCCTGCATCCAGGCGGAGATCTTGCGCTCGCCGAGCGTGAGGTACCCGCACACGCCCAGCACGCCGCCGATGAGGCCGACGATCAGGATCGCGGTGATGACAAGGGGGTCGAGGGTCGGCATGGTGTCTCGGTCTTGGCGAGCGGGGGCGTCAGCCCCCCGAGTTCTCGTTTACGAACACGCGGTCGTCGGGCCACGAAGGTCGTGTGAAACCGGTCGGCGTCGCGGGCTTACGCCCCGCGCTCGCCAGCGACTTCCAGCGCCAGCCGCGTTTCCGGGGCCAGCGCCCCGAAGAACGGCACCGCCTTCGCAAGTTCCTTGCGCACCGCGTCGGGCTGCACCAGCCCGCGCCGCCCCAGCAGGTCGAAGGCGAGCTGGAGCTCCGTTCGCGCTTCGACCGGCGGCTTCGCGGCCCGCGGGAAGGTCTGCACGTAGTTCGCGTGGTTCACGAACGTGCCGTCCTTCTCGAACCCGGTCGTCGCGGGCAGGATGTACTTCGCCGAGGCGGTCACCACCGTCGGCAGGAGGTCCTGCGCGACCAGCAGCGCGGGCACCTTCCAGCCGGTCGGCACGAGCGCGTCGAGGTGTGACTTATCGGGATAGCCGCCGCAGAACCACATCGCCGCGAGACTTTCGCCCGCAACGGTCGCGAACGGGATGACGGCGCCCTGGAGCTGCTTCAGCACCTCTTCGACGCCGCGGCGGTTCGGGGCCTTCTCCGCGCGGATGGTGAACTTGACGGGTTCAACGGATTCGCCGCGCACGTTCTTGGGGTACTTGTCGTCCTCGCCCACCACGGGGACCGGCCCGAGCGCCAGCCGCACGTCCGGGGCGAGCGATTTGAAATAGCTGCCGAACAGGAACGCCTCTTCCGCGGTCAGGAACGGCGACAGGACCGCGACGACGCCCTTCGGGGAGGCCTTCGCGGCGTCGGCGAACTCCTGCTTGATCTGCGGCAGGAGGGCGCTCCAAGGCACCGGCTTGAACTTCCCCTCCACCTTCGCCACGGGGCGCACGAACCGCTCGCCGCTGTTGGCGTGGTGGTATCCGTACCGCCCCTCGTCGCAGATGAAGTGCCCCTGCGCCTCGGGGTTGTGCCGCGCGCGGACGCGGTACACGATGTCCTTGTTCGTGTCGTTGTAGGTGCTGCACCCGGTCGAGCAGCGGTTGCAGACTCCGTCGGTGGTCTTGAGGTACCACACCCGCTGCTTGTAGAGGAAGTCCTTGCTGCCGAGCGCGCCGACGGGGCACAGGTCCACGACGTTCCCGGCGAGCTTGTTCTCCAGCGGCCGGCCGGGGAACACGTCGATCTCCTCGTGGTGCCCGCGGCCGACCACCTGGAGCTCCGACGTGCCGGAGATCTCGCGGGTGAACCGCACGCACCGGGTGCAGAGGATGCACCGGTCGGTGAACAGGGTGATCTTGCTGGACAGGTGCGGCTTGTTCGGCGGCGCGTTCTTCACGTCCACCATGCGCGACTCGGACCGCCCGTACTTGAACGAGAAGTCCTGCAGCTTGCACTCGCCCGCCTTGTCGCACACCGGGCAGTCGAGCGGGTGGTTCAGCAGCAGCCCTTCGAGCGTGTCCGCCTGCGACTTCTTGGCCCGCTCGCCGGGCGCCGCGGCCTTCGTGTAGTTCGGGTCGTAGGGCAGCACGGGCAGCGCCCGGTCGCGCTTGTCGTACTCGCCCGTGACGATGACGGTCCCGTCCTTCACGGGCGTCTGGCACCCGGGAACGACCTTGGGCTGCATCGTGACCTTGCCGTCCTTCAGGTCGCCGACCTCGACGAGGCACATGCGGCACGACGCGACGACGGACAGCGCCTCGTGCCAGCAGTAGTGCGGCACGAACACGCCGGCCAGCTCCGCCGCCTGCACGCAGTTGAGCCGCTTGGCGCCGATCTCGACCGGCTTGTCGTTGACGTAGACCGTCGGCATCTCGTAAGCCCAGAGGACAGAGGTCAGAGATCCGAGATCAGTGAGACGAGAGACCGGGCGGTTCGCCGCCCCCCGATGTCCGTCCCCTGACCCCTTGCCTGTTATTTCCCGAGCCGCTGCTTTAACTCGTCGGCGGTGAGCCGTTCGACCCCGTTCTGGCTGACCACCAGCCCACCCTTGAGGTACGCGTTGGCCTCGAACGCCCACACGCTCTCTCGCTCCCGGGTGCCGGTCAGGACGATGGCCCCGTCCTTCACCAGCGCCGCCGTCGGCGCTCGCGCCGCCACCAGCGCCTCGTAGATCTCGGCCCCGGACGGCATCTTTCCGCTCGCGAGGGACGCGGTGTCGATGAACAACTGGAGGTCACGCATGTCGGCCATCGCGACCACCCGCTTCGCGGCTCCGAGGGGTGTGTTGCCGGCCGGGGCGAGGGCCGGCACCGCGTTTCCCGCCGCTGGCATCGGCTGGGGCTTTGCCGGGGCCGGGTTCGCACCACCTCCTGGAGCGGGTGGGGCGACCGGTGGCGTCATCGGTTGCGTCGCACCCGACTGGCCCACTTGCGCCCCGTCCGTCGGTGGCTGAGCGCCGCCAGCGGGTGCCCCCACGTTCCAGGGCTGCTTCCCGCCGCTCGTCGTGCCGTCAACTGGGAGCTGATCCCTTTTCGGCCGTCCCCGTTCGTCCTTCAGCCAGTTCGGCTCGTCCTTCGTGTCCGGTTTTTCGGCCACGGTCGGAGTTGCGGGGGCCGGTTTGACGCCGACCTCGTCGCGTGCCGGTCCCGTGTCTCGCGCGCCCCGCTTGCACCCCAGAAGAAGGAGCAAGCAGGCACCCACCGTCAGGATTCGCGGACGCATGGCGACACCTCGCGGGTCGGTGCTGGATGCCGCTACACGGCGACACGAACAGCACGAAACCGATCAGTACCACGAGACCACCGCACCCATCCAAAACGATCCGCGCCGGCTGCTCCCGACGGCTCAGTGCGCCCCGGCCATCGTGAGCGACTTCGCGTACTTGCTCTTCGCGCCGCTCTTGATCGCGGCCTCGAACTCCGCGCGGAACTTGCGGATCGCCGTCTTCACCGGCCACCCGGCCCCGTCGGACAGCCCGCAGATGGTCGTCCCGGGCATGATCCCGATCCGGTCCGCGACGTCAACAAGAATGTCGAGGTCTTCTTTGCGGCCGAGCCCGCGGCGGAGGCGGTCGGTGATCTTGAGCATCCACCCGGTGCCCTCGCGGCACGGGGTGCACTGCCCGCAGCTCTCGTGGCTGAAGAACTGGCACACGTTGTGGAGCACATCGACCATGCTGGTCTGGTCGTCGATCACGGTGACGGCCGCGGTGCCCAACCCGAGGCACTGCACACGTCCGGGGCCGTTGAAGTCCAGCGGGATATCGTACTCGGTCTTGCCGTCCTCGCCCTTGAGCGGCGCGTTCACGTCCACGAAGCCCATCGACAGGCCGCCGGGGTTGACCGCCTTCGCCTTACGGCCCTTCCACACGCCGCCGCCGTGCTTCTCGACGAGGTCGCGGATCGTGATGCCCATCGGAACCTCGACGCAGACCGGCTTCTCGACGTGCCCGGCCAGCGTGTAGAGCTTCGGGCCGTAGCTGCCGGCGTCGCGCGGGTTCTTCGGGTCGGGCGGCACGCCGAGCGACTGGAACCACTCCTTGCCGCGCTTCATGATCTGCGTCACGCACGCAAGCGTTTCGACGTTGTTCACGATCGTCGGCTTGCGGAACGCGCCCTCGATCGCGGGGAAGGGGGGCTTGATGCGGGGCCAGGCCCGCTTGCCCTCCAGCGACTCGATGAGGCCCGTTTCCTCGCCGCAGATGTACGCCCCGGCGCCGCGGTGCAGGACGATGTCGAGGTCGAAGCTGCTGCCGAAGATCCCCTTGCCGAGGAACCCGGCGGCGTACAGCTCTTCAACGGCCGCGGCGAGCGAGCGGTAAGAGTCGCCGTACTCGTACCGGACGTAGTAGAACGCCTTCGGGGACTTGATCGCGTAGCACGCGAGCATGATCCCTTCGAGCACCTGATGAGGGTCCTTCTCCATCAGGATGCGGTTGTTGTACGTGCAGGGCTCGGACTCGTCGGCGTTGACGCACAGGTAAACCGGGCCGGGGTGGTCCTTCGGGAGGAAGGTCCACTTGAGGCCGGTCGGGAAGCCCGCGCCGCCGCGGCCGCGGAGCCCGGCGTCCTTCACCTGCGTGGTGACATCGAGCGGCTGCTTGTCCTTCAGCACCCGCGCGATGGTCTCGTAGCCGCCGTCGGCGCGGTACCCCTCCAGCTTGCCGCTGTTGGGCTTGTTGATCCGCGCGAGGAGTACGGGTTCGTATGGCATGGCTTACTTCAGCTTCAGTTCGGTGATGAGCTGGTCGGCCTTCTCGGGCGTCACGTTCATCGCGTGAACGTCTTCGATGAGGCACGCCGGGGCGCCGTCGCAGGCGCCGATGCACTCGGCGAACTCCAGCGTGATCTTCCCGTCGGTGGTGGTCTGCCCGCAGTGAACGCCGAGCTTGTGCTCGCAGTGCTCGATCAGCTCGTACGCGCCGCGGAGCATGCACGCCAGCCCGCGACACACCCACAGCCGCGTGGTGCCGAGCTTCTCCCCCTCGCCCTTGAAGAAGGCGTAGAAGGTCATCGTGTCGTGCACCTCCGACGGGTGCAGCTCGAGGATCTCGGCGATCTCGACGATGGCCTCGTTCGACACGGTGCGCAGCTCGTCGTGGACGAGGTGCAGCGCCGGCAGAGTCACCGCCTGCTTGCGCGGGTACTTCGGGATGAACGCCTTGATCTTCTCGCGAAGCTCAGGACTCAAAGCCGGCATGTCGCGCTCCAACGTTCACCAAGCAAAGGAGAGCCGTGGCCACAAAAAAGCACAAAGGGCACAAAAGGAAGACAGCAGAGCAACACAGAAGATCGGATCTCAATCAATTCTGTTCGTGGTTTTCTTTTGTGCGCTTTGTGCTTTTTTGTGGCCAATCAGTCTTATCTGTCCAGTTCCGCGGCAATGATGTTCAGACTGCCGAGGACCGCGGGCACGTCGGAAATCTGGTGCCCCTCCATCATCATCGGGAACACCGCGAAGTGGATGAAGGACGGCGGCCGGGTCCGCGCCCGGAACGCCTTCCCGCTCCCGTCCGCGACGAGGTAGAACCCGAGTTCGCCGTTGGCGGTCTCGTTGGCCCCGTACACCTCTTCCACCGGCGTCTCCCACCGGCGGTTCCACATGAAGAGCTCGAAGTGCTGGATCAGCCCCTCGATGCTGCGGTAGGTCGCGTTCTTGTCCGGGATCGTGAGCTTGTCGTTCAGGTCCACGTTCACCGGGCCGCTCGGGAGGTTCTCCACGGCGGCGTTGATGATCTTCCAGGACTCCAGCATCTCGCCCATGCGGACGAGGTAGCGGTTGTAGCAGTCGCCGCCCTTGCCGCACACGATCTTGAACGCGCCGGACAGCTCTTTGTACGCGAGGTACGGCTCGTCCTTGCGGAGGTCGCGGACCACGCCGCTGGCGCGAGCCACCGGGCCGCTGCAACTGGTGTTGATCGCCTCTTCCTTCGACAGCACGCCGATGCCCTTGGTGCGGTCGATGAAGATCCGGTTCCGGTTCAGCAGCCGGCAGATGTCGGCGTGGACCTTGGGGAACGTCTTCACGAAGTCGCGGATCAGGGCCACCACGTCGTCGTTGACGTCGGCCATGAGCCCGCCGACGCGGCAGTAGCTCGGGTGGAACCGCTGCCCGGAGGCAGCTTCCATGATGTTGTACACCTTCTCGCGGGCGTTGAAGGCGTACAGGAACCCGGTCAGCGCCCCAAGATCGAGCGCCGCGGCGCCGACGCAGAGCAGGTGGTCGCTGATGCGGGCCAGCTCCGCGAGGATGGTGCGGAGGTACTTGCACCGCGGGGTGAGTTCGATGCCGATTAGCTTTTCGACCGTCGTGAACCACGCGCATTCGTTGGCGAACGGCGAGATGTAGTTCATCCGGTCGACGATTGTCACGTACTGGTTGAAGTCGAGGTCTTCGCCCAGCTTCTCGAACCCGCTGTGCAGGTACCCGATGTCGGGGACGGCCTTGACGATCGTTTCGCCGTCGAGGGTGAGGATGAGCCGCAGTGTGGTGTGCGTCGCGGGGTGTTGCGGGCCGAAGTTCAGGGTATAGAGGAACTCCTGGTCCGCGCCAGCGATGTCTTCCACGGGAACAGCGGCTTCGAGCGGCATCGACGCGACTCCGAATGAGCAACCAGTGGCCGGCTAGAATCCCACCTTCAAGAATGCGTACAGCCCCAATCCGGCGGCGATGCCGAACCCGACGAGGGCACCGCCGAGGGGCGTCAACTTCGAGTTCTGACTGTCGTATACCGCCCGCCCGTCACCGGTTTCGATCGGTATCATCATCCGTTGGATGGGCAGTACCGCAAACCCGAGCGATGACGGAAGTACCCCCACACCGAACGCGAGCAACACCGGGTACACCACACCCTCTGTGCGGAGCGAGTGCGCGTTGTACAGGAGGATTGCGGCGCCCAGAGCGAGGCCGACCGCACCACCCGCCCTCGGACTCAGCGCCATCGCCATCCCTCAACTGTCGGCCCGCGTGACGGTGGGGAAGTTGTGCCGCTCGCCGTACCCGCGGAGCGGGTAGTCCTTGCGGAGCGGGTGCCCGGTGTACTCTGACGGCATCAGGATGCGGCGGTGGTCCGGGTGCCCGGGGAAGCGCACGCCGTACATGTCGTACACCTCGCGCTCCATCCAATCGGCCCCCTTCCAGAGTTCTACCACCGAAGGTAGCTCGGGTTCGGGATCGTTGGCGAACGCCTTCACCCACACCCGCTCGCCGGTGGCGAGGTTCGTGAGTCCGTACACCACGCAGTAGCGGTCGGTCGCGCCGGCGTAGCCGAGGTAATCGACCCCGCCGATATCGGTCAGGAAGTCGAACCCGCACTCCTCTTTCAGGCACTTCAGCAGCGCGAACAGCACCTTCGGCGCCTGCTCCGCATCGACCAGCACCCGCTGGTTGTCGCGGAACGACGACATGGTGAACGCCCCGGCGAACTTCGCGTTAAGTGTGTCGAGGTAGGGCATGTCTTCTTCACTGGAGCGCGGGCCTCTGGCCCGCTGGTGGCACCCAAGATCTCGCTCCGACGTTCTATCGAAGCGCTCCGCGCCGCACGCCAAAGGGGGCCAGAGGCCCGCGCTCCGGCGCAATCAGTTTACGGTCGGCAGCGACCGCAGCCGCGTGGCCGTGTTGTAGTCGCCGGGGGTGATGATCGCCTCTTCCGCGCCCAACTCGCGGGCCAGGGCGGTCGGCCCCTCGTAGGCCGCACGCGCGGCGAACTCGCGCGCGTCGATCGTTCCCGTTTTCTGGATCTTCTCTTGTAGGTCGAGCACCGCGCGGATCAGTTGCTCGGGCCGGGGCGGGCACCCGGGCACGTACACGTCAACCGGGATGAACCGGTCGATGCCCTGGACGACCGCGTAGGTGTCGAACACCCCGCCGCTCGACGCGCACGCGCCCATCGAGATGCACCACTTCGGTTCCGGCATCTGGAGCCAGATGCGCTGCATCACCGGCACCATCTTCATCGCCACCCGGCCGGCCACGATCATCACGTCGCACTGCCGCGGGGAGAACCGCATCGCCTCGGAGCCGAACCGGGCGATGTCGTACCGGCTGGAGGCAGTCGCCATCAATTCGATGCCGCAGCACGCGGTCGCGAACGGCATCGGCCACAGGCTGTGCTTCCGCGCCATGTTGGCGAGGTAGTCGAGCGGCGCGATCATGAAGTCCGGCAGCATGTTCGTCAGCGCCACTGGAACACCCCCTTCTTCCAGGCGTAGGCGTAAGCGATCACGAACGTTGCGAGGAACACCATGATTTCGACGAACACGATGGTTCCGAACACGGTGCGCCAAGTCTGGTCCCCGCCCTCGCCGAAGGCGATGACCGCCCAGGGGTAGAGGAACAGGAGTTCCACGTCGAACACCAGGAACAGGATCGCGATCAGGTAGAACTTCACGTCAAACTGCATCCGGGCCGACCCGATCGGGTCCATGCCCGACTCGTAAGGCATCTGCTTGATTTTGGTCGGCTTGCGCGGCTTGAACGGGAACAAGTGGGTGGCCGCGACAGCGCTCAAGCCGAAAAGGATGCAGACCGCGGCGTAAATGAGCACAGGGTAGTAAGCGACCAGATCGAACGCCGGTTCGATGCCGCCGGGCGTTTGAACGGGGGTGACCGGCATCGCGCGTGTCCCCTTTCTGTCGTGATCGGTCGAGAAGAGCGAGTCTGCTTCGCGGGTATTCTACCGCGCCTTGTGAGGGATTTCACAAGGACAGGCAAAAAACAACCTCGACAGACGGTCGAGGCGTGCGTTTTAGGCCTAGTGATCCTACGGAGGCAGGTTGAGGCGTCAAGAAAAGTGTGCCAACGCTCGCCCCGTTCGCGTGTTCGATGGACGGATTGCCCTTACGCCCTCTCGTCTCGGAGGCCGCCCCGATGCGTCCGACTCTGTTCGCTCTCCCGGTCGCGCTCGTCCTGTTCTGCTCGCCCGTACTGGCGCAACCCGCTCCCAAGCCCCTTGATGACAAGAAACTCGTAACGAAGGTGTACACCGTCAAAAACCTGATCGTCGGGCGCGAGAAGGGGGGCGTCGTTGCCGACTTCGACGCGCTGGTGAAACTCATTTTCGAAACCGTTTCGATCGGTGAGCCGAAACCGGACGGCACCGGGGCGCAGTTGGTCGAACGCGACGGCGGCAAGCTCGAAGTTCGGACCACCGAGAAGGTCCACCACGAGGTGAAAGACCTGCTCGAGGCTTTGGAGTCCCTTCAGGATCTCGCGATTGACGTGAAGACAGAGGTTTTCGAGCTCGATGCGGCGACTTATCGGCAACTCGTGAACGCGCTCCCGAAAGGTCGGTCAAAGTCGCCGGTGCTGTTCGCGATCGGAAGGGAAGTGATCGGCGTCCCCGAGTCGAAACCTGAGGATCTGGAGCTGCCCGCTGCTGCCCTCAAGCTCCTCAAAAGTGGTCGAATCGTGCAGACCTCCAGCGCACGGTTCGTGAACGGAGTTGATTCGACCGTTTCAGCCCGCAAGGTGGTCATTCCGTTCAAAAACGATCCGGCCGCAATCAGCGTCGGCACGAAAACCAGCAACCCGCTGTTCGTTAAAGAAGGGTTTGCTCTCAATGCGCTGCTAGTGGTTTCGGCCGATCGTCGCTCCGTTCGGATGAAGCTGACCGAATCGTCGACGGCCGTCACGGGGATGCAGAAGCGCGAGCTGTTCGAGTTGGAGGGGAAGAAGGCGATTGCGCAGTCGCTCGACACCGAAGACCTCGGCACGACCGGTTCTACCGTGGTTTTCGATGGCGGGGTTGCGATCTTCAAGTTGGACTACGCGCCGAAGGACAAGGTGTGGGTGGTGATACTCAGACCGACCCTCTTCTTTCAGTCAGTAGAGGACCAGTTGAAGAAGGAAGGGAAATCAATGGGGCCGCGGTAGAGTTAGCCCGAGTCTGATGGGGGGCGGTTACGGCCTCACTTTGTCGGACTCCAGTCGTTCCAGGTTCGAGCCACGGAACTCGAGTCGGTATTGCCCTGGGACCGCGGACGTCCCGTCCGCCGGTTTGCAGGTGGGATCGTATTGCGGACCTCCAGTAAGCTTCCTCATCCCCCGAGAAGCGGACGAGACGGTCGCGTTCCCAGGTAAATCCCGCGGGTTCTCCACGTGTTCTTGCTTCAAACTCGAAATCACTGAACCGCTGTCACTCGCGCGGCGCGCCCAGCCCTGCGTTCCGTTGCAGGCACCGCGAAAGCCGGTTCGGTGTGACTCCGATGTCGCGTAGGGATTGTGTCAGTACGGCGCGCGAATGAGCGCCCCGAGCAAGGCCCCCAGTCGGTCAACGGCTAGCGCGGCGTTCGTCAGCACCTCGGCGTGATCGAGCGACGTTCCTCCGATCCCCGCGGCCTTGTTCGTGACGCACGAAATTGCCGCCACTTCAAGCCCGCGTGCGGCTGCCGCTTCGGCTTCCAGCGCCGTGGACATGCCCACGGCGTCGGCCCTGCAAGCGGCGAGCGCGCGGATCTCCGCCGGGGTCTCGTAGCTCGGGCCGGTGAGCGCCGCGTAGAGCCCCGCGAGCAGTTCGCGCCCGGCGGCTCGTTCGTGTACCCGCATGGCCTCAATGAGCCGCACCGCGTACGGGCGCACGAGCGCGTTACCGGCCGCCAGGCCGCGCCACGCGGCGGGACCGAGGAGCTTGAGGTGACCTTGAATGGCCATCAGCGAGCCGGGCGCCAGAGCCGGGTTGATGCCGCCGGCCGCGTTCGTGAGGACGAGGCGCCGCGCGCCGAGTTCGGCCGCGGTGCGCACCGTGCCGGTCACGACCTCCCAGGGGTGGCCCTCGTAGAAATGCACCCGGCCTCGAACGAGCAGGGCCGGGGCGCCGCTCCACTCGCCGACCGCCAGCGTGCCGCCGTGGCCGTGAACCGACGGCGGAACCAGCCCCGGGACAGCGCCGAACGGCACCGCTGCGCGTTCCACGAACGCGGCGGCTGCGCCGCCCAATCCCGACCCAAGCACGACGGCCACCCGCGGCTCGAGCGCCGCAGCGGTACGGGCGAACGCGGCGAACGCGGCCATCAAACGCCCGCCAGTTCGTCGAGGTCGGTGAACGTGCTCGGCGGGCCGCTCTCCGCGATCTCCGCGAACATCTGCTTGGTCCGCACCGCCCAGCCGATGAACTGTGCGGCCCCCTCGACGCCGAGCCGCTCGGCGTTCACCACCGCGTCGTAGGCGGTCGGGTCCGCGGGGTCGCGCGCGAGCGTGCGGTCGAGGAACAGTGCGCGGCGCTCGTCCCGGGCGCGCACCTCTTCGGCGGCTTCGGGCCGGGTGAGTCGAAGTTCCTGGGCCAAATACGCAACCCGAGCCTCGGTCGGCGCGATGACGCGGACGTGTACGGTGGTCTCGGGCGGCAGCAAGAACCCGGCGGCCCGTCCCACGATCACGGCGTTCCCGCGGGCCGCGACCGTCAGCACGAGCCGGATCAGCGGGAGCACCTCCGGGTCCGCGTTCAGCTTGTGGTCGCGCTGGAGGTGTCCGAGCTGCGCGTCGGCCCACGCCCGCGCGTCGGCGGGCACGTCGGCCAACAGTTGCGCCCGCGCGTCGTCGTTCTGAACGAGGTAATCGAGCGTGTCGTGGTCGAACACCTGCCACGTGAGGATGTCGGCCACCTTTTTCGCGATTTCGGTGCCGCGCGACCCCGCCTGCCGGCTGATCGCGACCGTCAGCCCCCGCGGGTGCGTGAGCGGGCCGTCGGGTGCGTTGCCACGGAACCCGTGGACCGGCGCGCCCTGGAGCTCGA
Source organism: Gemmata algarum (assembly GCF_034097035.1). Taxonomy (NCBI): domain Bacteria; kingdom Pseudomonadati; phylum Planctomycetota; class Planctomycetia; order Gemmatales; family Gemmataceae; genus Gemmata; species Gemmata algarum. Next base: position 114,607 of record NZ_JAXBLV010000233.1, read on the forward strand.
ACGGGATCGAAACGGGAGACGGAGGGGGCATCGGTCGGCTCACACGTCGTCGCGGTATTCGGACCGGGAGAACAGCCACATTCCCAGCAGCGTGATCGCGACCGGGGCCGCGAGCAGCACCGCCCAAGCGGTCTCGGAGGACACGGCCTGCGCGGTGATCGCGGGGAGCATCTCGCCGGGGTGCCCGGCCGCGACGGCCTCATTATACATCAGCGAGCGGGCGTAAAAGGTCAGGCTCAGTAACTTCAGGCTCCCGGGCAGCGCGGCGACCACCGTTTCGAAAAAGAACACGTAGACCAAGCCGATCACGACCGGCCGGCGGAACAGCGCGCCGACGAGGTGGAACAGCGCCGCGAACGCGACCGTGCCGGCCGCCGCCGCGGGCCAGTACAGCGCGAACGCGGCGCGGCCCGTCGCGCCGCCGGCCAGGGAGACCAGCGCGAACCCGCCGAGCCCGAACGCGACGCACCACGGCAGCGTGCCGAGGAACTTCGCCAGGTAGATGCCCCCGCGCGGGATCGGCCGCGTCATGACCCACACGAGCGAGCGCGTCTCGCGGTCGGTCCCGAACGCCCCGCTCGCGTACGAGAGGGTGAACAGCGGCAGCACGAACCCCATGAACACCAGTAGGACGGCGAACCGCGAGTAGTTCATGAACCCCCAGCTCTCCCGGAGCGGTTCGGACCGGAGGGCCGCCTGCGGGATCGAGAGGAGCAGGGTGGTGAGTGCGTCCTCGGTGGGGTTCAGCGGGTTCGGCAGCTCGTGCGGCGGTTGCGTGTTGACCTCCGCCCCCTCGAACACAACTTGGTAACGGGCGCCGAGGCTCTGCCGCTCGGCCTCCTGGGTCGCCAGCGGGCGCGGGCCGATCATGGTGGTGACCGTGCGGCGGGCGCGGAGCTGCGTAACGTCCCAGGCGCCGTTGCGCGTAGCGAACCCGACCCACGTCACCACCAGAGCGAGCAAGCCGGCCGACACGAGCCCCATCTGCCGCATCCGCCAGTGCCGCTGGAAGCTCTGGACGACGAGCACGCACCAAGCGCGGAACGCGCTGGGGAGTGTGGAATGAGGAGCCGGGTGCAGGGATTGAGCAGCGGACTCGTTCGTGGTGTTCATCGGCTCTCGCGGCGGTAGTTGCTTCTGGCCCTGACCTCCCGGCTTTCCAATTCTCGGCTCACGTCTTCCCGCTGCCGCCGAGCAGGTAGCCGAGGATCGCGTGCGCGGACTCGTCGAGCGGCTCAAGGCGCCGCACATCGATCGCGTGCTCCACGGCGAGCCGTCCGAACGTCTCGAAGAACCGTTTGGGGTGATCGGCCTTCACGACCAGCGCGTCGGGGCCGTCGGCCAGGTTCGGCGCCACATCGACGGCCAGAACCTCCGGTAGGGCGATGAGCAGCCGTGCGACCGCGCGGGGGTTCTCGACATCGATGCGGACGGAAACCGGGTGGTCCTCCAGCAGGTCGCGGATCTGCTGGAGCGTGCCCACCGCCGCCACCCGCCCCCGGGCCATAATCACCACGTGGTTCGTGAGCTTCTCCAGTGCCTCCAGCTCGTGGCTGGAGATGAGCAGGCACTTGCCCTGCGCCGCGAGCGACTGGAACAGTTCGAGCAGCTCTTGGCGCCCGATCGGGTCGATCCCGGAGAGCGGTTCGTCGAGGATGAGCAGTTCGGGCTCGTGAAGAAGCGCCTGCGCGAGCTTGATCCGCTGGCGCATCCCCTTCGAGTACCCGCGGAGCTTGCGGTCGGCGCGCTCCAACATGCCGACGCGCGCGAGCACGCCTTCCGTGCGCCGGTGCGACTCGGCCCGGGTGTAGCCGCACAGCCGGGCCATCGTCCAGACGAACCGGCGGCCGGACATTTCCTCATAGAATGCGTCCGCGTCCGGGCAGTACCCGACCAGCCGCCGCGCGCGCCAGTTCCACGTATCGACCCCGCGCACGCTCACCCGACCCAGCGTCGGGCGGAGCTGACCGTTCGCCATGCGGAGCAGTGTGGATTTGCCGGCCCCGTTCGCGCCGACGAGGCCCGTGATGCCGCCGGTCAGTTCCAGCGTCACCTGGTTGAGTGCCAGAACCGTCCCGTACCACTTGGAGACCTGCTCGAAGAGGAGCAGCGGCGCGCCGGACGAACGGGCGGCGTGAGGCGCCCGTGCCTCGGTCTGTGCCCCGTGCGTATCGGCGTGCGCGGTCGGGACCGTCTCGTCGGCCACTTGGGGCACCTCGGCATGTTCGGCGGCGCGGCCGGTTCCCGGAGTGCCGACGCCCGTCGCTCGTCCCGCCGGCACGAACTCGTTGCTCATCGATCACCACTTACGAGACGATTTCGACCGCCTGGATGCGCCGCCGCAGGAACAGCCCGCACGCGGCTGTCACGATCGCGACCACGGCCCACGCCTCCCAGTAGTCGGGCTGCGGCAGCGGGCGCACCGTGGCGGGGTCCGTCCCGAGGCAGCTCAGCCCACACAGGTAAAGGTTGTTCCATAGGTCGATCAGCCGCCAGTGCCGGTTCTCGGTGGACTCCACCAGCCACCCCGAGAGCATCGGGAGCAGCGCGAACAGCCCCATCCAGATCATCGCCATCGGCACCGTGCGGCGCACCAGCACCGCCGTCGCCACGGTCAGCAGCGACAGCGCGGCGGTGAGCACCGCCCCGTAGCCGATGATACCGAGCAGCAGCGAGAAGTGGTCGAAGTAGTACGTGCGCCAGTCGTACAGCAGCCCGGCCTCGACCCACAGCAGCGCCGCGGGGAGCGTGGTGAGCAGGCCGATCAGCCCGCCGATCGCGAGACACTTGCCGAGCACGTAGTGCCACCGCCCGATCGGCTTCGAGAGGTAGAACGGCAGGCTCCCGTGCGCGAAGTCGTTGCCCACCAGCACCGACCCCGCGAGCGACAGCACGATCACCAGGATGTAGCCCTGGTACCAGATGAAGTTGCCGAACGTGTGGTCCGTGCCGTTGAGTGCCAGCCGGTCGAGGAACCGGGTGATGTTGCGCGCGTTCACGGGGATGCCGGCGAACCGAACCGACTCGGTGGCGAACTGGTTCGTGATCCACACCATCAGGTACTGGGCGTAGAAGAAGAAGAAGAAGATCAGCAGCGCCAGCCCGAACAGGCCCCACATGAGCCGCCGGCGGAGCAGGAGCTTCAGCGAGGCGCGGGCCAGCGCCGCCGAGGCGTACAGCGGCCCGAGCGGGGTTCCGCGCCACGGCCGGTAGCGGAGCAGGGTGTCGGTGTGCGCCATGAAGGTTCTCGACCCGCTGCTGTGAAGCGAACCAGGGGCTGGCGGCGAATCCGGCTGGTCGTGCCTTTTTCTTGTGGCACAGGCATTCCTGTGTGTGCCACCAAGACATAAGCCAAAACAGACGGCCCGCAACCGGACCGAAAATTAGATCACCGTTCTGAGGAACAGCTCCTCCAGCGTTTCCTCGTCGCGCACGAGGCTGCGGATGACGGCGCCTTGTGCGGCGGCGCATTGGAAGAACGTCAGGTTCGACCACCCCTGCGGGACCCCGACCCGCCACTCGCCCTCGCCGTTGTCGGCGAGGAGCCTCATCCCGGCCGCTTCCAACTCGGCGCGGAACGCCGCGGTCTCGCCCTGGACGCGGACGCGGAACCGGTCCCGGTGCCGGTCGCGCAGCTCGGCCACGGTTCCCTCCCGCCGCACCTGCCCGCCGGCGATGATGACCACCCGCTCGCACACGGTTTCCACGTCCGCCAGCAGGTGCGTCGAGAGCAGAACCGACTTCCCGTGATCGACGCCGAGCGCCTTCACGAGCCGCAGCATGGCGTCGCGCCCGGCGGGGTCGAGGCCCGATGTGGGCTCGTCGAGCAGGAGTACCGGCGGGTCGTGAACGAGCGCCTGGGCGAGCTTCGCGCGCTGCTTCATCCCGAGCGAATACTCTTCGACCAGCCGGTACCGCGCTTCTTCCAACTCGAGGTACGAGAGCACCTCGTGCGCGCGCCGCGTGGCCTCGCGCCGCGGTAACCCGTACAACTCGCCGGCGAGCGCCACGTACTCCACCCCGGTGAGCCCCGGGACGAGGGCGTCTGCTTCGGGCATGAACCCGATGAGCCGCCGGAGCCGCCAGTTTCCTGCGGCGTCCCGGTCCCCGCCCAGGGGTTCGTTGAGCACGCGGCCCGTTCCGCTCGACGGCGGAATCAGGCCCATCAGGATCTTCAGCAGCGTCGATTTGCCCGCGCCGTTCGGCCCGAGCAGCCCGATCCGGCCCTTCGGCAGCGAGAGCGTAACATCCCGCAGCGCGGTGAACGCGCCGAACGTGCGCGAAACGGCGTTCAGCTCGATCAGGCTCATAGTCTGAAGCCGACAGGCACGGCGGTGAATGCCGCAACGTCGTCACAACCGGGCACGCGGGCGAAGGCTCGGTTCTTGGGCGTCACGACGTTACGGTTTTTAGTGTCACGCTCAAGTGGTGTAATCGGCGTTGAGCCGGACGTACTCGGTGGTCAGGTCGCTGGTGTAAAACGTCGAGCGGCCGGTGCCGAGCGTGAACCGCAGTTTGAAATGCACCTCGCGGTTGTGCTTCAGGTAGGCGGACGCGGACGCGGCGTCGAACGGCAGCGGCGCGCCGGCCCGGTACAGCAGCAGGTCGCCCATCCACAGCGACAGGTCCTTCTCCTCGAACGCCACGCCCGAGTACCCCGCCGCGGACACCACCCGCCCCCAGTTCGGGTCCGCGCCGAACACCGCGGTTTTCACGAGCGCGCTCTCCGCGATGGTCTTGGCGACCTGCTTCGCCTCGGCGTCGCTGCGGCAACCCTCGACCTCGATGGTGATGAGGTGCTCGGCGCCTTCGGCGTCGATGATGATTTTGCGGGCCAGTTCCACGCAGACGTGCCGCACCTCGTGCGCGAAGGCGTCCAGTTCTGCTCCCGCGAGCTGGGGGCCGGAACCGTTCGCCAGCAGGAACACGGTGTCGTTGGTGCTGGTGTGGCCCTCCACCGAGATGCTGTTGAAGCTCTGCTCGGCGGCGACTTTGAGGATGCGGTGCAGGTCGGCGGGGGCGACCGCGGCGTCGGTGAGAACGAAGCCCAACATGGTAGCCATGTTCGGGCCGATCATCGCCGCGCCCTTGGCGAACCCCGTCAGGGTGAAGGGCGCGTGCCGGCGGGTGGCGATCTTGATCCCGGTGTCGGTGGTCAGGATGGCGTGAGCGGCGTTCGAAAGCGCGTCTCGGCCCTCGGCCACTTCGCGGGTCGCCTTCGGGACGCCCGCCTCAAGGACCGGCATCGGCAGGGGGCGACCGATCACGCCCGTCGAGGCCACCAGCACCTGCTCCGTGGCGCACCCGAGTTCGGTGGCGACGAGTTGGGTCATCCGCCGGGCGTCGGCGAGGCCCTGATCGCCGGTGCAGGCGTTGGCGTTACCCGAGCAGACCACGATCGCGCGGGCGTCATCGCGCGGGAGCCGCTCGCGGCTCACCTGGACGGGCGCCGCACACACGCGGTTCTGGGTGAACACGCCGGCCGCGGCGGCGGGCGTGTCGCTCACAATAACGGCCAGGTCGCGCCGGTCGGGCTCGGTGCGTAACCCGCTGACGATGCCCGCGTACCTGTAGCCGCGGGCGAGGTGCCATTCGCTCATGCCCCAATCCTATGCGCGGGGGCGAGCGGGAGAAAGGAGCCTTTAACGGAAACGGCCGTGCGGCACGCACGAGGGCGCCGCACGGTCGCGAACGGAACGTGGCGCTTATTTCAGCTCGATCGTCAGGTCTTTACCGGAGGCGACTTCGACGATCAGGTCGGAGCTGGATTCGTCCGCGTACTTCGCCGGGATCGGAACCGGCGACGCGCCCGGCTTCGGGAGCGGCGCGAGCGTCACCTTGTACTTGCCGGGGATCAGCCCGTCCACCGTCGAACTGGTCTTGGCGGAGAAGGTTCCGTCGGCCGCGCTCTCGCCCGTGCCGTTCGACCGGCCGGGCTCGGTCGGGTAGAACCGCATCGCGAGCGGCCCGACGCCCTTTCCTTCTTTACCGACGACCTTCCCCTTGACCGGCACCTGGCCCCCGGCGAGGTCGCCCTTGGTGCCGCAGCCCGCAACCGCGAGTGCCCCGGCAAGGGCGAGCGAGAACGCAATTCGCAGACGCATCGAATACCTCTGGGTGTAAGTAAACATCGCGAGCCGGGCGGTGACAACCGCCCGGCTCGCAACGGTCGGCGGGGCCAACCGTTAGAAGTTCGGGGTCAGGTCACCGCCGGCCGGGGTGCACAGGCGCCGCATCGAGACCATGTCGATGCTGTCGCGGATGAACGCCACGTGGCCGTCTCCGAACACCGCTTGCGCGCCGCCGGAATGGAAGCTGAAGGCTTCGTCGTTCGGCCCGCAGTTGTTCGAGCTCCACGGGCAGGTGGTGGGGCCGCCGAACGGGGTCGCGTTGTTGTTGATGGCCTTGCGGCTGTTGCACGACGCCGCGGTCCCGCTGTTCGCCTCGTAGCACTGCTCGCCGCTCGAACCCAGGGCCGGACCGGACACGCCGTTGGCCTGGTCCGGCTCGGCCCACCGGGCGATCTGCGTCGGGTTGCCGCCCGGGGCGGTGTACGTGCCGTTCACGTTCCCGAAGTAGCCGCGGCTCACGTCTTCAATGATCGCGATCGTGTTGCTCAGGCCGTCGGTCACCCCGGAGACGCTCCGCTGCCCGCTGACGTTCAGCATGTAGGTGGGCTTGTTGTACTGGGAGGCGGTCGGCGCCGCGGTGCCCTTGCCGACCGTCAGCATCCCTTCCACGCGCCAGGTCGCCTTGCTCGAGCCGTTCGCCCGCCAGCCGCCGCCGGTGCCGTCCGCGATGTCGGTGTACGCGATCGGCATGTAGTCGCAGATGCCGTACCCGGCGCTGTCCTTGCCGCCGCTCCCGGCCGACGGGTTGCTCGGGCAGATGTACGTCTTGATGGCCGTCTGGAACGGGGCCTGGTTGGCGGCCTGGAGGTAGTACACGCTCGTGTCGATCAGCTTGTACACGTTGTCCTGCTCGATGTACGGCAGGATCATCGTCCAGGTCGACTGGAGGTCGAACGCGGTGTCGTAGTTCACGCTCCCCTCGCCGCTGGTCGGGAACCGCTGGTAGGAGCTTTCGTAGTTGTGGAGGGCCAAGCCGATTTGCTTGAGGTTGTTGGAGCAGCTCATCCGGGCGGCGGCTTCGCGCACCTTCTGAACGGCCGGGAGAAGCAGACCGATCAAGATCGCGATGATGGCGATCACCACCAGCAACTCAATCAGGGTGAACGCGGACCTGCGACCCGAGGAACGAGCCATCGACGGACCTCTGAACTGGAGGAGAAAAGCACGGGAATCAAAGGTGCGGGCCACCGGCCCGGCCTCACCTGAAGCGGCAGCGTTTCGAGCCGTTCGGGCGATGATGCGACTTCAGTACTCTAGATGATGCGGTGCAAAAGAGAATGTTGAATGGTGTGAAGAGTTGGTGCTACTTCTGTGATTGCAAAGTGAATATTCTGAGTAGATTTGAAATGTGTGTCGCGCACGGTGACCGGCACAGACGGCCGGGCGCGGCTTCGGGCGCCCGGCCGGGAGGCGGTTACGGCTTCGTGCCCTTTTCCGTGGGCGCCGGGGCCTTCTCGACGATCGCCTCGCGGGTGCCGGCGACGACCTTCACCAGCTCCGCAATTTCCGGGTCCGCGACCTTGAACTTTTTCAGGGACGCGACGAGGTGAACGGCCAGAGCGTCGAACTCGGCGTCGGTGATCGCCATCCCCTTGTGCGCCTCTTTCATGCTTTTGCCGCTGTACTTGAACGGCCCGCCGCTCACGTCGCTGATCATATCCACGATCGACTTCTCCAGCGCCGCGGCGCTCGGCTTGTATTTGCCGCCGCGGGTGAAGTTCACCTTCGGGTCTTCGAGGGCCGCGAGCGCGAAATCGTGAACGACCGCCTTCACCACGCTCTCACCCCCGAGCCGGTCCCACAGTACCTTCTTGGTGTCCTTCGGCTCCTGCGTGGTTTTGGGTTCCTTGGTGTCCTTCGGCTCCAGCGCGGGCTCTTTTTTGATCGGCGGCGCGATGGTGTTCTGGATCTCGTCCAGTGCCGCACGCATCTCGATGGCGGCTTCGGCCGCCTTGTTCAGGCCTTTGGCGCGCTCGATCCGCTGTTGGGCGTCGGTCTGGAGCTTCGGCCGGTGGTCGAGCATCGGCACCACGGCCGACAGCGTGCCCTGGTACAGGCGCGCGCACTCCCCGTGCCCGCCGCGGTTAAAGATTTCCGTGCCCAGTAGTGCGGACTCGTACACGATTCTCACGATCCGCTTGTCGAGTTCGGCCCGGTCCAGGGGCTTGTCGTCCGCCCGCGTGAGGCCGACTGCCCCACTCAGGATGAGCACCGCCAGCAAAATTCGCGCGCGCATGGTGGAACCTCTCGAACAATAGGAGCGAACCGGTACACCCGTCGGTATCGCGTTCGACACGATAGTGTAACCACGGGGCCGTGCCGGGTGAACGTGTCACCCGTTTTTAACGCATCGGGGCCAGGGCACGGGCGAATCCGCAGTTCGGTTTAGGCCCTCGTAATCGGTACGGTCCCACACAGAGGTGCGCAACCCATGCGCGACGACGAAGACGACGGCCGCGACCGCGGCCCCCACAACGACCGCCCGACCCGACCCAACTTCCCCAACCGGTACGCGCCAGACGGGCCGCCCGCCCGCCCGATACTGTGGTACGCCGCGTTCCTGTTGCTCGGCGTGGCGCTGGGCGGGATCGGGATCGCGGCCGGAACCTACTTGGTGAGCCGGTTGCGCGCCGAGCGTGGCGGGCTGGACCCGAACGCGCAGCTCCGCACGACCACCCCAGCCGCCGCCCCGGACGCCGAGGAGGCGCAGCGAGAGACCGTCTTCGAGAAGGTCCGCCCCTCGGTCGTCAACGTGGACGTGGTGATGGTGAAGCAGGGCCGCTGGGACGAAGCCCCCAGCGAGCTCCAGACCAGTGGCGGGTCCGGGTTCGTGTGGGACGAGTCCGGGCGCGTCGTCACCAACTACCACGTGGTTGCGGAGGTGCGCAAGCGCCAGGGCACCGAACTGCGGGTGGTGCTGGCGGACCGCACCGCGTACACCGCGGCGCTGATCGGGGTGGCGCCGGACAACGACCTCGCGGTGCTCCAGATTTCCGCACCCAAGGAGAAGCTGAAGCCGATCCAGGTTGGCACCTCGGACGACCTGAAAGTCGGCCGCACGGTCTACGCGATCGGGAACCCGTTCGGGCTGAGCCTCAGCATGACGACGGGGATCATCAGCTCGCTGAACCGGATCATCGAGGCGCCGAGCGGGGTGAAGATCCCGAAGGCGATTCAGACCGACGCGGCCATCAACCCCGGGAACTCCGGCGGGCCGCTGCTCGACAAGACCGGCCGGCTGATCGGGGTCAACACCTCGATCGCGACGCCCAACGGGGGCAACGTGGGAATCGGGTTCGCGATCCCGGTGGACACGGTGAACCGGGTGGTCACCGAGCTGATCCAGAGCGGCCGGTCGCTGCGCCCCGACCTGGGGGTGAAGTTGTACGACGAACGCCAGTTGCGCCGCGCCCGGTACGACCACGGGGTGATGATCGATCGCGTTGTGTTGAACGGGCCGGCCGACGCCGCGGGGCTGAAAGGGTGCGCGTACAGCCCGCGCGGAGTGGTGACCCAGGCCGGCGACCTCATCGTGGCGATCAACGGCGAGTCGATCGACAACGTGGAGGATTACGAGCGGGTGGTCCGCGGGTTGCCGGTCGGGGGCGAGGCGAAGGTGAAGATCGTTCGGTTCCCGACGAAGGAGATGGAGCTAACGGTTACGGTGGGCGGGGTGTGACGGGCGGCGGTACCGGGTGCCGGCTGCGGTACCCGGAGCGGCCGGAGTGAGATGAGGCCGTTCCCGGTGGCGCTGAGGGCGGCCACTTTCGACGGACGCGGGACGAGCCGCAACGTGGTCAAAGCCGCCCCGGTCCACTGGAGGATACCTGCCAACGGTCGCAACACGTCCATACTGAGGTGGTCGAGCCAGTCACGCGCGTGCTGCACCCCTTCGTCGGCACTGACCAGAAGAATATGATGTTTACATGATCGACAGAATAAATAAAGTTCTAGATCGATTGGCCTTCATCCCGTCCATCCTGTTTATCCTGTCAAAACTCTGCTTTCGTGAGCGCAAGACGCGCGGGGACTGGAACCAAACCCGGACCATTCGGCCGTTTCGCCACGAGTGCTAATCCGCGCCGAGATCTGTGACGAAGCCGGTTGAGGGGTGAACCCGCTCGTACTCGACGGCAAAGTGCGCCGCCACCATCCGTCGCACTTTGAGCGCGATTTTCGGGTCCACGTTCGGCGAACATCGCATCACAAATTCGGCGTCCGAGATCGGCGGGAACCGCCTCTCAAGCGCGGCCCTCGCCCGCCGTGCGCTCACAACCACAGTCAGCACAACACAGGCGATCACGCACATCACAGCCGGCAACATGGGTTCCCTTTAGGAACAAACGCGCTGCCCCCTCTAGTTCATGACAGGGGCTGGTCCAGTTTATCGCGAACCGGAACGAGCTGGCAACCGCGGCCTTGCAACAACTCGCGCACGTTGGCCGGTCGCCTGAGCGGCAGTTCCGTGACGCGCCTGCGCATAGCCGGCTCGGCTGCGCGCCGCCACTTCGGCACGGAATTTACAGCTTGTGCAGTTGTGGCTGTTGAAAAAATATAAATTTGAATCATTGATGTTAATGCGTCGTCGCTGTGGGTGTGGTTGTTGTGATTAATAAGGGTCGGGCTGTACGATCGCGGCTGTTGAGGTCGAAATGTGGTCGCGGATGTGTGTGCTGACATTGGTTGTTGTGTACTACGCGATCTGCACCTGGCGCCGGCTCTCGAGTGATTAAAACCGCGCCCGCGCGGGTCTCGCTCGGCACGACGTGCGGTTTATGTCCGTGCCCCGCCCACCGCCCGTCCCTTTTTCACCCAGGTGTACGCTCCATGAGTTCGGCTCGGTCTTTCTCACACATGGCGCCCCAGTTCGTTCCCGCCGTCGAGGGCCTGGAGGACCGCACGACCCCGGCGGGGAACGTGACGGCGTACGTGTTCGACAAGGTGCTTTACGTTACCGGAACCAACGACACAGACCAGATCTGGATCGCCGGCGCCGGCGAGAACGCGGTCGTCATCCGCTCGCTGGACGGTGCCACCACGGTCAACGGGCAGAGCTCCGTGTACATCGGCGGGGTGAAACAGGGGTACCACATCAACATGGGCGGCGGGGACGACACACTGCTCATCAGCGGCACCCGCTCCGGCGGCGGGTTGAACGTGGACATGGGGGTGGGGAACGATGTTCTGGGGATCTCGGACGCGGGGCACAAGGGTGAGAGCGTTCTGGCCGCCGGCACGGGCAACGACGTGGTTATCCTGCACGCGTCCGGGTTCCGCAACGGCGTTTCGCTGACCACCGGCGACGGGGACGACCAGGTGCTGGTCTCAGGTGTTGTGGCGCCCGCGTTCGCGCTGGTGAACCCGTCCGGTACCGACTACTTCGACGCACCGGGTTCCGCGCTCGGCCGGCCCAGCGTGGTCGGCGGGTTCGTACCGGGTTCGCCGACTGCGACCGTTCCGCCGACGGTGCCGACCGCGGACACCGTTGCACCGACCGCGACCGTCTCCACGTTCTCGGCGGCGGTCACCTCCACCGCCGCGGTCCCGTTCACCGTCACGTTCGACGAGGACGTGACTGGATTCACGGCTGCCGGTCTTACGGTCTCGAACGGCACCGCCACGGCGTTCGGGGCTGTGAACTCGCGCACGTACACATTCTCGGTGGTGCCGTCCGGCCAGGGGGCGGTGTCCGTGTCGGTCGCGGCTGGCGCCGCCCAGGACGCGGCTGGCAACGCGAACACGGCGTCCAACACGGTCGCGGTGACGTTCGACTCGGTCGCTCCGACCGTCACGATCAATCCGCTGACCAGCACCAGCGCGACTCCCACCCTGACGGGCACGGTGGACGACCCGAACGCGACCGTGAGCGTGACCGTTAACGGCCAGACGTACACGGCTGCGGTGAGCGGGACCACATGGAGCGTCACGCTCACGAACCCGCTGGCGGACGGGACGTTCACGATCTCGGTCTCCGCAACGGACGCGGCCGGGAACGTGGGCGGCACGTCGCTGACCGACGGACTGGTAGTGAGTCTGGCGGGGCTGACGGTCACGGTTGATACGCTGGCGACCAACAGTACGACGCCGACGCTGACGGGGACGGTGAGCGACTCGGCGGCGACGGTTCAGGTGACGGTAGACGGCCAGACCTACACGGCGACGGTGACCGGCAACACCTGGAGCGTGTCGGTGACGACCGCGCTGATCGAGGGTACGTACACCGTTTCCGCTATCGCCACCGACTCAACGGGGGGCGTGGCCACGGCCGCACCGGCTGACGGGTTGGTGGTCGATTTGACCGCGCCGACCGTAACGGCAAACGTGCTGACCACGAACAGCGCGACGCCGACACTGACGGGTACCGTGGACGATTCGGCGGCGTCGGTTCAAGTGACCGTGGACGGCCAGACCTACACGGCGACGGTCAGCGGCAACACCTGGAGCGTGTCGGTTACGACCGCGCTGATCGAGGGGACGTATACGGTCTCGGTGACCGCGATGGACGCGGCCGGGAACGTGGGGGCCGCAGCGCTGACCAACGGGCTGGTGGTGGATCTGACCGTGCCGACGGTTACGGTCAACGCCCTCATCACGAACAGCACGACGCCGACCCTGACGGGGACAGTGGATGATCCGGCGGCGACGGTCGAGGTAACGGTGGACGGTCAGACCTACACGGCCGCTGTGAGCGGCACCACCTGGACGGTGGCGGTCGCGACCGCGCTGGTTGAAGGAACGTACACCGCCGCGGTGACTGCGACCGACGCGGCCGGTAATGTGGGCACGGCTTCACTCACCGATGGGGTAGTGGTGGACCTGACGGTGCCGACTGTCGCGGTGGACACGGCGCCCACCGTTACCGGGGCCGTGACCGGTACCGCGAGCGACACCCTCTCCGGGGTCGCAGGCGTGGCGGTCAGCGTTTACGATTCAGTGGCACAGGCGTACTTGAACGCGAGCCGCACGGCGTTCGACAGCGCGACCGAGGTCTGGATTACGGCGGACACGGGCGACGGCTTCGCAACGTGGTCGGTCACGGTGCCGGCCGCGGGCAGCTACATCGTGGTGGCCGAGTCCACGGACGGAGCTGGGAACACCGCGACCGGCAACGCGACAGCGGTGACATCATAAATATTTGCACGATTGTCGTCAGTGGCTGTATTTGTTTCTTGCGGCACAGACGTTCCTGTCTGTGCGATGCGAGATGGTCGCACAGACAGGAACGTCTGTGCCGCAAGAAACAAATACAGCTAGCCTGATCGCGTATGAGGTTGAAACTGAGTAGTAATCTGTAGTGCTGGGTGTGGCCCGTGTCTCAGTGTGGCCCGCTCGCTCCGCGAGCGGTGCTTAGGGCTTCAAATTCGCTGCGCGCAGAGCGTTCTGGACGACCTGACGGCCGCTCGCGGAGCGAGCGGGCCACACTGAGAGGCGGGTTGCTGAACGCGGCTAACCCTTACACTGCGGCACGGCGGGCGGGTTTGGTCGCGACCACGCTCGGCTCGGCGCACCCGCCCGCGGTGGGGAGCATCTTCCCGGGGCTGCACCGCCCGTCGGGGTTGAACGCGGTTCGGAGCCGGACCATGTAGTTCAGGTCGTCGGTGGTGAACATGAGCGGCATGAAGTCGATCTTCTCGACCCCGATCCCGTGCTCTCCGGTCACGCTGCCGCCGAGGGCGACGCACTCCGAGAGGATGTCGTGGCTGGCGTCCAGAACCGCCTTCACCTGGGCCGGGTCGCGCTCGTCGAACATCAGGATCGGGTGAATGTTTCCGTCGCCGGCGTGGAACACGTTACAGATGCCGAGGTTGTACTTCTTCGCGGTCGCCTGGATGTGCCGCATGATGTCGGGGAGCTTCGTCCGCGGGACCACGCCGTCCTGGGTGCAGTAGCTCGGGAACCCCAGGCGCCCGATCGTACCGAACGCCTGTTTGCGAGCCTTCCAGAGGGCCATGCGTTCGGGCTCGGTGTTGGCCTTGCGGACCTCCCGCGCGCGGTTCTTTGTGGCGATCCCTTCGATCCGGTCCGCTTCGTCCTGGAGTCCGGCGGCGAGCCCGTCCACTTCCATGATTACCACCGCTTCGGCGTCGAGCGGGAACCCGAACTTGAACGCCGCCTCCACCGCCGACAGCATCGTTTTGTCGAGCAGTTCGAGGGCCGCGGGCACGATCCCTGCGCCGATAATGTCGCTGATGGTGCTGGTGGCGTCGTCGATCGTCTCGAAAACCCCCAGCAGGGTGCGGTACGCTTCGGGGTTCTTGGTCAGACGCACCCACACCTTGGAGACGATGCCGAACGTGCCTTCGCTGCCGACGATCGTGCCGACCAGATCGTACCCGGGGGCGTCTTCCGTCGGGCCGCCGCAGGTGACGACGCGCCCGTCCGGTAACACGAGTTCCACGCCGAGGATGTGGTTGACGGTAACGCCGTACTTGAGCGTGTGTGGGCCGCCGGAGTTGGTGGCGACGTTCCCGCCGATGGTGCAGGCGCCCTGGCTGCTCGGGTCCGGGGCGTAGTGCAGACCGAAGGGCTTCAGTGCGTTCGTCAGCCACACGTTCACCACGCCGGGCTCGACCACGGCGTAGCGGTCGCGGGCGTTGATCTCCAGGATGCGCTTCATGCGGGCGAGGGCGATCATCACGCCGCCGCCCACGAGCACGCACCCGCCCGCGAGGCTCGTGCCCGCGCCGCGCGCGAGGAACGGGCTGCCCAACTCGTTGCACGCCTGCACGATCCCGACGATGTGTTCGGTCGTGGTCGGGAACACGACCACGTTGGGCTTCGTTTTGGCGATGGTGAACCCGTCGCACTCATACGCCGCCATGTCGGCGGTGGCGGTGAGGACGTTGTCCGCGCCGACGATGGCCCGCATCCGCGCGACCAGGCGGGCGTGGTCGGCCGGGTTGGGCGCGGGCGGGGTGGGAGAGGGGAACGTGTTCATGCCGGTAGTTTAGCAGCCGTTGGTCGGAAGCGGAAACGGTTACCGCGCCTGTGGCGCGGCAACCGCGGCGCGGTACGCTCACCCCCGCTTCGCGGGGCGTTTACCGTGTGTGGCGTAGACATCCGCCACCCGGCCCGACTCCTCCAGCGCGACGTGGTACCGCGCCTCGCCTTCGAGCCGGTGAACGGTCATGTGGTACGCCTTCGCGGTCGCCGCAAGATACGAGCGCTTTTCGGGCGGCATCGGGGCGCGAAGCTGGCCCCACGAGCCGTCCCCCAGGTACGGCACGCCGTACTTGTCCCGTAACCCGCCCTTCAGCGGGTGGGTGCGCTTGAACGTGTGGTCGTGATGCTCGAGTACGACGTCCACGCCGTGCCGCTCGAACAGCGGGCACCAGTGCTGCCGGTTCGCCTCACCGGTCCCGGGCTTTCCGCTCACCGGGCCGCCCTCGGGGATGCGGTACGATGGGTACGCCGGCACGTGGTTCGTCACGAACAGGTGCGGCCGGTCCTCGCGCTCCTTCAGCGCGCCTTCGAGCCAGTCCGTCTGCTCCCCGGCGATTTTCGCCACGTGCCCCGTGTCGAGCAGCACGAGGCTCAGGTAATCGCCGAAGTCGAGCGTGCCGTAGGTCGTGTCCTTGTACAGCCCGTCGAACAGCGGCAGGTAGAACGTGGCGTCGCCGCGCTTCCCGTTGTACCCGCCGCGCACCTCGTGGTTGCCCAGGCAGGTGACGAGCGGGATGAGCCGCCCCTTCGGGTCCACCATGTGCCTGGCGTAGTTCTGAACGAACGCCAGCGCGGTCTTGGCCGACGTGCCGTTGTCGTACCCCAGGTCGCCGCTGATCAGCGCGAAGTGCGGTTCCTGCTTGGCCGCGAGGATGTTGTTGGCGATCGCGTGCGCGTTCGTGCCGCAGTCGCCGCCCGACACCCACTGGAACGTGTCCGTTGCCTTCGCCGGCATGGTGCGGAAGCGGAACAGCTCCGGCCCCTTGCCGATCTGGAGGAGGTACTCGGTTCCCGGTGCGAGGCCGGTCACCTCCGCCCGGTGAACCTTCAGGTCCGTTTTGGGCCACGGCCTGAATTCGACCTTCGCGGTCTTCCACTCGTCGCCGGTGGGCGGGATCACGCGCACGGTGGCGTCCGCCTTTTCCGGCCCGATCCATTGGGCGGTGATGGTGGTCGTCGGGTCGCGCTGCCAAGTGAGGAACAGCGTGTCTTGTGGCAGCAGGTTCGCGGGGGTGGTTTCCACCGCCAGGCGCGGCGGCGGCGCGGTCTCGGGTTTCGTGTCTTGTGGGGAGCCGGAACCGGTGACGAACGCGGTTGCCAGCCCGCCGGCCGTGGTGCGCAGGAACGCGCGGCGGCTGATTGTCATGGGATCGCTTCGGGTGGTAGGCAGGAGCGGTTTACGGGGCAGCATTTTTATGCTGCGCTGACCCGCACCCGAAAGCGAGAGGGAAAGGGGATCTTTTGCCGTGCTTTCGCAAAACGCACACGAACAGGGCGCACGAAACTTCGGAGCCCGAGCGTAACCCGCAGGTGCGGGTCACGCGTTCCCGCTTCCGTTACGCCAGCCCTTCGGCCGCGAGCGCTTCCAGACTCGCCTCGAACGCGGTCACGGTGTGATCGATGACCGCGTCGGTGTGCTCGGCGCTCGTCATCCCGGCGAACCCCCACCAATCGACCCCGTGAAGGAGCATCGCCTGCCGGAGGGCGTAATACTGCTTCATGTTCTTGGGACCGTCGAGCGCGTTCACGTCGCCCCCGAACGGCACGAACCCGTCGTTGACGCCCGCGGCGGTGCTGGGCCGCTCGCCGCGGTAGCCGGACGCCACGCGGACCATGCTGAAGTCGCCATAAGCGATCCACGACCAATCCCGGGCCGCGAACAGTTCGTTCAGCTTGTTGCGCAGTCGGGCGGCGGCGCGGTTCGCGCGGTCGCACGGCTCGCCCGTCGCGACGCGCGTCAGGGTCGCGACCCCGGCGGCGGCCGAGAGCGGGTTGGCGTTGTACGTCCCGGGGTGCTTCATCTTCGGCTTGCCCGGGCGCGGCTCGATGAACGCCAGCACGTCCGCCCGTCCGCCTACGCACCCTCCGGGCAACCCGCCGGCCAGGATCTTGGCCATCGCGGTCAGGTCCGGCGTGACGCCGTAGAACGCCTGCGCGCCGCCCGGCGAAACGCGGAAGCCGGTGATCACTTCGTCGAAGATCAGGAGCCGGTCGTAGCGGGTGCAGAGTTCGCGCAGCCCCTTCAGGAACTCGCCGCGGATCGGCACCGCGCCCCAGTGCCCGCCGGTCGGTTCGAGGATCACGGCGCCGATGTCGGAATCGGCTTTCAGCGCCGCCTCGACGCGGTTCAGGTCGTTGGGCGGGACCGCCACGCAGTGCGCGGCCACGTCCGCGGGCACGCCGGGAACGCTGGCGGTGTCGTAGGGGTAGTCGGCCGACACGGTGACGTAGTCGTGCCACCCGTGGAAGTGCCCCTGGAACTTCAGGAACTTGCCGCGCCCGGTGAACAGCCGCGACAGCCGCAAAGCCATCATCGTGGCTTCGGTGCCGCTGCCGGTGAACCGCACCCGCTCGGCGCTCGGGATCAGCTTGCGGACGAGTTGCCCCCACTCGATCTCCGCCTCGTGGCACGCCCCCGGGTGCGTGCCGCGGTTCATCTGCTCCTGGACCGCCAGCACGACCTCGTCGGGGCAGTGGCCGAGCAGGTGCGACCCGTGGCCGACGAAGTAATCGACGAGTTCGTGCCCGTCCACGTCCCACTTGTGCGCGCCCTTCGCCCGCGCGACGTACACCGGGAACGGGTCCATCATCCGGGCGTCGTGGGTCACGCCGGTGGGGAACACGCCCTTCGCGGTCTCGAACCGCTGTTTGGAGCCCGCGAACTCGGCGGCGTACCGGTCGACGAGCGAGCGTGTGGCGGTCGCGGACATGAACGAACTCCGAAAATGGAGCGGGGGCATGAGCCCCTGAGAACCCAATAAATCGCGTACTGCTCGTTGTAGGAAGTGCCTTCGTTCGATCACGCCGGAAGGGTGAGCCGGGGTTCACGTCCTGGTTGCAGCGTTTGCGGTGTACTCTGGCTGTGTTCTGTTCTTGAGTGTGGCCCGCTCGCTCCGCGAGCGGTTGTGAAATCATTCGGACCGCGCCGCGGGCTGCGAATCTGAGGCCCCAAGCACCGCTCGCGGAGCGAGCGGGCCACACTCAAGAACACAACTGCACAAGTAATACCGTCCGCTCACCGGCTCTGCTGTCACCGCACGTCCACCGGGAGCGTGGACACCTTCTCTTTCAGCACGTCCTCGAACACGATCGTGTAGAGTTGCGACAACTGGGGCAGGGGATAGTAGGCGAGCAGCGTGTGGACCTGGCCCTGGTTGCCTAGCGCGCGGCCGGCTTTGGTGCGGATCTCGTTGCTCGTCGGCACCGGCGGCGGGCCGCTGGCGACCGCTGGCAACGCTCGCGGCGGGAGCCGCAGCCCGTTCTCCGATGCGAGCCGCTCCAGGTGCCCTTTTCGTAACGCTAACCGATACTTGATGGCGTCGCCACCGGCCTCGCTCGCAGCCATTTTTCGCAAATCGACCGCCCAGCGCGCCTCGCGCAGGAACTCTTTCGCGCCCAGCGGCCCGGCCACCGCGTGAATCACTGTACCGTCGCTCAGGCAGAAGTAGGACGCCACGTTCCCGCCGATCTTGACCCCGTTCACAACCTGGAACGTCCCGACCTTCTGGTGCGTCGCCTCGAAGTTGTCGCTCAGGAACCGGCCCACGGAATCGTCGGACAGTGCCCCCTCACGGAGGGCTTGGGCGTTGTTTCACGTGAACCCGGGATCGTCGAAGTGACCCGAGATGTGCAGCACCAGCAGCATCTTCTTCGAGTTCCGCGCTTCCTCCGCGGCCTCGGGCATCCCAGGGTGGAACTTCACCTTGGTGTTGAACGTCTGGCATCGCTCCGCGGGCAGGAACTCGCTCGCCGGGAGTCGGAACTCCGCCGGCCCGGGCGCGTTCGCGACTGCGGGTTCGGCAGGGACTGCGACCGGAACGAGCACCGGCACCGCGGTGAACTGCGTGCGGACCACGACCTCGCGTGGCATCGGGGCGACCGGCGTCTGTTCGGGCGGGGGTGGTTTGGGTGCCGACGCAGTCGGCGCCGGGGGCGGGGCGAGGAGTGCGAGCGCCGGCGCGGGCGTTTCACGCACCCGGACCAGGATCGCGCCCAGAATAAACGCCCAGAGCGGCAGGCCGATCGCGGCTACCGTGCGCCAGTCGATGGCGTGGATCAAGCTCGCGCGTAGGGGAGGGGGAAGGGGCGTGGGCGGCCGAGCGGGAACCGACATGGGGCGCTCCTTGACGGGAAAGGGCAGCGTCGCCATGTCGAACGCCGGTGCGTGGCCGGCGTTGGCGAAAAATTTCGACCGTCGCTCACACGCCCCGCGCGTTCGGCTCCCAGATGTATTTGTGCATTTGGAGCTGCATCCGCACCCGGTGCAGGCCGGACGCGAGCAGCCAGCCGACGAGTTCCACGGGCTTCAGGTCCGAGAACACGCAGCTCACCAGACAGGCGAACCGCTCGTCCAGTTTGTGCGCGCGGATCACGCCCACGGCCCAGTCCCAGTCCGCGCGGGACGCGATCACGAACTTGATCTGGTCGGTGGGCTTCAGCGCGTCGAAGTTCGCCCACCGGTTGCGGTGGCTCTCGCCGCTGGCGGGGCACTTTACGTCCATGATGATGTGGACGCGCGGATCGACGGCGCCGATGTCGTGCGCCCCGCTGGTCTCCAGCAGCACCGTTTTGCCCGCGGCGCACAGCTCGCTCATGAGCGGGAGCACGTCCGGTTGCAGGAGCGGTTCGCCGCCGGTGATTTCCACCAGCGGGCACCCGAAGCTCAACACCTTTCCCAGCACGTCGGCCCGGGGCACCCGCGTGCCCTGGGTGAACGCGTGCGGAGTGTCGCACCAGCGGCACCGGGAGTCGCACACGGAGGTGCGGACGAACACGCACGGCAGGCCGGCGAACGTCGACTCGCCCTGCACGCTCAGGTAGATCTCGTGGACCAGCAGTTCGCCCGCCGGCACGTCGCGCAGCAGGGTTACGCGGTGCCGCGCCTCGGGGGGCACGTCGGCCAGTAAAGTGCGCTTCGGTTCGCTCATCTACTCATCTTAGCAACCCGGAATTTCCTTGCGACCCCGGCGCAAGCGGGCTATACGCTCGCGATTCCATAAAAACCGCCCGCCGTGCACGGAGGCACCCGATGCGCCACCCGCTCGCGCTCTCGCTCACACTGCTCGCCGGCAGCACGTTCGCGCTCGCCCAGCCGCCGGCCGCCAACCCGAACCTCGCCGCGACCGTCAACGGGGAGCAGATCACGCTCGCCGAGGTGGACGCGCTCCTCAAAACGACGCTCCCGCTCACCCCGCTGACCGCGGCGCAGAAGCGCCAGATGCGGGTCGAGGTGCTCGCGGACATGGTGGACGATGTCCTGCTCCGGCAGTTCCTGCGGAAGAACGGGCCGAAGGTCGATCCCGCCGAGATCGACGCCCAGCTCAAGGCCTTCGGCGAGAAGCTGAAGGCCGAGGGCAAAACGCTCGCGGACTTCTACAAGGAGACCGGCCAGACCGAGGCGCAGGTGAAGGAGGCGTGGACCACCGCGATGCAGCTCACCGGGTACGTGAAGAGCAACGCGACCGAGGAGCAACTGAAGGCGTACTTCGCGGCGAACAAGGACCACTTCGACCGCGCGGAGGTCAAGGTGCGGCACGTGGTGCTGCGTGCCGGCAAGAGCGCGTCGCCCGCGGAGCGCGCCGCCGCCAAGGAAAAGCTCGAAGCGATCCGCGCCGACATCGCGGGCGGGAAGCTCGACTTCGCGGACGCGGCGAAGAAGCACTCGCACTGCCCGAGCGGCCCGACCGGCGGCGACATCGGCGTCATTTATCGCAAGGGCGGTATCGTGGACGAGGCGTTCGCAAAAGCCGCGTTCGCGCTGAAGCCCGGCGAGCTGAGCGGGGTGGTCGAAACCGATTTCGGCTACCACCTCATTCAGGTGACCGAGCGCAAACCCGGAACGCCGACAACGTACGACAAATCCGCAACGGACGTGCTCGATACCTACAGCGATGAGTTCCGCGCCGACCTGATCGCCAAGCTCCGCAAACAGGGTCAGATTCAGATCACAGTTCCGTGACGTCTCAAGTCCCAGGTCGGAAAGTCGAGAGCCACACCCCGCCGGCTTCGACATGACGACTTGGGACGTTCTGACCGGAGACATCGGCAGGGCCTTTGTGACACTTTTCACTTGCACCGAGCCGCGGCAGCTTGTTAAGTTAACTGCACGCAATCTGCACACGCGGGGAGTGAGCTACCGTGCCCGCCACCCTTTTCGACCTCACGGGCCGCGTCGCTCTCGTTACCGGCGGCAACAAGGGGCTCGGCAAGGCGATGGCCCGCGGGCTTGCGGAGGCCGGGGCTGATGTCGTCATCGCCAGCCGGAACGAATCCGAACTTCGGGGGGCGCTCGAAGACATTCTTGCCGGGACCGGACGCCGCGGGGCGTACCGCGTGACCGACGTTTCTGTGCGAGACGATGTCACGAAACTCGCGGCGTTCGCGTTAGAGAAGATGGGGCGGGTTGACATCCTGGTGAACAACGCGGGGATGAACGCCCCGCAGGCCATCGACGCCGTGACCGACGACGTCTGGGACCGCGTGGTCGAGGTGAACCTGAGTTCCGTGATGGCTCTCACCCGCGAACTCGTGCCGCAGATGAAAGAGCGGCGCTGGGGGCGGGTGGTTCACATCTCCTCGATCATGGGGCAGGTGTCGAAAGAACGCCGGAACGTTTACTCGGCCACCAAGGCCGCGCTGATGGGGTTGGCCCGCGCGAGCGCACTCGATTTGGGGCCGTTCGGAATTACGGTCAACTGCGTCGCCCCCGGGCCGTTTATGACCGACATGCCGATGTCGGTGCTGTCGGACCCCGAAAAGCAGGCGTTTGCGGATCGGACCGCGTTGGGACGCTGGGCCAAACCGACGGAACTGGTGGGGCCGGTGTTGATGCTGTGTAGCGAGGCCGGGAGTTACATGACCGGCCAGACGTTGTTCGTTGATGGGGGGTATTTGGCCCGCTGAGGGACGAGGCGGTGCCAGCAGCTTGATTCGCCCCCGGACACGACATAACATTCCAGATGAAA
The DNA here is from genome assembly GCF_034097035.1 of Gemmata algarum. NCBI lineage: Bacteria > Pseudomonadati > Planctomycetota > Planctomycetia > Gemmatales > Gemmataceae > Gemmata > Gemmata algarum. Next base: position 136,865 of record NZ_JAXBLV010000233.1, read on the forward strand.
CGTCACACGGCTGTACCGCTCACCTCGCCCGGCGGTTCGTGCGTGCGGCGTCAGTTGGTAGGTGGCCCATGAACGCGTGCCCTCCTCTCCCGAGTGCCGACATGGTGATGAAAAGTGTTCACCGTGAGTGCATCGAAGAAGAGAACAAGTACAAGTGGCTGGAGAGCGAGAAGGCCGGGTACGACCTCGGAGAGGGGTGCGTGTACCGGTGGGTGAAGGACCACTGGACCGGTTACCTCCGCGCCCGGTGGGTCGAGCACCTTCAGGGCAAATGTTTTTGGATCGAGCTTTCGGGCCACGACTTCGGTCTGCTCACCCGCGCATTTCACAACCACGCCGAACTGCTCGACACCATTCTGAACCAACTCAAGACCGGCGCCGAAAACCTGGATGTCATCTCTTGGGCCATCGCGAACAACATCCCCATCGGCCCGGTGTACGAGATCCTCGAAGCCCTCGACGTGAACAGCCAGCGCCTCTCGCACCGGTTCGAGGGGCCGCCGCGCAGTAGCATTTCGGCGGCCTGAAACCGCTCCAACTTCTACGCTCAGAACGCAACCGGCCCGCGGCTGACCGATCAGCCGCGGGCCGTTGTGCTTTTACCGACCTTGTCGTTCCAGTCAGTCCGGTCGCGTGAGCCGCGTTTGCTGTCAATCGCGTACCCCGCTCTTGGTCGATCGGGGCAGGTCGGCTTGGCAGAACTCGCTCAGTCGTCGAACCGGTACTTGCCGTGGCAGTTGGTGCAGGTCGCTTCGAGGGCGGTGAGCTTCGTGCGGAGCGCTTTGAAGTCCGGGGCCTTCTTCGTGGCCTCGGCGATCAGGTCCTTGCTCAGGTCCACCGAGTCCTTGCTGAACTTCTGCCACTCCTTCAGGTTCTGCGGGCTGGTGCGGGCCTTCTCGTTCGGGTAATCGTGCGCGTACTCGTTGAGCACCGCCGACCGCACCGCGAGCAGTTCCACCGCGGCGGGGTCGAGCTTCACCGCGCTCCCTTTCGCGGTCCAGTCCTTCAGGTCCTTTTCGATGTTCATGCCGCTGGGCAGCTTCAGCACCGTCGTGTTGCTGAACAGCTTCATGGTGGTGGGCAGGTAGGTCACGTCCTTGTCCTTGGCCTTCTCGAACGCCTCGAGCTTCGGCAGCTCGCCGCCGGTCTTCCCGCTGCCCGGCTTGATGGCCAGCTTTTGGGCCAGCGCGTCGGCGTCCTTGTACTTCTTGGCGTTGATCGCCTCGCCGACCTTCAGCACGTCGTCTTTCAGCGCCTTGTCGCCGAGCACGTCCGCGTAGGCCGCGATGAGCAGCGTGACCGCCACCGCCGGCTTCGCGGAGCGGACCGACGGCTCCTCGGACTTCGCCAGCTCGCTGAGCCGTTTTTGAAGGAACTTGAGGTCGGCCTCGGCGGCCTTCTTGTACGAGTCGGTGGGCAGCCCCGGGGTGCCGGCGGTGCCGTTACCGGCGAGCGTCCACAGGCCGGCGGCCAGCGCGGCGCAGCCGACGACGAGGCGGAGCGAGTAGGTCACGAGCGGGTTCTCCTGTGCGTGCAGGGAAACGGGAGCAGGCGGGAACGCGAACGCGGCGGGCGATCCGGGTTCACGCCAGAATACTATGGTCCTGCGGGCGGGCGGAGGAGTCCCGGGGCGGAAAACCGGTCGGGTTATCGGCGGTCGGCGCGGTCGAACAGGTCGCGGAGCGCGAGCGTGAAACCGGGGAGGACGGCGTCACCGTCGAGCGTGCCGTCGGCCGGAACGGGGGTCACGGCGGTCGGCCCGCTGAACACATTAGCGGATCGAGATTCGGGGCTGATCTCCCACACGCGCTTCACCCCGGCGCGGAAGTACTCGTCGCGCTTGCGGGCCATCTCCGCCGGTGTGTTCGACGCGCTCAGTACCTCAATCACGAGGTCCGGGACGACCGCGGGAACCCTGTCTTGACGAGGCCGCGGCTTCCCATCCGGCAGGCTGCTCCAGGCGACGAATGCGACATCCGGCGCGCGGCCGACATCGGGAAGAATTCGGAGTACTGCCGCTTCGCCGTACAGCATCCCGAGGTCGTGAGTTTTGAGATACGCGTACAACTCGCCCGCGATAATGATCGCCAGCCAGGACTCGTAAGCACCCACCGGCTTCTCCACGAGAGTGTTGTCGATCCACTCGCACACAATTCCGTTTCCGTGTTCGTTCGCAGCGATCAAGTCGGTCAAGGTGGCGCGGGTCATCGAGTCCGCACGCACGCGGTCCGGCGGCATGTCACCGAGCTGCCGAAGGAAATCGGCCAGCGTGACACGCGCGATAGCGGGGACGGTCTGCAGAATGGGCGCCTCGATGGTCGCAGTGGTCATGCGTTTTCCTCCAATCCGATTATCGGCTCGCGCGGGGGGCTCCGCAACGGCGGTTACGTTTTGTCCAGCACGAGGTCAACCACCCAGCACCCGCGGACGTGCGGGCAATCGTGATCGCGGCAGTGGTTTAGGATGGCGTCGCTGTCGCAACCCGCGTCTTGAAGCGCGTCCGCGAGGATTGGCATCGCGCTGAAATCCCGCGACTCGTACATCTGCTGCGCGAGAAGTACCGCGTTAGCCGTGCGCCATTTGGAAGCGAAGCGAGGCGGGCGAAACGGGTTGCCGAGAATGTCACGGAGCAGCGACACCAGCACCCGTTCTTCACGACTTTTGTGCCACAACCACACAGATCCACGAACCGCAGCGGCGGCGCGACTGGCGCTGGCCCATCCGGTGGCGGCAATAAGGCCAAGCACAACCCTGTATTCCGCAGCGTGCCAACTCGCACCGCTTGCCAACTCCCGGCGCAACTGCTTGAGACGGTTGCGGGTTCGGTTCGTGCGCAATTCGGCCAACCGCTCCACTTCGTCTGTGACCTCGCGGAACCCCGGTGAGGCACGGTCGCCCGTACTGCGACGGCCGCAGGCGACGGCAAACAGGCGGAGCTTACGATCCGCACGGTGGTGCTTTAACAGGTGACCCAGCAGCTTGCGGACACTGCTCGCCGCGAGCCACTCCGCTTCCGTCATCGTCCGTGCCTCCGAACGCGGCTACGCGGTCATTCGCTTCCGCTGTAAAGTAATGACATGACGAACGCGACCGCTGAACTCCCGCCGCCGCCACCCTTTTACCGCGAGCCCCTCTCCGTAGGGAGCGTGGCGCTCGCGTCGCGGTTCAACCTCGCGCCGCTCGCGGGGTACACGAACCTGCCGTTCCGGCTCTCGGTGCGCGAACTGGGCGGCGTCGGGCTCTGCACCACCGACCTCATCAACGCCCGCGCGATCGTAGACGGCATCCAGAAGACGATGCTGCTGCTCGCGCACGACCACGCCGAGCGCCCGCTGTTCGTCCAGATCTTCGGGTCGAAGCCGCACGAGATGGCTGGCGCCGCGAAGTGGCTCGTCGAGAACCGCATCGCCGACGGCATCGACATCAACATGGGGTGCCCGGTCCGGAAGGTCGTCAAGACCGGCGGCGGGTCGTCGCTCATGTGCGACACCACGGGCGCGACGGTCGGCCTCGTGAGCCAGGTCGTGGAAGCCGTGAGGCCGGTGCCGGTCAGCGTGAAGATGCGTCTGGGGTGGGACGACGACAACCTGAGCGCGCCGTACTTCGCCCGCGAGTTCGAGAAGGCGGGCGTGGCGGCGCTCACGATTCACGGGCGGACCCGGGAGCAGGGGTTCGCGGGCGGTGTGAACCACGAGGGCATCCGCCGCGTGGTCGAGGCGGTCGAGAAGATCCCCGTGTTCGGGAACGGCGACGTGCGCTCGGTTCAGGACGCGGCCCGGATGATCACCGAAACCGGGTGCCACGGGATCGCGATTGGCCGCGGCGCCCTCGCCAACCCCTGGGTGTTCCGACAGTTCGACGCCTGGGTGCGCACCGGCGACCCGGGGCCGCGCGCCACCTACGCCGAACGGCTCGCGTTCATGCGGTTGCACCTGAAGCGGCTCGTGGACTGGCGCGGTAGCGAGCGCAACGGGTGCGTCCACTTCCGCAAGGTCGCGACGTGGTACACAAAAGCGCTGCGGTTCCCCAAAAAGGTGCAGCAGCGGCTCGTGATGCTCTCGACGCTCGCCGAGTTCGAAGAGCTGATCGCGCCGTTCTCCGGCGGGCACGCGCCCGACGGCTGGACCGAGTACGACGCGCAGCAGGCGCACATCGCGGTTCCCGCCGGACCGATCGCACACTGGTAACCGGAGCCGCGATGAACCTGCACAGACTGGTCATGCTGCCGAACGGCTCCGCCCACGAACAGCACTGGGCCGAAATCCCGACCGCGGACCACCCCGATGTCCGCCAGTTCGCGAGCCTGTTCACCGGCCTGCGCTGCGACGCCACCGTGCGCGTGCCGCCAGGGGAACTCCGGGTCGTGTGGTCCGGGTCGAGCGGCGGGGCCATCGGCTCCTTCCACCTCGACGGCGCCCTCTTCCTGTGCGTGGTGCTGGCAACCGGGCGCGACGCCGAGGAGGACCGGCTGTACCTGTCCACCGTCGGCCGGCAGTGGAACGACTCGAACGTGGTTCGCGGGCTGCTTGAGGGACCGTCGTCGCCGTTCCTGACGCTTCACGAGGTCACCGACCGGCCGCTGCTCGTGGCGCTCCTGGTGCCCGCTCTGGCGCCGGAGGTATGGGCGGCACTCAACGGGGTCGAGTTGGCCGTGGTCGGTGCGCACGTCGCCGCCGCCCGCGCCCGGACGTAACGCGGAGGGCGCCCCGTTCGCGGATGCCCGCGGTGCTCCCCACGCCCCACCCGTATCAGGCGCGAGAGGAAGATACGTTTGCTTTTTGGCTTATGTGGGGAGTTTCGGTCGTTCGGGTCCGGTCCGTGCGGTCGGCGAACAATGCTCGCGCCAAACGGATGCGCCCCGCCTATGATGCCTCCGAACAGAAATTACCATCGCGAGGCGCACCCCAATGACCCCGTTGCAATCGCTGGCGGCCACCGGCACGAAACTGTGGCTCGATTCCGTGGACCCGGAACTCATCAAGCTGAACCGGTCCCAAGGCGCCACCGGCGCCACCTCGAACCCGATCATCATTTCGGACCTGCTGAAGACCGGGCGGTTCGACGCCCACATGAAGACGTTCTTCGACGCCGGCCGCGACGACGAGGCGGTCGCCTGGGCCATGACCGACAAACTCGTCAAGGACGCACAAGACGTGTTCCTCGACGTGTGGACCGCGACCAAGGGCGACGACGGGTGGGTGAGCTTCGAGCTCGACCCGCTCCTGGAAGACCACGCCCAAACGCGCAACACCGAGGAGCGGTCTGCCGAGTACATCCGGCTCGGTAAGGAGTGGGCCGCGGGTCACAAGAACCGCATGATCAAGGTGCCGGCCACCCCGGGCGGCCTCGGCGCGATTGAAGAACTGGTCGCCGCGGGCATTTGCCCCAACATCACGCTCATCTTCTCCGAGCGGCAGTACCTGCTGGCCCGCGACGCGGTGGCCCGCGGCGCCGCCCGCCGCTCCGACAAGGAGAACGTGAAGAGCGTGTACAGCATCTTCGTGAGCCGCGTGGACGTGTACACGGAGAAGCAGGTTCCGAACCTGATCCCGGCCGCGCAGGGGCAGGTCGGCATCGTGAACGCCAAGCGCATCTACAAGATGAACAAGGAGTTCTGGGCCGGTAAGGGGTTCCCGCGCAAGCAAGAGATGATCTTCGCGAGCACCGGCACCAAGAAGATGGCCGACGGCACCACGCCGCCGGCGTGGAAGTACGTCGAGGCGCTGGCGGGCGACGACATCGAGACCAACCCGCCGCAAACCAACGAGGACGTGCAGAAGAGCGGCCGGACGTTCACCAAGCAGGTCGAGCAGCTCCCGCCCGCCGAAGTGCTGGCGGACATCGACGCCAAGGTGGACATGAAGAAGCTGGAAGAGACGCTGATGAGCGAGGGGCTGGCGAAGTTCGCCGAGCCGCACAAGGCCCTGATCGCGCTGATCGCCAAGAAGCGGGCCGAACTGAAGTAACGCCGCGAGAAATGCGGATTGCGGAGTTCGGAATGCGGAATTGAAGGCAGAAGGACAGTCGCTTAAGCGTGCCTTTCTGCCTTCAATTCCGCATTCCGAACTCCGCAATCCGCATTGGGAGCATTCCGCATTACTTTCAGAGACGCCGTCGGGAGTTGAACCCGCCCCGGGAGCTTTGCAGGAACCCGCCCGACCCGTCGGACAGCGTCTTCGTGGCCGCAGCGTCACCCCTTCGGCGCGGTTTCGGCGTCGCCCGTGGCGCGGAGGTGGGCCTTGCTCAGGACGTGGAAGTCCGGCACCTCATCGGCCCGCAACCGGCGGTCACCCGCTCCGGTCACGATCCAGCCGTCGTCCCATGCTCCGTCGGCGCGCAGCTTCACCACACGCCCGGTCGTGGCGTAGGGCTCCGGGAGCCACGACACCTGCACCCACTCGCCGTTTTCCACTCGCTTCACCAGCCGACACTGGCGATAGAACACTTCCTTGGCCATCACTGCACCTCACCGCGAATCGGACAGTGCCCCCGCCAGGAATCGAACCTGGTCCGCGACCTTCGCAGAGTCGAGTGCATCCACCACACCCCGAGGACGGTCGCAGAAGTGACCCGAAGCACGGGTGAAAGGTTCGCGTGATTAAGGATCACACCGAATGCGGTTGATCGGATTGTTGTGCCGACGTTCTGTAGCCGGCCTCTGTGAGGCCGGTGCCACATCATCCGTGTGGCACCGGCCTCACAGAGGCCGGCTACAGAAGAAGCGTGCTCTCACAATCGGATTCGGTATCACACGCGCGCGAGGGCCTCGCGGGCTTCGTCGGGGGTGCGGGCGAACTCGCGGACGGCCTTCAGGTCCAGGCGCCCGTCGAACGCGGTGAACAGCAGCGCCCTGTTTGGGAACGCGACCGCCCGCGCCGCGAAGCACTTTCGTAGCAGCCGGTCGTTGCCCGCCTCGGTCTCGGCTTCGGCCGCGCGGCGCACGTCGGCACCCACCTGCGCGGCCCAAACACGGAGCCGCTCGCAGTTCGCGAGGTACGCCGCGAAGGTGTCGTAGTGCTCGCGGTAGAAGCCCAGCACCTCTTCCGGCACCTGCTCGCGGCCGAGCGACCGCAGATGCGCTTCCAGGTCCGCCCAGCCGGTCCATTCTGGGTGCGCGTCGAACATCTCGACCGTCCGGTCGTAGGTGCAGGTGACCACCAGTTTCAGCACGCGCAGGTAGTCCGGCCCCTTGACCTTCACGCGGTACACGACCCGGTGGTCGTGCTCGATGGTGATGACGGTCCCTTCCTGGTCGGTGCCAGCGATGGAAGCCAGCAGGCTCTCGATCTGCTCCCCGAGGGTGTGGCCCGCCGGTGTGAACTCTTCCACGTGCGCGAGGGCGTGCGCCGCGGCCAGTTCTTTGAGTTCCGCGAACGTGCGGTAGCGGCAGTCGACTTTGTCGAAGCACGCGTGGAGCACGAGGTCCTCGCGGTCGCCGTAGTTGGTGATGACCCGCGTTTCGGGGTGAATGAACTCGAACACCAGTGTGAGGTTCTCGAACTCCGGCCGCGGCTCCACAAGCGCCGGGTACTTGCGCGACGCCAGCCGGCGGGCGGTGCCGAGAAAATCGAAGTTGCGGGTGCGCGCGGGCGCGTCCTCGTCCTGCGTGCCGTAGCACGGCCCCCCCTCGATCATGCCGCGGGTGGTAAAGTACACGCGGCCCCGGTGCTGGAACCGCTGGATCAGCGTGCCGTCGAGCTTGTGAAGGAAGTGGAGCCGCGCGTTCCCGGGACCCGCCGCGAGGCCGGCGAGGTCGGCGGCGGAAACGTTCTTCTCGCCGAGGTTGTAGATCTTGACCAGCGGCAGCGACACCAACTCGAACGGGTCGCGCCGGTACACGAGCCCCTTGGCGAACAGTTGGTGCGCGGTTTGCGGGGTGAACAGCGCGCCGCTCGCGTTCGCGAGCACCAACTCCCCCGATTGCCGCTTCGACAACAGCGGGTCGGCGTCGATGGCTTTGAGGATGTCGGCCGCGTTGGCGCGCAGGTCGTCGAGCAGGTGGTCGAGGCGGAGGTTCATGTGTGGTCTCGCGGGCGTCGTCCAACGGACGCGACCCCGTGCTCACCGGTTCGCTGGATCGGGGCGTCGGATTTGGTATAGTCGCGTGGGGAATCGGCTTCGTCACCTCCCGGAGAAACGCTCATGGCCGACTGGCAACGGCTGGCAAAAGACTTGGTGCTGATCGACGGCATGGTCGGCGAGCGGGAGACGGAGATCCTGCGGCGCGCGTTCCTGGCCGACGGCGTCATCAACCGGACCGAGGCGGAGTTCCTCATCGATTTGCGGAACAGCGCGCCGAAGGCCGTGGTGCGGTTCCACACGTTCGTGTTCGAGGTGGTGAAGAAGATGATGCTCGCCGACGGCGACCTGACCGCGGCCGAGGCCGGATGGCTGGAGCGGTTCATTCTCCGAGACGGGCGGGTGGACGAGTTGGAACGCACGTTCTTGCGCGAACTGAAGGCCGCCGCGCGGCGCACGTCGCCGGAGTTCAACGCGCTGGTCGCGAAGTACGCGGGGTGAGGGCGTTGACACAGACAGGAATGTCTGTGTCACAAAGACAACAGCAAAGTGGATGCAGATAACAATGACCGGAACGTGGATTACGGCTTCCGGGCGCCGAGCGCGACGGGCGCTTCGAGTACCTTCACGGTCGCGGCGTCGGCGTCCAGTTCGACGAGCCCGCCGTGGGGCAGGGTGGCGTTGAACGGCGTGTGCCCGACGGGGAAGTTGGTAACGACCGGCACCTTTCGCCCGGCGAAGTAGTCGCGGAAGACCGCATCCAACTCGGCTTCATCGGCGCCGTCGAACGTGCCCAGGATGACCCCGGCGAACCGGTTCAGGTGGCCGGAGAGGCGCAGTTGCGACAGCACCCGGTCGATCCGATACGCCTTCTCGCCGGTGTCTTCCAGAAACAGGATGTTACCGTCGGCCTCGATCTCGTAAGGCGTCCCCATTGTCGCGCCGATCAGCGTCAGGTTCCCGCCCACCAACCGTCCTTTCGCTTTCCCGCCCACCAGCTTGCGCGGCTTCGGTCCGTCCGTCGGAAGCTGGACCGTATACCCGCTGTCGCCCTTCGGGTATTTGTCCGCGCTCACCGTCCGCCAAAACACATCCGAGGAGTAACCGAACCCGGCGTCGTCGCGGTACAGACCGTACTGCGGCATCGGGCCGTGAAACGTCACCAGCCGGCACTTCTTGGCGATGGCGAGGTGCAGCCCGGTGAGGTCGGAGAAGCCGAGGACGACTTTGGGGTTGTTACGGATCGCCTCGTAGTCGATGAGGTGGAGGATGCGAGTCAGCCCGTAGCCCCCTTTGACCGCGAAGACGGCCTGCGATCCCTTGTCCTTGAACGCCGCGTTGAGCTCGGCCGCGCGCTCCTCATCGGTCCCGGCCAGATACCGATTCTTGCGGGTCGTCAGTGACGGTGGCACGCTCACCTTGAACCCCATCTTCTCGAACCGCTCTTTCGCCTTGGCAACTTTCTCGGCGTCCGCCGGACCGGCCGGGGCGACGAACGCGATCGTGTCGCCGGGACGAAGCGCCGCCGGGCGCGTCCACGCTGGCGGTTGCGGTGGCGCGGCCGAAGCCGGCGTTGCCGGTTCGAGCGGCAGCGCGGTCGAAGCGGTTAGCGCAGCAAGTACGAGCGCGGGAAGAAGCGGACGGGGTACGCGGGTCACGGTGGGAACTCGGGTGGCTGATGCGGGCTGGTGACATCTGGAGTGTAGGTGATTGGTCATGTTGCTCTCCGTTCCAGTGGCGGGAAACTCGATGTTCCATCCCAAACTGCCGTTTTACGGCACGGCGTGGATTGCGAGCCAAACGGTCGGTATGCCCTCGTCAGTCCACTCAACACGGTGGCGCACGTGGGCGGGGAGGAAGACCCAGTCGCCCGGGGCGAGTTCGCGCGGGGCGGGTTCACCCTCAACCTGCAACCGGGCCGCGCCACTGAGAAGCGCGACGAACTCGTCGGTCGTCTGGTCGAACCACTCGCCGGGTGCGGTGACGTGGCCCCACGACACGATTCGTTCCACCTTCCAGCCGGCGCGTTCAACGAGTATCTCGAACACCTCCGCAGGGGGCCGGGTGGCGGGAAGAGCTGCGAACAGGTTTCCGTTGGTCATGCGTATTCCGGTGTATGTGAGCAGCGTGACGGCCGGTGAAGTTGCTTCGGGTGCGGCTTGGTCTCGTGTATCGACACTCGCACTGAAAGGGTACGCGCGTTCCCGGGGCTTGCCACGAGGCTCACGACGAGCAGACACGAACGGGGTCAACTGCTGGACGCCGACTACCACTCCCGCTGGTGCGATGCTACCACGGCGGGGGGCGCTTCGCTCACGTCTCTGCGGTCGTCTGGGGGCGCGAAATCGTGTTCTCGGTTAAACGCGAGGCGAAGGAGCCGATGCCCGCGGGACAGTGCGCGTGCGCTCGGTAATAAGGCCGTAAGTGGTTGTCCTGTCCAACGTGCCGACCGCGCGGCGTTTGCAGAGAAGGGTAGCCGGGGCTGCTTTTCCCCGGACACAACGGCGCTTGCACGCGCCCGTGAAGGCCCGTACTATCACGCTACTTCACCACCTGGGAAGTGCTTCCGATGGCCCGCGATCGCAAACCACCGGCACACGGTAACGATGCGAACTGGGAACGCGCCCGGCGCATGTTCCAGGCCGGCGCCCCGGAGTTCGTGGAAGCGGTGCGCCAACTCCCCAACGCCGCAGCACTCGCCACATTTGCCGAGACGTGGTGGACCGACCCGCGCATTGAAGCCAAACGGCTGCTGTTCACCTACCTCGAACTGCCGTTCAACGCCCCGCGACACGAGGTGCTCGTCAAGCGGCTGTTCAAGTTCGCCGACACCACCGGCGACGACGCCGTGATGGCCCGGTTCCTGACCGGGTTCGATCGCACCATCCGCCGCCGCCGCGTAACGAAGGTGCGGTACAACCACCGCCGCCGCGAGAACGAGCATTACGAAGCGGTCGTGACACCCAGCGACACCGTACTCGCGCGCGACGACCGCTCGTACAGCGGGCCGTGGTTTACCGCCGACCGGGAACGGTTCACTGCCGGGAAGTTCCTCTTCTCCGTCGCAACGCGAAATTACTTGCGCCGCCGGGCGTGGCGTTACTTTCGGAGACTCGGACGCCAGCACCCCGAGAGGTACATCTCGGCCGTTTGCACGGCGCTCAAGCTCTATACCGATGCCGACGCCCCGGACGGTCTCGCGCTGCTCGACAACTGGGGGCTCGTTCACGTCCTGTTCCACCACTCGCCCGTTCTGGACGCCAAGCCGACCGGCTGGCGCGTCGCGGACGGCGGGTCGCTGTCGCGTTTGCAGCCCGAGCCCATGTTCCGCAAACTGTGGTTGCGGAGCGCCGAACCGATTTTCGACCTCTTGGTGCGTGCGAGGTGCCGGCCCGTCGCGATGTGGGCGGTGCAGATGCTCCGGAAGCACTTCCCGGAGCGATTGACACAACTCACGCTCGACGAGCTTCTCGAGTGGCTGGTCTCGCCGAGCAGCGTTCTGAACGAACTCGCGCTGGAGGTGCTCGAACAGCGCGGCGGGCTGGAGCGGGTCACGATCGAGCAGTGGTTGCGCATTACCGAGGAAGCCCGGGCGGACCTGCTCGACCGCATCTGCGAACTGGTGGCGCGGAGCGTTAAACCGGAACAGGTGACGTTCGCCGACGCCGTGGCGCTCGCGATGCAGCGCCCGGTTCCGCTCGCCCGGCTCGGCTTGAGGTTCCTTCAAGGGAAGAAGGTCAACACGGCCGAGGAAATCACTGCCGTGTTCGGGTTGCGGAACGCCGAGTGCGAACCCTTGCGCGTCGATCTGGTGAAGTGGGCGTGCGAGGTGCTGAGTTTTCGGACGGAATTCGATCCCGTGTGGGTGCTCGAGTTCCTCGACTCGCGCTTTGAAGAGGTGCGTGAGGTGGGCTGGGAGTGGTTCCAGGTCGAGCCGCGCGCCCGCGACGCGGTGCTGGTGTGGCAGCGGCTCCTGGAATCCCCTTACGACAACATTCGCTTCCGACTGGTCGGTATGCTGGAAGAGCGGATCAAGTCGCGCGACGGTTTGGGGCAGCTTCCGCCGGACCGCGTGCGGTTCCTCTGGGCCACGGTGCTGCTGAACGTCCAGCGCGGCAGCCGGGCGAAGCCGTTCGTGGTGCGCCAGGTCATCGACCGGCTCAGTGCGAACCCGGACGAGGCCGGCGACCTGCTGCCGATGATCGCGGTGTCGCTGCGGTCGGTGCGCGGGCCGGAGTTCCGCGCCGGGCTGGCGGGGGTGGCGCGCTTCGTTGCGAAGAACCCGACGCGCAGACCGCTGGTGGAGGCTGTGTTCCCTGAGTTACAGTGGAATTGAATTGTCGATGTTAAATGTGTGCGAGTCGGATACACAGGGCTCCCGCCCTGTGCTACGCTCGGCGACCCCTATGGGGTGCAAAGACTGAGTACACGAACAACAACTGCCGTTGGATTTTCCGCCCCGGAGGGGCGGGCGGACGTAGCACAGGGCGAGAGCCCTGTGCCAACAACTACGGTGTCCGTCGCGATCCGAGACCTTCTCTGCGGCGTTCCGCCGCGGGTGCAGTTGCTCGCGATTGCGTTCCCCGAGCCGTTGGTCTTTTCGCCGCCCGGGGTACTCCCGGGACGGACTGAATCGACCTGCATCTCCGTCCCGGGAGTACCCCGGGCGGCGTTCGTGAACGACTCGGGTCCACGATTGAAGTCGGTCGCGGCGGACGCCGCAATACACGAAGACCGAAGAGCTTTTGACAGGATCAACAGGATTTAACGGGATCGAAAACAAGCGATGCTCTTCGCCTTTTCAATCCCGTTGATCTTGTTAATCCTGTTAAAACTCTTCAACGCCCAGCGCAGTTCGGGAGAGGCTCCGAATGCAACTGAACACGGCGTATCGCGGGCGCAGTGCCGTCGCCCAGACCCCCGTCGGTCTGGCGGTGTCGCTCGCGCCGAACCTGCGCCGCGACCGCGTCAGCTACACGGGCGTGTTGCGCCAGCCGCTTCGGTTCCGCGAAGCCATGTCGGCGCTTCACGACGTGGTCATTTCGGACCTGCGGTTCAAGCCGAAGGACAAGACCGCATACGAGGAGTGGAAGAAGGAAGAGGCCGCGAAAGAAGCCCACATCCGCACCGAGGCCGTGAAGCTCAAACGCGCGGAACTCGAAAAGGAACGTGGCCGCCCCATGCCGCCCGGCCTGGAGCGCAAGTTCCAGCGGTGCCGGCAGCGCTACTGGGACGCGCGGACGCGGTACAGCAACCTGCTGTCGCGCGAAGACCCGGAACTGTGGCGGATGCTGATGCCGTGCGACCCGGTCATCACCGTCAGCCCGGACGTGATGTTCTTCGAGTGCTTCAGCGCGGACGAGAGCAGCTACGGGTGCCTCACTGTCGAGCGGGACGCTTTCGAGGCCGAGCGCGACGTTGCCCTCGGCACCACCAACGTCGATTACTCCTGGCGCCTGTACGAGCACTTCCAGACCATCCGCAGTTACCGCGAGACGCGCTTCACCATCGACCCGCTCGGCTTCGAGGTGCAGACCAGCACCGACGACCCGGCGTACCGAGAAGAGAAGATCGACCTGCCGCAATCGTGGCTTCGCGGGTTCTCGTCGCTTCAAAGCGCGATGAGTCTGCCGATGCGGCGCGTGCCGCTCAGCCGCGAGGCGGTCTACTCGGTGGTTGCGTTTCTGACGCGCAACAAGTCCAAGCGGTCGCCCCGTGCCGTGCGCTTCGAGCTGACACCCGGTCGGCCGGTGAAATTGGTCCTCGAGCCGTGGGACAAGGAGATCGTGGTTCACGACCTGCCGTATTCTGGGGCGCGCAACGAGGTGATTCGCACATGGGGGCGGGACCGGCTCCGCGTGCTCGGGCGACTGCTGCCGCTGCTCGACGGCGTGGACGTGTACCTGCTGGGAACGGGGCTGCCGAGCTTCTGGGTCGCGAAGATGGGGGAAATGAAGCTCACGCTCGGGCTCTCCGGGTGGACCGCCAACGACTGGACGAGTGGCGGCAGTGCCATCGACCAAATCGTACCGCCGGTGGCGCCGTCCAACGACGTGATGCAGGCGATGGCCGCCGCGTTCCGAGACTCCCCGACGTGGACGCTACCGGCGCTGGCCACGAAGACCCGCGGGTCCGAGGCCGCGGTGTCGGCCGGGTTAAACAAGCTCGCCCTGCTGGGGCAAGTGATCCACGACCTCCCGCACGGCGTGTACCGGTGGCGCCAGGTGATGCCGGTGACCCTCTCGGCCGAGGTGATTGGCCCCGAGAACGAGGAAACGGTCGCCGCCCGCGAACTCACGCGCTGGCGGTGCAAGATCAGCTCCGACAAGACGGACGCGAAGGGGCAGCGACAGGTTGTGGGGACGGTTGACGGCCGCTCCACGTCCGAGGTGACGCTGGACGCTGACGACCGCATCGTGGCGGGCAAGTGCGGCTGTTCGTACTTCTACACGGGCGGGTTGCGGAAGGGGCCGTGTCGGCACCTTCAAGCGCTGCGCAACAAGGCGCTGGGCGTCGGCGGGGACGGCGGGACGCTCGACAACTGGTTCCGGCGGTTCACGAACTGACGGCGCCCGGGGCACAAGGGCAAAGGTAAGGGCACCGTGACGAAGCCGGTTCTGCTCGCGGGGGTGCTCGGCGGGGTACTCGGGGGCGCCGGAGCGTTTGTGCTGGGGCGGGCGTTCCCGGCGGCGCCGGCGGTGGTGGTCGAGAAACCGCACGAGGCGCGACCGTTCGCCGATGACCTGTTCATGAAGCTTCAGAAGGGGCAGGCAGATGAGTTCCTGCTAGCGGTGCGGGTCGCGTATCCCGAATACGACGATGCAGAGTTCGACAAGCTGATCCGCCAGCCGATGCTACGGGTGCGCGAGGGGGCGGTTAGAGGGTACGGCGGTGCGGGCTCGTTCGAGTTCTTTCGCGAAACGGTCACCGCGCCGGACCTCGTCCGCTTCACGTACCTGGAACGCTACCCGCGCGGGTGCCTCGTGTGGCTGCTTTGTTGCTACCGCGGGGCCGGCGGCTGGCACCCGATCGGGCTCAAGTTCCTCAAGCCGGATGTCGTGTTGTAAGTGACGAAGTAACAGAGACTACCGAAGCCAAGCGGCCGGCTCCGAGACCTAAACATCCTGCGGCGTTCCGCCGCGGGTGCGGTTGCTTGCGATTGCGTTCCCGGGAGCGTTGTTCGTTTCGCCGGTGCCACAGGCCTTGCGACGAACTGAATCAACCTGCGTTCTCGCCGCAAGGCCTGTGGCACCGGCGTGGTGAACGCTCTCGGTCCACGATTGAAGTCGGAGCCGGCCGCCTTGTTACCCGCGAGCATCGCTCATGAGCCTCTTCGACTGGGTGTTCCGCCGGAAGCGCGACGCGGACACCCCTCCGGCGCCACCTCCAGCCGCGCCGACTGCTCCCGCTTCTTCGGACAAAGCACCGTCGGGTAACACCACCTCGGGGACTCCGGGGGCGAATGCTCCTCGCTCGTCCGAGGGGAGCGAAGACCAGTACGCCGCGAACGACTTCCTGCCCATTTCGCGTCAGGAGATCGTCGACGCCGCCAAGAAGCACGGGCGCCTGCTCGCCACCGCGTTCCAGTTCGGGCGCCAGAGCATCATCCCGCCCGCCAGCGACCCGCGGACCGAGATCATCGACCGGGCGCTCGTTACGCACGGACTGCTCACGCCCGAAGAATTGAACGAGATCCATCGCGTCGGCGAGGAGTACGAGCAGGTCCGGCCGACCGAGCAGGGTATCGCCGCTGCGGCTGGACTGGCCGGCACCGCCGCCGTGCAAGCGTATCGTGCGGCCAAGGAGGCGGAGAAGGAGCGCAAGAAAAAGGAAGCGGATCTCCGCAAGAAGGTGCGCGCCGAAGCCGTCTGGCGGCGCCGCACCACCGATATCATTTTTTTGGGGCGCGGGGTGTCGGGGCGGCTCCACCTGCGATTGAGCGACGAGGTGCGCATTGCGGAACTCGGGTTGCCGGTGATGCACACGCCCGGTGATGTCGCGAACGCCCTCGGCCTCACCGTTCCGCGGCTCCGCTGGCTGGCGTTCCACACCGATGTGGCTACCCGCACGCACTACGTGAAGTTCTCGGTCCCCAAGAAGTCCGGCGGCACGCGCCAGCTCGCCGCTCCGCACAAGAGCCTGAAGGCCGCGCAGCACTGGATTCTGGCGAACGTCGTGAACAAGCTGCCGGTGACCGAGGCCGCGCACGGGTTCGTTGCCGATCGCGGGATCGTGACCAACGCAAACCCGCACGTCGGCAAGGCGTTCGTGGTGAACCTCGACCTGTCGGACTTCTTCCCCTCGATCGCGTTCCCGCGGGTGCGGAGCGCGTTCGAGCGGTACGGCTACTCGGGTTGTGTTGCCACCATTCTCGCGCTGCTCTGTACCGAGTGTCCGCGCGCCGCGGTGACCTACGCCGGAACCAAGTACGAGGCCGCGACCGGCCCGCGCGGGCTGCCGCAAGGCGCGCCCACCAGCCCCGGGCTGTCGAACCAGGTCGCGCGCAAGCTCGACAAGCGGCTGCTCGGAGTCGCGACGAAGCTCGGGCTCACCTACACCCGCTACGCGGACGACCTCACCTTCTCCGGTGATGCGGACGCCGCTGCCAAGATCGGCTGGCTGCTCGCGAAGGTGCGCCACATTGCCCACGAGGAAGGGTTCGCCGTCAACGAGAAGAAGACCCGCGTGATGCGCCGCAGCGCGGCCCAGATGGTCACGGGTGTGGTAGTGAACGACAAGCCGTCCGTGTGCCGGGACGAGCTGCGCCGATTGAGGGCGATCCTGCACCGCGCGAAGTCCGAAGGGCTGGACGCCCAGAACCGCGAAGGGCTGCCGAACTTCCGCGAGTGGCTGCGCGGGAAGATCGCGTTCGTGAGTATGGTCCGCCCCGACGCCGGCGCGAAGCTCAAGGACCAACTTGACGCCGTGTCGTGATTCATGAAGAGTGCTCGACAGGATGGGGCGGCTTTTGTCTTTGAAATCCTGTCCATCCTGTTGATCCGGTCAAAAATCGACACGCATTCGCCGCAGCGTCACCATTTGAGGTTGTATGCGTTACCTCTCCCTGTTGGTTCTTCTCGTGTGTGCGCCGGCTGCGCGAGCGGCCGAGAAACCGAACATCGTCATCGTCCTCACCGACGACATGGGGTTCTCGGATCTCGGTTGCTACGGCGGCGAGATCAACACGCCGAACCTCGACGCCCTGGCCGCGAACGGCCTCCGGTTCACGCAGTTCTACAACACCGCGCGGTGCTGCCCGACGCGGGCGTCGCTGCTCACCGGGCTATACCCGCACCAGGCGGGCGTCGGCCACATGGTCAACGACAAGGGTGAGACGTTCCCCGGCTATCGTGGAGACCTGAACAAGAACTGCGTCACGCTTGCGGAAGCGGTGAAGCCGGCCGGATACCGCGCGTACGCGGTCGGCAAGTGGCACGTCACGCCCCAAACCGGGCCGAAGGCGCCGAATCACAACTGGCCGCTTCAGCGCGGGTTCGACCGGTACTACGGCACCATCCAGGGCGCCGGGAGCTTCTTCGATCCGGCCTCGCTCACCCGCGACAACACACAGATTTCGGCGTTCGCGGACCCGGAGTATCAGCCGAAGACCTACTACTACACGGATGCCATCTCCGACCACGCGGTGAAGTTCGTTGCCGATCACGATAAGGAGCACAAGGACAAACCGCTCCTGCTGTACGTCGCCTACACCGCGGCCCACTGGCCGATGCACGCGCTCCCGGAAGACATCGCGAAGTACAAGGGCAAGTACGCGAACGGTTACGACCCGGTGCGAAAGGCGCGGTTCGAAAAAGCCGCGAAGCTAGGCCTGATCGACCCCAAGCAGGGAATGGCGCCCGGCGCCGGCGACTGGAACAGCGTCGCGGATAAGAACTGGGAGGCCGCCGGGATGGAGGTGTACGCGGCGATGGTGGACCGGATGGACGCGGGCGTTGGGAAGATCGTCGCCGAACTGAAACGCACCGGGCGGTTCGACAACACCCTGATCCTGTACATGCAGGACAACGGCGGGTGCGCCGAGCTTCAGGGGCGCACGGGGAACAAGAACCACCCGAACATCGACCGCCCGGAGAAGCCGACCCTCCCGCCGCTGAAGGCCGACGCGCTTCTGCCATCGGGGAGCGTGCCACCGCAGACCCGCGATGGGTTTCCGGTGCGCATGGGGCCGAAGGTGATGCCCGGGGCCGCGGACACGTACCTCGCCTACGGTCGCGGGTGGGCGAACGTGTCGAACACCCCGTTCCGTGAGTACAAGCACTGGGTCCACGAGGGCGGCATCAGCACCCCGCTCATCGCGTCGTGGCCGAAGGGGATTGCCGCGAAAGGAGAGTTGCGCACCCAGCCCGGTCACCTCGTGGACGTGATGGCGACCTGCATCGAACTGAGCGGCGCGCCGTACCCGGTGAAGGCCGGCGCGCAGGCGATTACGCCGCTTGAGGGCAAGAGCCTCGTTCCGGCGTTCGCGAACAAGCCGCTCGCGCGGGAGGCGATCTACTGGGAACACGAGGGCAACCGGGCGGTGCGCGCCGGCGACTGGAAGCTGGTCGCGAAGGGGCCGGGCGGCAAATGGGAACTGTACAACATCAAGGACGACCGCACCGAGTCGAGCGACCGCGCCGCACAGCAACCCGACAAGTTGAAGGAACTCGTCGCGAAGTGGGAAGCGTGGGCCGTTCGCGCGAAGGTCGTCCCGTGGATCTCGACGCCGGAATACAAACTGAGCAAGTGATTCCTTTCTGAGGTTTGCTATGCGACTTCTCCTCGCCTTAACAGCCTTGGCCGTTGCGGCGGTACCAGTGGCTTCCGCCACCGATTCCAAACACCCCGGCTACCGCATACTCGCGCAGGACAAGGGGCACGTCGCGATCGTCGGCGCCGACGGCAAAGTGGAATGGGAGGTCGAGTGCAAACATAACTCGCACGACGCTCACCTGCTCCCGAACGGCAACCTGCTGCTCCACACCGCACCGACCGTTGTGACCGAGTACACGCCGAAGAAGGAAGTCGTTTGGAAGTACGACGCGAAGCCGAAGGATGGCTACAAGGGGCGCGTGGAGGTCCACTCCTTCCAGCGCCTCGCCGACGGTAACACGATGGTCGCCGAGAGCGGCAACCGGCGCATCGTTGAGGTGAACAAGGACGGCAAGATCGTGAAGGAGATCCCGCTCCAGGTGAACCGCCCGGACCCGCACCGCGACACCCGCATGGTGCGTAAGCTCGACACCGGGAACTACCTCGTGTGTCACGAGGGCGATGGCGCGGTGCGCGAGTACGACGCGGCCGGGAAAGTCGTGTGGGAGTACAAGCTCGACCTGGGCGGGCGCAAGGAGTCGCCCGGCCACGGCCCCGAGGGGCACGGGACCGCGGTGTACGGCGCGATCCGGCTGGCGAACGGCAACACGCTGATCTCCGGCGGCAACAACAACCGCGTCCTCGAAGTGGACAAGGACGGGAAGATCGTGTGGAGCATCGACCAGAAGGAGCTGGACGGGATCACGCTGGCGTGGGTGACGACGCTGCACGTCCTGCCGAACGGGAACGTGATCGTCGGCAACTGCCACGCCGGCGAGGGGAACCCGCAACTGTTCGAGGTCACGCGCGACAAGAAGGTGGTCTGGCGGTTCAAGGACTTCCGCACCTTCGGTAACAGCTTGGCCGCCGCGCACGTGCTCGACATCAAGGACGTGCGCCGCTGAACCCCGGGCGCGCCACGCGCCCGGCGTTGCCTCTCGTTCGCGCTGCGGTGGAGTAACTCGCCGGCCCGAGGTGCGTTCCACGGGCGCGTGAAGAGGAACGAGTGCGTCCTCGCGAGTGCGAGCGCTTCCACCTCAATCGGATCTTCTTCCAACGCGAGCCCGTGCGCGGCACGGGTCCTCAGATCGCTACATCGCACCCGCCACTCATTCCGACAGGCGCCAGTTCCTTGTAATCCGCTGGACTTCTGCGCGACACCCCGCTAGCCTGTCCCCTGAACTCCTTCTCGCCCCACGCCCCCACGCCCGCCTCGCCCCCTCGCCCGGATCTCCTCGCCCCTTGGTTACCGTTTGGTGACCCCCGGCCTTTTTCTCATTTCAGGGAGGTGCGGCATGCGCCGCCGCGGTTTTACGTTGATTGAGTTGCTCGTTGTCATTGCGATCATTGCGATTCTGATCGGGCTGCTGCTGCCGGCGGTTCAGAAGGTCCGCGAGGCCGCTGCCCGGATGACCTGTCAGAACAACCTCAAGCAGATCGGGCTTGCGCTGCACAACTACCACTCCGCCCAGCAGAAGCTCCCTCCGGGCACCAGCCCCGGCTCGTTCATCGGGCCGAACGGGTTCCTGCTCTCCTACCTGGAGCAGGACAACATCGCCAAGATGATTTCCAACCCCGAGACCGACGACGCGTTCGGCGCCTGGAACGCGAACAAGCCGAAGGTGTTCGTGTGCCCGTCCGAAACGGAGCGCGGGGAGTCCTCCACGTTCGGGTACGGGAGCTACAAGTACAACTCCGGGAGTTGGGCCAAGCTCAACGGCTGGGACGGGGTGTTCGGGATGCGCTCGGCCAGCGAAGGGGCGCCCTCCCAACTCGCTCAGCCGATCAAGCTGACCGACATCGGCGACGGCACCTCGAACACGGCCGCCGCCGCGGAAACCGGCAACTACCCGACCTCGGGGCCGAACAGCAAGCTGGGCGACTGCTTTGAGGCCGGGGCCATCAGCGGGACGACGGTCGCGGCGGCCCGCGCCCAGTTCCAGGCGCTGAACTGGCAGACCTCGTCGCTCGCCGGCGGGAGCTGGCGCGGGCGCGGGTACCCCTGGGGCGAGGGGTCGATGTGGCGCGGCCTGTACAACCACCTGTTGCCGCCCAACAGCCCGTGCTGGCGTCCGGGCGCGTACGGGCTGATGGTGGCCCCGATCGGCAGCCGCCACACCGGCGGCGCGAACGCGGTCATGGCCGACGGGTCGGTCCGGTTCGTCCGCGACGGCGTGGACCCGGACGCGTGGACCGCGGCCGGGACGCGGTCCGGCGGTGAAACCCTTCCCTTGAACTGAGCCGGAGAGACACCCATGACGCGGTACGTACTGGCGCTTCCGTTACTGGCTCTGGTGCTCGGGTGTGGGGGAGGGGATCTGCCGACGACGAGCGACCCGGACGCCATCAAGCGCGAGCAGGAGCGGCTCAGCGGCGGGGCCGGCGGCCCGAAGAGTGCCCCGAAGGGGGCCAAGGACGACGCCATCCGCCGCGAGCAAGAGCGCCTCGGCGGTAAAGGCGGGCGCTGACTCGGGCGTGAACGCCGCGGGCCGCTGGGATTGGGCCAGCGGCCCGCGGCGTTCGGACGTTGGCGCTTTGAATCATCCCCGGTGAGCCGCGGTGCAAGGGCGCGGCCCCATTTTCAGCGCAGGATCATTCCGTTGGCGCCGGGCGCGCCGACCGTGCCCAGACCGGCAGCACGACCCACCCCGGCGCACGCCCGCGGTTCGGCACGGCGCGGAGGGCCGCCGCGTAGGTCGGGAACCGGCCGGCACTGACCCAGGAGTTGTTCGCCCGGTAGCAGCGCCAGATCTCGAACGTAATCGGCACCTCGGGAGCAACTTCGAGCACGGCTTCGGTGGGCGTCACGGCGGTGGCTCCGGAGGGATCTGACAGTTCTCACAGAGGTTATCGAGTAGTTCGGCTGCCGCTTGCCTGCGCCCGGCTGAGTTACCGCCCGATGCCGCTTTCGGTAGTCGTCCCATCCGGCCTTGCGCCGCCGGCCGGGCGTGTCCCGGCCGGGTTTTGGGCGCTTCTCAGAGGGCGTCACTTCGGCGGGGCTTTCGGCGGGTTCACCAGCACGACTTTAAACGTCTGGACCGTCTCTCGTCTGTTCTGATCCCGCGCGGTGACCCGCATTTCGACCGTCGAACCTGCGAAAGTACCGGTCACGCTCGCCGGCCAGGTGATGAGCCCCTCCGGCGAGACGTGCATTCCCGACGGCCCTCCGGTCTGCCAGTACGAAACATCTCCCTTCGCGATGGCGCGGGCCTGATATGTGAACGGGCGACCGCGAAAGACCTCCGCGGGTGGCGTGGTGGTGAACAGCGGGCCGCCACCTGCCGCATCGAGGAAGCTTTCCATGTCCACGCGATGAACGTACATCCAATCGGCTCCCGGCGGGTGGAACAGGAGCACGCCCGGGTCGGGTGCAAAGAACAAGTGGTGCTCCACGTTCACCACCCATTCCTTCCGGTCGCTCAACACCCAGTCGCGCAGTTCGGGCGGAACCGGCAAACTCCCGAGCGGGCCTGGGGCGCCGTTTGAATAAAGCGTCAACCGAACCGGACCTCCGGGGGTGACCGGGGCGACCCGGTTCTGCTCAAGGGCGACGTGGAACGGCCCCGAGATGGCGGGGAGCAACCGCCGGTGGTTCTCGGTGACGGGGACAACGGGTTGGAGCAACAGCCCTTGATCGGAGAAGACGCTGCGGTTCAAGAAGGTGCGGCCGTCCGCGGCCGGACGAACCGCCGTCGGGGTGGAGAGGATCAGCGCGCGGAACCGCGCGCCGTCACGGATCAGTGCCCCATTCCTGAAGACAATCGCCCGCCCGTCGGAACTGGGGACGGGCTTCGGTAAGTTGTCTTTGTTGGTGTTGTACCGATACGGGATCTGCATCGGGAACGTTGATGTCACGTCGTCGATGGGGAACGTTCGGTCGGCTCGTGTCGCCGGATCGACGAGGACCAATTCGCCGCGGGTGGTGTCCTTGGTCACCAGCACCATCGGACCATCGGACGCGGCCCCCATCGCCACGTACCGGAGCGGCTGGGCGCGTGGCGGGAGTGAGACGGCATCCTGCCGGGCGGTCTTAAAGTCCCACCGAATGAAGTTGGTGTCGGCATCCCGGCCGACGAACAAGCTCTCGCGTCCGGCCGCCATCAGGGCCGTTCCAGAGCTCCCCGGCACCTCGCCCGCGACCTTCCGAAGGGCGGTATCGTAGACGATCACCCGCTCGGCGGAAGGGACGTGGGCCGCGAAGTACCGTCCTCCGCCTCCCGGGATGATCGCCGCAATCGGTCCCTGGAGCGCGACCGCGTGCTCCCGGTCAACCGGGCCAGGGATCAATGGGGCCGCAGGGGGACGTTTCGGACCGCTGACTTCCGCTGATTCGGCGGGGCGTTCTGGCGTTGGTACCATTTCGACGCCAGCGGGCTCGTTCTTCTCGGCCGGAGCGAGGAGGTGGCGGGCCAGCATGACGGTGCCCGAGAGCACCGCCGCACCGGCCAGCAGCAACAGGACCGAGGCCACCACCAGCACCCAAACACCGCCGCCGCGGTGAGCCCCTAACGGGGTGCGAGTTCGTTGCCCGGCGCGGTCCCGTCGCGGCTGCCGCACGGGCCGCTCTGTGCGGGAGGGGCTTTCGGGTACAGGGAGCCCGTTGGGAGAGTGAAGAACGAAGTTCGTTCCGCACGTTTTGCAGCGGACGACGTTCCCGAGCAACTCTTCGTCAACGACAGAAGTCGCGCGGCACTGTGCGCAGCTCACGGGTACGGACACAGACGCTCCTCAAGCGGCTAGCGTGGTCAATCGAACCGGGGCGCAATGTGCGACCGGCACCAGCGGCAACACCCCGACACCCGGCCGGGAGGACGCCGGCAGCGACTACTGCCGGGGCGGTGTCACGGCCCGGCCGAAACGGCCGGTGTTACGGATAGTTTGAACGTGTGGGCGATTTCTTGCCCGCTGGAGTCGGACACGGACACAGTCGCGATCACCGTGCTTCCGGTGGCGCTCGCCGGGACCTCCCACTCGATGGTTCCGGCCGCACCGAGTTTCATCCCGTCCGGCCCGGCAACCAGTTTGAATTTCGCTCCGCCCTTCTTCGATCGCACGACGGGGGCGTAAGTGAACTTCGCCCCGGCGGCGACCTCCGCCGGCGGTGAGCCCGACACGTACAGGTAGTCGGTTCCGAACCGCTCCGCCAACGCGTCGAGGTCGAACCGGTGCAGAACCAAGCGGTCCCCGGCGTCCGGCACCGCTACCAGCAACTTGGCGTCGGGGATCAGGAACACCCGCCGTTCAAATTCGCCCGCCCGCGCGGCTTCCGAGATGTCGTTCCGGGTGTCCAGTCCGGTCAACTCCGGGAGCGTCATTAAAGGGCGCTCTCCGCGGTGGGGATGGACCGTTGGTCGGACCCGTACTCGGGCGCCGGGCATCCCGTTATGAGGGACGGTCGTCATCGAGAGCAGGAGCGGGCCTTGGACCGCGGGGACCGGGATTCCCTCCGGGGGCACAGGTAGCGGCGTTCCGTCGGTGGCGATCGCCCGCTTGGTGGCGTACACGGTTCGGCCGCCAGCGTCGGGCAGCAGCGGCCCCCAGGTGTCGTGCTCGTGGAACGCCTCGTACGTCTTGCCGGTGCGGGTCCAGACGTACACCCCGGACGGTTGGAGGCCCGACACCCAACCCGTGATAACGTCCCCGTCGGCGCTGATCCGCACCTCCGGCTGGTACTCGGCGCTGAACCGCCCGTTGTGAACGCCTTCGGCGAACGTGCGGTCGCTGCGCTTGAGCGTTTTCGGGTCATACAGGAGGATGCCGGCAGAATCTTTGGACCGGGTGGTTACGACGAGCGGCCCGGTTGAGTTACTCCCCATTGCCAGCGCCTTGACCGGACCCGGAAGCGGGCTGGTCACGGACGACTGCCGCTTCAGGGCCTTCAGGTCCCACCTCTGGAGGACGTTCGTCTTCGGCAGCAGGACGAGCAGTTCGTCCCGCCCGGCCGCGAACTTGACCTCATCGTCGGGTACGGGCAGATACTTCACGACCCGCGCCGCGGCGGTGTCGAAAACCGCCAACGCTCGGTCCTTCGGGAGGTGAACGATCAACAATCGCCCGCCCGCCGCGGGGACGATCGGGCCGGCTGTCGATGGCAGGTTCACCACCTGCTCGTCCCGATCCAGTGGGGCCGTTTGGAGCGCGAGGTTGCCGGGCGGGGCGGTCGGCTCGGCCGTCTTCGCTGGCGCATCGCTTGCCGGTTGCCGCGGCCCGCGGCCCGCGCCGGGGGCCGTGTCACGCACCGCGAGCGTGAAACTCTGGAACGTCTCCTGTCCCTTGCCGTCCGTGACCGACAGCACCACTGCCGTGTCCGTGTCGGCAAAGTTCTTCGGCACCTCCCAAATGACTCGCCGCCCAACTATTGTCATGCCCGCCGGTCCGGAGGTGAGTCGTACGGTCGGCGTGCCCGCCTTCGCCCGAGCGTCAACCGAGTAGTCGAACCGGCCGCCGCGCACCGCCTCCGAAGGGGGAGCGGAGAGTACGGCCACGTAGTCGTCCGGCGAGTTCTTCAGCAAGTCGTCGAGGCCCACGCGCGCCAAAATGAGGCGGTCGTCGCCCGGGGGGACGCCGACCAACAGGTCGGCTGCGGGAACCCAGATCAGCCGGGTGCCGCCCGGTTGCGGGTCGGCCGGCGGTAACAGGCCGGGCGTCGGGAGGTCGGCGGTTGCGAACGGGCGAGTTCGGCCCGCGATGAAGAGGTCCAATCGGTCCGGATGCCCGTTGGCTTTGGGCCGGCCGGAGAAGAAGAACGGGCCTTCTGCCGCCGGAAGGTACAACCGCCGCTCCGCCCCTTCCACCGGCTTCAGTGCGTGGGTCCAAATGCCGTTACCGTAGAGGAAGCGCCCGTCCGCCGACGGCCCGCCGATGAACGCGGCGTCCGCCCGGTCGGGCGATTCGCTGCGCACGCCGGTCCGGAGTGAGAGGCTGACCGACCCGTGCCCCAGATCTCGGCCGACGGCGAGTGACCCGTCGGCCGAGATCCGTGCTTGCGCCGCGCTCATCTGGCTTTCCGGCACCTTCGTGTTGATCGGCTGGAGCGTCAGCGGGTCGAGGAACACGGAGGGGGGCTTTCCGAACTGCGGGTCCGGCCCCACGGCTGCGAACAGCGGGCCGCGGGAGGCGTGTCCCAGGAGCAGGGCGGTGACATCCCCGCCGAGCATGAGCGGGACCGTCGCCTCTCGCTCGAGCGTGGCTAAGCTCCACCGGTGGAGCAGTCGCGGACCCGGATCGAGGACGAACAACGCGTCCTGCCCGGCGGCGAACTTCACCTCGCCCGCTCCGACCGGAAGGTACTTCACCACCTTCCCCTCGTTCACGTCGAAGACGGCCAGCA
The DNA here is from genome assembly GCF_034097035.1 of Gemmata algarum. Taxonomy (NCBI): domain Bacteria; kingdom Pseudomonadati; phylum Planctomycetota; class Planctomycetia; order Gemmatales; family Gemmataceae; genus Gemmata; species Gemmata algarum. The sequence goes on from NZ_JAXBLV010000233.1 coordinate 163,026, forward strand.
GGCCGACCGACGCGAGGCGGTAAATGACGAACCGCCCCCCGCCGCCAAGGCAGAGGTCGGTCACCGCTCCCGGTAACTTCACCTCGCGCCAGTTCGCCTTGAGCGGCGTCGGCCGGATCGGTCCCACCGTCGCGGGCGGACCGATCGGCGTTGGCGCGGGGGCCGGTCCGTTTGCCAGCTTCGGGCTTACCGGTTCGGGCCGCGAATCGGCGTCCCCCGCGGTCCGCGCCCGGACGGCGAGCCGGAACCCCTGAAACACCTCTTGCCCGCTCGCGTCGGTTGCGGCGAGCAGAACGTTCACCTCCCTCTCGGCGAAGTCGGCCGGCACCTTCCAAGCGAGCCGCCCGTCCAAAAACGTCATCCCGTCTGGGCCGCTGTCGAGGCGCACCTTCACCCCGCCCGTGCGGGACCGGACGACCGGGGCGTAGCCGAGCACGCTCCCGCGCCCCGCCTCGGTCGGCGGGGCGGACGCGAACAGCAGGTAATCGGTGCGTGACCGGGTGAGCAGTTCGTCGAGGTCGTACCGGTACACGTGCAGCGTGTCGTTGGCCGCGGGAATGGTGATCAGCCGCCCGGCCGCCGGGAGCAGGTGGACCCGCTTGTCGTGCATCAGCCAACCGCCGATGTGCCCGTTGTGGTAGTGCTCTCCGGCGAGCCCGTCGATGCCGTCGATCGACGCGAACGCGCGGTGCTGGCCGGGGAGGAAGAAGTTCACGCGCCCCCGGCGCGGCAGGCTGGACGTGCCGCCGGTGTCCCGGCCTTCTGTAAGGGGTTCCAACTGAACGAATACGCCCCCGGAGGACGCGGGGAGAAAGGGGCGGTCGGGTGAGTTGGTTCCGTTCGTCGGGTGCAGCCGCTGGAACAACCCGTCGTGAACCCCCCACCCCGTGTACACGTACCGACCGTCCGGCGCGGGCAACAGCAGGCTGCTCCCCTCGCCGAAGGTGCGGGACTTGGCCCGCCCGGCCGCGACCTCAACAAAGGTCATGTTGTGGCCTTCATGGCCGACCTCGTTGCGCCACGTAAAAACGCTCCCGTCCGCCGAGGCGCGGGCGAACCGGGCGGCCACCGGCGGGAGCCGGTCCCCGCCGGGAATCGGTTTGAGGGTGAGCGGGTCCACCAGAACCGGGCCGGTCCCGTTCGAGTCGCCCTTCGGGCAGATCAGCAAGGGGCCATCGGACGCCGAGCCCATGCACAATCCGGCAACGGCCCCTGGGATCGGCAGCGGCGAAGTCGCCTCCTTCTCGTACGTCTTGAGGCTGTAACGGTCGAGCGTTCGGGCCGCCGGGTTGGCGACGAACAGGTGGCTTCGGCCGGCCGCAAGCCCGATTCCCCCTTCGGACATTGGCAAGGTTTTGACCACCTTTCCCTGAACGGCGTCAAAGACCTCGAGCTGTCCCTTTTGAGACACGTGGAGGATCAGCAACCGCCCGCCCGCTCCGACCACCACGTCTTCGACCATTCCCGAGAGCTTGACCTCGGCGACCTTGGCGCCCGCCGCCGGGGCGGGTTGCCCCCCGCGGACCGTCAGCCGAAGGGTGTGGAGCGCCTCGCGCCCCGAAGCGTCCGAAACCGTCAGCACGACGATCGCCTCGGCGTCGGGAAAGTGCTCGGGCACGGTCCAGGCGATCTTGCCGTCCGGGGTGGCCTTCAGTCCGTCCGGGGCGGCCTCCAGTTTCACCTTCACCCCGCCCAGCTTCGACCGGATTGTTAAGCCGAGGGAGAACGCCCGCCCGCGGACCGCGGCGGCGCTCGGCGGGCCGTCCACGAACAGGTAGTCCTCCCCCAACCGGGCGAGCGCCTTATCGAGCTCGAACGGGTGGAGCAACAGCCGGTCGCCCGACTCCGCGAGTTCGACGATCAGGTCGGCGGAGGGCACCAGAAGGAACCGCTGGTCGGGGGCGATGGCGTAGTTGCCGCCCGGCGGCCCCGCGCCCGGACCGATGGGGAGTTCGGCGAGCGTGCGCCCGTCCTCGGATCGGAGGACTTGGAGCAGGCCCCGGGGGGCGTTGTTGAAGGGCATGAGAGGCGGAGGAGGGATCCTCAGGAAGAGGCTCGACCCCTCGGCCGGCGGGATGCAGAGGGACGGCTGCGCGAGGTCGGAGGCACCGTCCGCGCCGACCGCTCGGCCGTCCGGCGCGAACCGCCCGAACAGCGTGTAGGCGATGCGGCCGTCCGGCCCCGGGGCCACGAACCCGGCCGGGTTGGGCGCGGACCGAACGCGCAGGGTTTGATCGACCAAGGTGGCCAGCGACATCCCGGACCGGCCGTTCGCCGCCGGCGTCCCGAGCACACGCCCGTCGGCCGACACCCGGTGGTGCGTGCGGCGGTCCCACTCCCAGTTGTCCGCCTTCAGCTCGATCCGCTGAAGCGTTTGGGTGTCGAGAGCGGCGGCCCCGGTGCCGAACAGCCACAGCGGGCCGGTCGCGGCCGAACCAATGAGGGCGCGCTCGGCCACGAACTTGTCCGGGAGCGGGGCGGTCAGCTCCTTTTCGAACGTCGTCAGATCCCACCTCTGCACGACCTTCTCGCGCGGATCGACCACGAACAGCTTCTCGGCCCCGGCCGCGATCCGTAAGGCCCCCTTACCGACCGCGAGCGTCTTGGTGATCTGGCCCTGGGTGGCGTCGAACACCGCCACCTGACCCGTCAGGGGTATGAACAGGCAAAAGTACCGCCCGCCCCCGCCGACCGCTACCGATGTCGCCGCCGCCGGAAGCGGGATCGTTTTGGGTCGCACGAGCGTCGCCGCGCCGGGCGGCGGGCTTGTGACCGGTGGCACGGCGGGCGCCGGTCGCTTGGGGGCTGGGACCGTGGCCACGGGAAGGGGGACCGGCGTGGGCGGGTTGGCCGCGAGGTCGCGCTCCTGTTCGCTCGGCGGGAGCAGCGTGAACCGCTGCACGGCTTGCTTTCCCGTTCCGGTCCGCGCGACCAGTCGAACATCGGCCGGTCGTTGTCGCTGTGCGGGGGTTGGTGCCCACGTCAGCCGCCCGTCCGGCGTGACGGTCATGCCGGGCGGACCGGCTTGGAGGGAGAACGCCGGCGCGGCGCCGTCCCGGGCGGTCGCGGACGACTGGTACGTGTACGAGCCCTTCGGCGGGATGGCGGCCGAGGGGACGGAGGTGAACATGACCTCGCGCCAGAGGGGCAGGAGGGCGCCCAGATCGATGCGGAACAGGAGCGCGGTGGTGCCTTTGAACGGGGCGAAAACCATCAGACCCGGGTCGGGTATGAACACGAGGTGGTGGCGGAGCTCGCTGGAACTCGCGCCATTTTGGCTCACCCACTCTTGCACCGCAGCGGTGCAGGGCAGTTCGGCGAAGGCGCCCGGCTCTTGGTCGGCATGCAGCTTCACGCTGATCGCCCGGCCCGATTTGCCCCCGCCGTACTCGACGCTCAAGAAGAAGGGGCCGGTGGTCGGCAAGAAGGCGCGCAGCAGCCGGTCGCCGTACTGGAAAACCTGCCCGGTTTCCCCGACGAGCGCAGAACCCACCACCAGCTTTCCGTCGGCCGTCGGCACGAGCGAACTTGACGGGTTGATCGCACAGGCCCGGTACCCGTTTGCCGTCCGCGTGTAGAGCCGATCGCCGACGGCGATCGCCCGGCCGTCGGCGCTCACCCCGAGGCTCGCCGTACCGGTCGGCAGGGCGAGCGGGAACGACCGCGCCGGGCTGTCGGGATCGTCGATCGGGTACCGGAGCAGCGTGAACGTGTCGGGCTCGAACAACTGGACCTGCACCGGCCGGCCTTCCGCCTGGCTGACGAGAACCAGCGGCCCGCCCGCTCCCGACCCGATCGCCAATCGCAGGAACCGTTCCGGGGTGAGCGGCGCGGAGGCGCCTTCGAGCACCCCGGTGCGGATGTCGAACCGGTAGAGGCGGCCGTCGCTCGAGTGGGCGAGAAAGACCTTCTCCCGCCCGACGGCGATCAGCGCGCCGGGGTCCGCAGGGATCGTGCTGACGGTCTGCCCGGCGACAACGTCGTAGGTGACGAGTTGGCGGCGCGCGGGGACGTGGAACAGCAGATACCGCCCACCGCCCCCGGCGTGGACGCTGGTGACGGCTCCCGGAAGTTGTAAGGTGTCCGGTGAGACGAATTTAACCGGTGGCGTCGGCGTCTGGGGCGCGACCAGAATCGGTCCGGCCGGAGCGGGTTCGGTGGGCTCGGGCGGGGGTACCGGGTTCTCGGTCGGGCCGGAGGTCGGCTCCGGCTGCGCCGGCGGGAGGGCCGGGGCGCCTGTTAGCTCTGGGCCGTTGGCCGGTGGACGTTCCCGCTGGACGAGCGCGCGGATGGTGAAGAAGCCGCCGACGCCGTAGGCGCCGAGCGCCAGGAACCCGACAACCGCGCACGCGGCGATCGTCCCCCACCGCCGACGCGGCGGCGGCTTCACCGCGCGCGACCGCGGCAAGGGACTCGGTTCGTCGTCGGGCAGGGGGAGCGGTTCGTCGTCTGGTAGCGGGAGCGGTTCGGCGCTCGCGGCGCCTTGCGGCGTGAAGGGCGGTTCGGCGCGTTCGTTCAGAGGGATGCCCACGGGACTCGCGAGCTTGAACGCGCTGTTGCAGCGAGCGCACCGGCGACGTTGACCGAGTTGGTCAGCGGGTACGTGAAGCGCCGCCGAGCACCCCGGGCACAGGATCGATACGAGCACGGGCGAACTCCGGGACGGAACAAAACCGAGATCGGACGAACCGCGCAACCACCGAAGAGGGGCGGCCGGCGGCGCACCGCCCGGCAACTCTCCTCGGGTGCGAGGATACTCGTGCCGCGATCGTGACACAAGGGCCGGCGTGCGGGTCGGGGGTTGCCGCCCGACCGGCGTCCAGCTTGAGGTGACGCCCGGGGCATCCGTTTTCAGGTGCGCGAGCGACGGGGCTGAGCCTCGCGCCGATCGCCGCGCCCGTCAGAGCGTCGGGCCGGTGTCCCCGGGCAGCATGATCTTGCGGATCAGCTTGATCGGCAGCGCCCCCTGGCGGACGAACTCGTCGTGGAACGTCTGCAACCGGAAGTTCGCCCATTTCGCCTTCCGGTAGTCGTCCCGCAGCTTGTAGATCTGGAGCTTGCCCAGGGTGTAGTACAGGTACGTCGGGTTGTACGTCCCGCGCCGCGCCTCCTGGAACGCCACCTCCGGTTCGATGAACCCCTGCTCGACGAAGAACTTCTTCCCCTGCTCGACGGTCCACCCCTCCGTGTGCAACTTGATGCCCACGATGTACCGGCAGTCCCGCAGCAGGGCCTCGTTGAGTTGGGCCAACCGCACCCGCGGGTCCCCCGCGCCGTACCCTTCCTCCACCACCATCTGTTCCGCGTAGTGCGCCCACCCCTCGGCGTTGGTCCCGCAGAAGTACAGCTTGCGCACCTTGGTCGGGTACTGCTTGGCGTACAGGAACTGGAGGTAGTGCCCGGGGAACGCCTCGTGGATCGTGATGATGTCCATGCCCGTCCGGTTGAACTGGCGCATGTGCTCGGCCTTCCGCTTCGGCTCCCACTCGGGCTCCGGCGGGGTGACGTAGTAGAACGCCTCGGTGGCCTTCGTCTCGAACGCGCCGGGCGTGTCCATCGAGGCGAACCCGCCGGTCCGCATGAACCCCGGCGTCTCGGCGATCGTCGGCCGCACCTCCGATGGCACCGTCACGATCGCCTTGTCGATCAGGAACTTTCGGGTCCGCTCGATGGTGCCCCGGGTGGCGCCCACCAGGTCCTCCGGCTTCGGGTGGTCCTCGGTGAGCGTCGCCAGCACCTCCGCCGGGGTGCGCTTCGGGTCGATCCGCTTCGCGGTAGCCACGAACGCGTCCCGGTCCCGCTTCAGGTTCGCCTCCCCGATGGCCAGCAGCTTGTTCAGCGGGATGTCCAGCATCTCCTCGGCCTCAAGCTTCTTCACGAACGCGTCCGCGCCGATCGCGTACCCCCCGTTCGACTTCGGCCGCACGTCGGCCTCCAGCCACTTCGCCGCCGCCTCGAACGCTTCGAGCACCGGCTTGTTGGCGGCCCCGAACTCGGCCAGCAGCTTCTCGTCCGCGCCGGCCGCGGTCCGGGCCCAGGCCGGCAGATCGGTGCGAAAGAACTGGGCCGAGCCCTTGGCCACGATGACGCCCAGGTCCGTGAACTCCTTCGGCGGGTTGTCCACGTTCGCCCGCAGCGCCGCCAGCAGCGGCGGCGCGGCCTTCAGCCGCCCGATCACCGCCTTGAGCCGGTCGGCGGGCGGGGCGAACGACCGCTTCATCAGCAGGTCGATGCCCTCGGCGGGTTTGCTCAGATACACCACCGGGTTCCGCTTCCAGTCCCGGACCGTTTCGAGCTCCAGCAGCTCGGCGCGGATCGCGTGCTCGAGCGCCTCGGCGTCGATCGCTTCGGCGTCCGTGAGGGACCCGGCGCGGAGCCCCTTCAGCCGCTGGTGGAGCTTCTTGAGGTCCGCCGTCCGGCGGGCGAAACTGGCGGCGGACAGGTCGGCGAGTCGGGCGTCGAAGTCGTGTACCCCCGCGTAGGTCGCCTGGTTCGGGTCCCACGCGAACAGGGCGGCGTAGTAATCGTCCGCGAACGCGGCGAACGTCCCCGGCGCGGGGCCGTCGGCCGCGGCGGGGCGGGCGTCGGGGGCCGCGACGAGTCCCACGAGAACGAGACCGGCGAGCCCCGGGAAACGGAGTCGGATCACGGATCACTCCTGAGCGGTGCGTGTGGCGGAGAGGGGACTGTGAGCATACGACCGCCCGCCGGCGGTGTGCAATGGGGCCGGCGGGGGCGCGCCGGAATCTCGTTTCCGCCACCCGCGCCGAACGCATCGCGTCGTTCGGCGCGGGTGGCGTGTGCCACGCCGCGATCAACGGACGCTTGTGCCTGCGCGACCGAATCAGATTTCCCGTGGCTCACCCGCGGGGCCGAGTGCCTCGCGCGGAATGCCTGAAAGGGGCGGCGCCAGTTCGGCCGAAAACCCCTTGTCGCCGGCGGGGCTCGGGGCGCGGGCCGGCAGGAGATTGTGAGTGAATTCGCGAGGGCCGAACGGCGGCCGGACGGGTGCGTCCGGCGAGGTCGGTTGGTCCGGGCGCGCGTCCCACACCTTCTCCCACTCCCCCCACGTCAGCTCCACGCGGCGGAACATGACCCTTCGGGCCTCCAGTGCGGGCGCCACGGCGGGGCGCCGGCCGGCCGGGGTCAGCGGTCGCAACTCGTCCCCCGGCTCGAACAGGTCGTAGAGCACCGGCGGCCCCGACTCGAGCGGCCCGTACTGCACGAGCAGCCCGGCCGGGGAAACGTCGAACAGGGCCGCCGGCGGAAGCGCGGCACGCACCTGCTCGCGCACCAGATCCACCCCCGCGCGGCGGTACAAGTACGCCAGCGCGTTCTCGAACTCCCGTGCGGGGCCGGGCGGCAGATCGGCCAGGAACCCGATCCGGTCCCAGCCGGCGACCAGCCAGCTGGAGCGGTCCTCCCACGCCAGCCATGCGGCCTCCCCCGCCCCCCCGGTGAGCTCGACGCGGACGCAGTTCGTGGCCAGTTGGACCTTCCCCACGTCGAGCACCGGGCCGCCCCACCCGTGCCGCCCGGCGCCCGGGTTGAGAACGGCGACCAGCTCCCGCGCGACGAACCGACGGACCGCCTCCTCCAGCTCCTCGAGCGCCTGGCGGTGCGCGCGAACGTCCCGCCAGTTGTCCGTCCGGGTGGCCTCCCGCTCGCCGGCCCGGAGCCGGGCGTACAGCCGCGGGAGCGTGCCGGAGTGGAACCCGCGGTGCAGCAGCGCCTTCACCGTCTCCCCGTGCGGCCCGACGGCAACGGGGCGCAGCGTCGTCGGCCGGTTCGCCCGGAACAGCCGCCAGTTCTCGCGCATCTCCCAGACCAGGTACGTGAGGGCGTCCGGCATCAGCCACAGGGTGCCCATCACGAACACGAACCCCACCGGCTGGCTCAGGTACGGGGCGAGGGCGGCCACCAGCGGCGACCCGTAGCCGAGCGGGGAGCTGTGGTCCCGCACCAGGATCTGCGGTGACAGGAGCAACAGCGGGTACACGAACTTCGCGCACAGCAGCGTGAGCGGGAGCTTCAGCGGGTTGATCATGGGCTCGATCAGCACCACCGCGTAGAACCGCACCAGGAACGCGAACGGCATCCAGAGCAGGCCCGCGATCACCCGCGCGAGGACCGAGAGCGGGCCGGCGCGGCCGCGGAGCCGGAGCCAGTCCTCGGCCCGGGTGAGCACCCAGTCGAGCGCGTCGAGCAGGTCCCGGAACAGGTCGTTCACCCACACGAGCAGGGCCGGGGCGGACGCGAGCACGTCCAGCAGGCCGCGGGCCGCCGTCAGCAGCAGTTGCTCGGCCGCCCGCCCCGGCCGGGTGTTCACCACGAACACCGCGGCCGCGAGGGTGACCGCCCGGGCCGCCCAGCCGCTGTCCCAGAGCTGCTCGCGGAACAGGACCCAGAGGGTGCCGCTGAGGGCGAGCGGCTTCAGCCCGAGGTTCAGCACGGTCTGCCCCACCGCGCTGGCCACGAGGGCCCGCACCCACGGGGTGCTCCACACGCGCGCGGGCAGGTCCCAGCACACGTACCGCGCGACCCGGTACCCGGTCCAGAAAACCGACGACACCGTCTCCCGCACCCGCGGCGACCGGATGACCAGCAGGAACACCGCGCCCAGTGCCACCCACCCGAGGTGGAACCACCACTCCGCGTTCCAGCCCGAGAAGAACGCCGGCTCGGTCTCCCCCGCCCGCTTCGCCACCGCCGCCCGGCGGTCGAACACGAGCATCCAGACGAACTCGGCCAGCAGGAAGGCGCCCAGGAACGGCACGGCGACGTTGGTGACCGCCCACCGCCCGCCCTGCGTGCCGAACCCGATCGCCGTCAGCCCTTCCAGGAGCCGGGTGTACGACTCGCCCCGCCGGTACACCCCGTCCATCAGGGCGGCCAGCCGCTTGTCCAACCGCAGCAGCGGGTCGCCGCCCAGGTACTCGGGGCCGCCGCTCAGGTCCGGCAGCTTCATCTGGCCGCGGGCGATGGCGTCCCGGACGTCGGCGAAGGTGAGGAACCCGGACGCGGAGACGCGGTCCAGCAGCTCCTCGACCGTCTTCTCCAGCGCGGTCCGCTCCGGCAGGGTCGCGGGCTGGAGCCCGGCGTCGTGGAGCGCGTCGGTCAGGATCGGGCGGAACCGCTCCCGGAGCCGCCGCTCGGCCCGCTCGATGGCCCCGCGCAGCAGGGCCGCGAGGGCCTGTCGGTCGGCGTCGCTGAGCCGGGCCGCCGTGAGCCGGTGGAGGGCCGTGCGCAACTGGGCCGGCACCCGGACGAACCGCTCGCTGTCCAGCGGCCGGCGGATCGGCCGCTTCCCCACGGACAGCACCCACTCGGCCGCGTCCAGGGCGTACACCGGCTCCTCGTGGTCGCGGCAGGCCCGCTGCAAGTCGTACAGGATGGACGCTTCGACCGGCCGCACCCCCTGGTCGGCCTTATCGAGGAGCGACGGGAGCACCCGGCGCCAGTTCTCCGACTCGTCGTCGGTCGCCCCGATGGCGCGGCGGAGGCGATCGACCAGGGCGTGAACGTCCGCCCGCGCGGCCTCCTGGGTCGGGACCGTCAGCACCGCCGGGGCGACCCGGGCGGCGCGGGTGCGGAGCACCGCCGCCGCGACCGTGTCGCCGGTCGCGGCGGCCCGCCGGGCGTGCCGGACGAGCTTGTGGTAGTAGTCGTGCGACTCGTCCGACTGGTCGTCGGTCCGCGGGGCCGGGTCCGGGGTGCCGGGCGGCCGGGTGCGGCGGAACAGCCCCGCCCCGTCCACGTCCCGGTCCAGCACCTGGGCGGCCTCGGCCGCCGACAGCCGCGGGAAGGAGACCGGTATCAGGGCGGGGTTGAAGAACCGGAGCTCCAGAAAGTACGCTGCGAACTCGAAGTACACCGCCCGGTCGTCGGCGTCGGGCGCGAGCTGCCGGTCCTCCAGCAGCACGTTCCGCACCTCCTCGAAGGCCGCCGGGCCGATCGCTTCGATCCGCTCCCGGAGCGCGTCCGGCGCGAGCGCGCCGAGCCGCGGCTCGATTTCCCGGTGGACGCAGGCGTGGAACAGCAGGCGCCAGTACCGGCCGAGCAGCTCGTCCCGGCTGCCGGCGAGCAACTCGGGGGCCGGGCGCTCGAGCAGCAGGACGTGCTGGGGGAGCGAGTGGTCTGAAGGGAGTTGGAGCTCGTCCGGCTCGACGTGCTTGAAGAGCGTGAATCGGTCGACGACGAAACAGTGGCTGTGGGGCACCCGCCAGACCGCCCAGGTGCGCCCGGCCACCTTCTGAACGACCCGGGCGAGAACGGGCTCGGTGACGAGGACGACGGCCGGGTCGATGTCGCGAAGGATCCGGCCAAGTTCTTCGACTCTCATCCCCGAGAACTCCTGTACGTTCCGGGCGCGGGCGTCGCATGCGGTCGCGACCGGCCGGCTCGGCGGAAGACCGGATCGCGTTCGAGACGCCCCCGCGGGCACGTCGCCGATGCCGTCGCCGGGCGTTCGGAGAGAGGCTTATGTTACCCGCCCCGTGCGCCGGGGCTACGTTCGAGTCAATTCCAAAACACGCCGCACCGCAACCGAGCGAACCGGTAGGCAGCGGCGGGCGCACTTCGGGCTCCCCGGCGCCCCCAGACGGATGCGGTCTGGGCGATGAACTGCATCCTATCTTACGGCGGCGACGCTTCTTGAGGTCGCCAGCTTCACAGGTTGATTCCTCGCACCCCGATATCTTCTTCCGAAACTCCGTCACGCCCGCATCGGTCATGTTCACGATCTTGAGGCGCGGTGCTCCGGCCAATCGCCGGAGCACCGCGTCCGTCAGCTTTGAACAGAAAGTGCTGCCCTCGCGAATGGGCCTTGTGCGTCTCGTGGCTAATTTGTTTCAATGTTTATTTGAATTTATTGCCTTGATTCTGCACTATTCCGGCAAGGGCTGTGGAAGGCGAGGATCATCTTCAAATTGGACTGTGGCGAAGTACACACCCTCGGCGAACAAACTAGACCCGTAGGATGGGGCTGCCGAATCAAGGCGCAAAGATGTTTGGGTCTGCTCAAGATGCGGGCAACAGGAGAAGGCCTCTGAAACTTGTGTAGCAATTTCTGGTTTTCTTAAAGTGTCTGCATTTAATCACTTAGGAAAAAGTGAGTCGATCGGGCCTGGAATTGGCGCGGTGTGTGCTTTTAGTTCTTTCACGAGGCGAGTCGCTGAGCAAGATGTGGGGAGAGGCGTCCTGCTCAGCGATTCGTCATCTGAACCAAAACATACCACCCGTACTCGTGACAGAGGGAGAGGCTGTCACAAGTACGGGTGGTACTGTTTCCAGGCCGGTGAGAGAGTAGTCGGCCTGTCGGTCGGTTCCACGCTCGTGAGAGGGGGCGCCGACGCGTGAGCTGAATTTCTCCGAGTCACACCTCCGTGTCAACTCCCTTTTCACCAAATCTTCGAAAATGTTCCGCACGGTCCAGTCACCATCTGGGTCAACGTCCCACGGTGGCCGACATCCAGTGAACCTGTGCGACCGTGACCACTCTCGGCGAAATCGACGTTGGATATGTGAGCGGCGGGCAGTAGGTCGAGTGTATGGCCTCTTTCAACATCGAGTTACGGACCGGTACCAGCCTGCACCCGGACGGTGAGCCGAGCGACTTCGTGTCCGAGTACACGGGCGTAGTCACCTGCACGGACGAGGAGACCGGGACCGTCGCGAAAGTCGGTCGTCTGGCCGCGATGCGCGTTCATGTCGCTTTGGCCCACAACGCGGGCGAATCCCTGTTCGACGTGTGCGACTGCCACAGCAGCGAACTGAACTACCTGCACGCCCTTCTGTACGAGCCCGAGCGGTACCACTTCCGCGAGGAGGTGATGGCCCGGTTCGACGCGGCCGATCCCGACCTGCTGGTGCTCGACTACGTGGTGCTGGCGCCCAAGTGGCGCAAACTGAAGCTCGGGCTCCTGGCCGTCCGCAAGTTGGTGGACCTCATAGGGGGTGGGTGCGGGTTGGCGGTCAGCGACATCTCCCCGCTCCGGCACGACGCGGCCTCGGTGCTCCGGGTGCCGGCCCGCTGGCTCACGCGGTACGCGGGCCGTGAGGAGCGGCGGGCGGCGACCGTGCGTTTGCGGCGGTACTACCGGCGCATGGGGTTCTCACGGCTCGGCCGCACGCCGTATTACGCGCTACCCCTGAACCAAGTCACGCCGACCGCGACGGAACTGCTCGAGCCGATGTAACCGCCGCCCGGACAATCGTTTCATTCCCAGGCCCACGCGACTTCACCTCCTCGAAAGAAATCTCGCGGACGCGCCGGCCCCTCGGCTGACAATGAAGGGTGTCCCGGAGACACTCAACATGACCGACCTCGCGCGGCTGCGGAAACTGGTCACGACGAACGACAGTACGTCCGACGCGGAACTCCTTGACCGGTTTGTTACCGCCCGAGACGAGTCCGCGTTCGCGGCCTTGGTGCATCGACACGGGCCGATGGTGCTGGGCACCTGTCGGCGGGTGCTGCGCCACCGGCAGGACGCCGAGGACGCGTTCCAGGCCACGTTCTTGGTGCTGGCCCGCCGGGCCGGGGTCATCACCCCACGGTCGTTGGTCGGGAACTGGCTCTACGGCGTGGCGTGCCGAACCGCCTCCGCCGCACGGCGGATGTCGTCCGCCCGACAGACCCGGGAAGCCCGAGCCGCAGCCCAGCGCACCGAAGAGGTGACGCACGACGATGCGCGGCTCGCGCCCGAACTGCGCGACGCGCTGGACCGGGAACTTGCCGCCCTGCCCGCGGTGTACCGTGCGGCGGTGGTGGCGTGCGACCTGGAGGGGCTGTCTCGGCGCGACGCCGCGGGCCAACTCGGATGGACCGAGGGGACGCTCTCCAGCCGCCTCGCCCGCGGGCGATCCCTCCTGGCGCGGCGGCTGTCCCGGTACGGCCTCGTTGTGCCGGTGGCCGGGCTCGTCGCTCCGGCTACCGTCGCGGCCGAACTGGTCGCTCCGACGATTCAACTGGGGGTACTCATACCGTCCGGCGAAGCCGTTGTTGCCGCGCCGGTCGCCGCGCTGATGGAGGGGATGATGAAATCAATGTCGTTGACCAAACTCAAGACGATCATCGTTACCGCGGTCGTGGCCATCGCGGTCGCGGCCGTCGGTACTGCCGGATGGCGGTCCAACGCGGTCGTTGCGGCGCCCCCCAAGGAACCCGACGCTCCGGTGGCGTCGAACCCGAAGCCGGTGGTCCGGAGCCCGGACCAGGAGCGGATGACCGAACTGGAGCGAGAACGCGAGAGACTCCAGCACCAGCGGGACGCAATGGACGCGGAGAGAGCGGCGCGGCAGAACCATGAGTCTCGGGCCTCGGTCGAAATGAACAGGCGAGGTGCGGCGCTTGCAACGGCTCCTGACGTTTTGCCGGCCCCGAACCCGCAGCCGGTGCAGAACCCTGATAAAGAGCGAATTGTCGCACTGGAGCGCGAGTGCTACGAACTCCGACAGCAAATAACCGTGCTGAGGGCGGAATCACAAACGCTCTCAAAATACATCGAGCGGATGGAAGTCGAGAGGCAAAAACAACTGCAACGTGCCGCTGACGCGCGGGCCGCGGCTCCGGTCGTGCGGGTGTACCCCGTGGGTGATTTGGCCGGGGATGAGAAGCAGGGCGCGTCTCTGGTCAAGGTGGTGCGAGCCGCCGTCGAGCCGCGGTCCTGGGACGGGGACGCCAGCATCGAGTTCCTGCCCGTGAAGCAACTCTTGGTCGTGCGCCAGTCAATTAAGGGGCACGAAGAGGTGGCCGAGTTGCTGAAACTGCTCAGTTCGCAGCACGAGCCGAAACGACTCGCACCGGCCCCGGCGGGCGGTCGCTGAAGCCGGCTCCGCTGCCGGAGGCCCGAGGTGCTTGATACCGAATCCAGTCGTTTCAAGTTCGAGCCGCGGTTTTGATTTTTGAGTGTGGTCCGCTCATTCCGTGAGCGGTCGTTCCGCGCCCCCGACTCGCTTCGCTGGCGTGCGGCCCCGTCGTTGCGCGCAACGCGCATCCGATAACCGGAGCAACCGCTCACGGAGTGAGCGGACCACACTCAAAGGCCTGTGGCTGGGTCTGCTACACCCACTGGAAACTACTGGAATGCGGTTGATGAGTATCCACGCCGTATTCTGTCGGCGTCCTGTGTGAGGCCGGTGGTACACGGGTGGTGTCGCGCCGGCCTCACACAGACGGCCTACAGAACGCAGTTACTCTTCAACTGGATTCGGTGTGAGTCGGGGGCTGATCTGGTTCGCTGCTGATCTGGAACCTGGAATTCGAGACTACGGCTCCTTCAAAACCGCTGGCTGGTCGTGGCTTCGTCTCCCCTCACCCGGACCTCGTGTTTTGAAGACGAACTTTGACAGGATCGACGCGGTTTCAAATCGATCGGTCTTCATCCGGTTGATCCTGTTGATCCTGTCAAAAATGTTCTTAGCTCCTCCATTGCCTTTGATCGCTGCATTGCCCTTGCCTCGCGCTGGCGGTACTCCCGAACAGGGCTTGTTCCGCCATGCGCTCTACGGCTTAAGTTCCTTCAGCCGGATGTTGCGGTACTCCATCTGCCCGCGGTCGGCTTCCAGTCCGATCGGGCCGGTCGCGGGGACCTTCATCTTGTCGTTCAGCACCTCGCCGTTGCAGGTGCAGTGCGCCACCTCGCCCCGCACCACCACCACGATCTCGTTCCAGTCCTGGGGCTTGTACTTTTTGAGGTCCTTGTACGGCCCGGCGACGAGGTAGTCGCGCACCTGCAACTGCGGCCCGCGAACGAACAGCCCGCTGTCCGCGTTCACCCCCGCGCGGAACTCCAGGCGCAGCTCGAAGTCGGTCGGGAACTTCGCGGCGGTCCACAGTTGGTTGAGGCCCTTACCGGGGTTCACCACGAGTACACCGTCCTTCGCAGAATACCGCTTGTCGGACGATTCCGTCTTTCCGTCAAACCCCTCAAATGTGGCGCCCTTCACGTATCCCCAACCGGTCAGATCCTTGCCGTTGAACAGCTCGACGGTTCCGGTTTCCTTCGCGTGCAGCCGCGCCCACGCGAGGCCCGGCCGGTCCACGCGGAACGTCACCACGCGGTTGAACTCGACTTCCGTAACGTAGGCCGTCCGGCCGTCGGGGCCGCCGAAGCAGATGTTGCTCGGCTTCTTCCCGAGCACGTCGATCTCCTTCAGGATCTTGCCGTCCGGCGACATCTTCACGACCGTGCCCGCGCCGTAGCGCGTGATGTACAGGTTCCCGTCCGCGTCGCAGCGCATCCCGTCAAAGCCGTGGTCGTCGAACTTCTTGAGTAACTTCTTTTCGCCGAGCGTGCCATCAGCCTGGATAGGGAACGACCACACGTTGCGCTGAACGCTCTCGTTCACGTAGAGCGTCTTGCCGTCGGGCGAAACGTCGATCCCGTTGGTGGTGCCCATGTCGGCCGCCACCTTGGTGAACTTTCCGTCGGTCGCGACCTTCCAGAGCTGTCCGGTGCCCTTCGCCCAGTTCGGGTCGGATGCGTACAGGGTTCCGTTCGGGGCGATCGCGAGGTCGTTGGGCTGGTTGGCGGTCGGCTCGTGGGCGAACACCGCGACCGCTTTGGTTTTGGGATCGATTTTGAGGACGTTGTGGCCGGTGTAATCGGCGACGTACATGAACCCCTTGGTGTCGAACACGATGCCGTTACCGACGCTCTTTTCGGGCAGGTCGATGTACACACTCGGCTTGCTGCCGGGCGCGATCACCGCGATGTCGCCGTTCTTCCTGGTGCCGTCGCCGTTGAGCTTGAGGTTCACGACGTACAGTTTGCCCGCGGCGTCGCAGCACGGCCCCTCGATGCCGGGGGTGAAGCTGTTCTTTTCGGTGAGCGGTTTCGCGGTGAACAGTTCGTCTTTGTCGGCGGCGCTCAGTGTGGCGGTCAGACCGAGCAGCGTCAGCGCGAGGACGTGGCGCATGGTGGTAGGGCCTCGTGGGTGGGAGAGTGATTGTGTCGCGGTTACAGCACGCTCGCAAGCCGCAATTCGCACGCACCCGAGATTGCCGCCGCCGGGCGGGCGGGTATCTTCACTACGTACCAACTGGGTTGCTTCAGCTCGTCGCTCTGCGACAGGACGATGTTGCGTCGTCCGAGCAACTGCCTTCACACCCCGCGCGGGGAGCGCTGTTCCAGCACCGCTAACGAGCGCTCGGCCAGTTAGCATGCAGCGGTCGGGAACAACCCCGCGGATCGTGGTTCCGCTGCATGCTAACTGGCCGAGCGCTCGGCGGTGCCGTGAGCGCTCCGCGCCACAGGTTGAGAAGTGGAGCAACCCGGGAACACGCCGCGAGCAAGCTCGCGGCGTGTTCGTTTTCTCTCTTCCGCGTCAAACGTTCCCGGAGAGCATTACAAGCCCGACGCTTGCGCACCGACCGCAACGGACTGGACCGCGACGGGGCGCCGACTACCACTTCGCCGGCGTTCGACTGGTCGCGGGCTGGGTCGGTTGCTCCCTCCGAATCACGCGATTGGACCTCGATTTTCGCGACCGGAATCAACTCGAAACCCGGCCACGCTCTCGTGGGGAATGTGCTGTAACGTGTTGTGGTGGAATTGGTTGCGGAGGTGGTTTGTTCGTGGCGGCGACACCATCGCTCCCGTGGGAATCGTGGCTCTGATGCTTCGATTGGCTGGCCGGAAGCAGTTCGGACCTCCGGAACTACCAGGAGCGGTAAAAAGTTGTGTTAACGGACCCGCCTCCGGCGCCTGAATGCGTGGACCTTGCGGCGTCTGGCTTCGACTTACGACCTCTCCATTGACGGGTGTGTCATGACGAACGACGAATTCCGCGCCTACGGCCACGCGCTGATCGACTGGATTGCGGATTATCACGCGGGCATCGCTACGCGGCCGGTGCGCGCGACTACCGAACCCGGTGCGATCAAGGGCCAACTTCCCACCGAACCGCCGAATGAGGCCGAGCTGTTTAGCGCGGTCATGCGCGACCTGGACGCCGTGCTTCAACCGGGGCTCACGCACTGGCAGCACCCGCGGTTCTTCGGTTACTTCCCGTCGAACGACGCGCCTGCCAGCATCCTCGGCGACATGCTCGCCGCCGGACTCGGGCAACTCGGGCTGAACTGGCAGTCCAGCCCCGCGCTCACCGAACTCGAAGAGGTGTCGTGCGAGTGGGTGCGGCAGATGGTCGGGCTGTCCCCCGCGTGGAGCGGGGTGATTCAGGACACCGCGTCCACGGCCACCCTCCTGGCGCTGCTCTGCGCCCGCGAGCGCGCGACGAACTTCTCCCTCGGCCGCGGCGGGCTCCAGGCGGAACCGAAGCCGCTCACGGTGTACGTTTCGAGCCAGAGCCACAGCTCCGTCGAGAAGGCCGCGCTGCTGGCCGGGTTCGGCCGCGACAACCTGCGGGTGGTGCCGGTCGATGAGTCGTTCGCCATACGCCCCGACGCACTGGAATCGCTCGTCCGCGAGGACGTGGCCGCGGGGAAGGTGCCGTGCGCGGTGGTCGCCACGACAGGCACCACCGCATCGACCGCGCTCGATCCGGTGAAGGCCGTTTGCGCGGTCGCTTCGCGGTACAACCTCTGGGTTCACGTGGACGCCGCGATGGCCGGCTCGGCGATGATCTTGCCGGAGTGCCGGTGGATGTGGGACGGCGTCGAGGGCGCGGATTCGCTGGTGCTCAACCCGCACAAGTGGCTCGGGGCGGTGTTCGACTGCTCGCTGTACTACGTCCGCGACCCGCAGCACCTGATCCGGGTGATGTCCACGAGCCCGAGCTACCTGCGCACGGCGGCCGACGGCAAGGCGCCCAACTACCGGGACTGGGGCATCGCGCTGGGCCGCCGGTTCCGCGCGCTGAAGCTCTGGTGCCTGATCCGCGGGGAAGGGGTGTCGGGGCTTCAGGCGCGGCTGCGGCGCGACATGGGGTACGCGCGGCGGTTCGCGGACGAGGTGGCACGAACCCCGAACTGGAAGGTCGTCGCGCCGGCGCCGCTCCAGACCGTGTGCGTGCGCCACGAGCCGCCGGGGCTGGAAGGCGACGCACTCGACGCGCACACCCGCGCCTGGTGCGAGCGCGTGAACGCCTCCGGGCTGGCGTACCTCACCCCGGCCGTCCTCGGCGGGCGGTGGATGGTGCGGGTGTCGATCGCCGGGCTGACGACCCAATGGGACGACATCGCGACGACCTGGGGCGCGATGCGCCGCGCGGCCGAGGCGGCGATTTGAGGCGCGCCCGATTGCCTTTCGGCGCGCGGCGGTTTAATCTGTCGTGCGCCTACCTTCCGGCTTCCCTCTCGCACCACTGGAGCCTCGTCACATGCGCTCGTTCAAGGCCGCGCTGCTCGCCGTTTCGGTGAGCGTGCTCGCGCTGGGCACCGCCCGCGCCGACGTTAAACCACACCCACTCTTCTCCGACAACATGGTGCTCCAGCAGGGCACCGAGCTGACCGTCTGGGGCACCGCCGGGGCCGGCGAACAGGTCGAAGTCAAGCTCACCCGGCAGGCGCCCGGACAGGCCTCCGCCGCCGCTTCGAGCGTCGCGGCCGACAAGGACGGCAAGTGGGTCGTCAAGCTGCCGAAGCAGACCGCCGGCACCGGCTTCACGCTGGCGATCAAGGGCACCAACACCGTCGAACTGAAGAACGTCGCGGTGGGCGAGGTGTGGGTGTGCTCCGGCCAGTCCAACATGGAATGGTCGGTCAACGCCGGCGAGTCGCCCGAGGACGTGAAGAAGGGCGCAGAAAACCCGAACCTGCGGTTGTTCACCGTGCAGAAGCGCACCGCGCCGCACCCGATCCAGGACCAGAACGACCTCAAGCACTTCACCAAGTGGTCGGTCAGCGGTCCGGACACCGTGGGCGGCTTCTCGGCCGTGGCGTACCACTTCGGCCAGAAGCTCCAGAAGGAACTCGGCGTGCCGGTCGGGCTGATCCACACCTCGTGGGGCGGGACCCCGGCGCAGGCGTGGGCCAGCCTCGAAGCGCTCGACGCCGACCCGAGCCTGAAGTACTACGCCGACTCCGCCCGCGCCGCGGTGAAGGGGTACGAGAACTACGACGCGAAGAAGGCCCAGGCCGATTACGAGACGGCGCTCGCCAAGTGGAAGGAGAACGCGGACAAGCTGAAGGCCGCCGGTAAACCGGTCCCGAAGGAGCCCACCAAGCCCGGCGCCACCCCGCCCGCGCTCGGGCCGGGCACCCCGGGCGTGCTCTACAATGCGATGATTTACCCACTGCTGAACTTCAAGGTGAAGGGCGCGATCTGGTACCAGGGCGAGTCGAACGCGGGCAAGGCGTTCGAGTACCGCACGCTGTTCACGGCGATGATCAAGGACTGGCGCAAACAGTTCAACTGCGAGCTGCCGTTCATGCTGGTGCAACTGGCCCCGTTCCGCGGCGGCGCCAGCGGGGTCGATTACGCCGAACTCCGCGACGCGCAACTGTACGCCACCAAGGCGCTCCCGAAGACCGGCATCGCGGTCATCACCGACGTGGGCAACGAGACCGACATCCACCCGAAGCCGAAGCAGCCGGTGGGCGAGCGGCTCGCGCTGGCGGCGCTCGGGATCGAGTACGGCAAGAAGATCGTGTACTACGGCCCGACCCTCAAGGACGTGAAGTACGCGAGCGGCGCCGCCACCCTGACGTTCGACAACGTCGGCGGCGGGCTGGTGGCGAAGGACGGCGATCTCGTGGGCTTCCAAGTTGCCGGCAAGGACGGGAAGTTCGTTCCCGCCAAGGCCGCGATCAAGGACGACACGGTGGTGCTCAGCAGCGAGCTGGTGCCGGAACCGGTCGCGGTGCGCTACGGGTGGGTGAACTTCGCCAAGCCGACGCTCAACTTCTTCAACAAGGAAGGGCTGCCGGCGACCCCGTTCCGCACGGACGAGGCGCCGTACACCACCCAGCCGCGTCCGAAGAAGTGACCCGCCGGTCCGGAAGATGTGAGCTTTCGACGGGCCACAGGATAGAAAGATCTGCGGAGACGGTCCGCTCGTTCGTCCCGTGAGCCCGTCGGAAACTCTTGGCGTTTTGTGGAGGGCGTATGCGGCGCGTGGTTGTTGTGGGCGGCGGGGTCGTCGGGGCGTGCAGTGCGTACGCGCTGGCGAAGGCCGGGAAACAGGTCGTGATCGTCGAGCAGAAGGGCTTCGGCTCGGGCAGCTCGCACGCGAACTGTGGGTACGTGTCCCCGAGTCACGTGCTGCCGTTCGCCGGGCCGGGGGCGATCGGGTCCACGCTGAAAACGCTGTTCCAGCGGAACTCGCCGCTCAAAGTGCGCCCGGGCGTGGCGCTCGCCAACCTCGGCTGGTTCCTCGGGTTCGCGCGGCGGTGCAACGCGCGAGACATGATGGCCGCCGGCCGGGCCATCCAGGCGCTGCTGAACTCGTCGCGGTCCCTGTTCGAGCAACTGGTCGAAACGGAGCGGCTGGAGTGCGAATGGGAAACGAAGGGGTTACTCTTCGTGTTCCGGACGCCAAAGCACTTCGAACACTACGCCCACACGAACGAACTGCTCGCGCGCGAGTTCAACATGCCCGCGCGCCCACTCGATTCCGCGGCTCTCGCCGCACTCGAACCGGCCCTCAACCCCGGTCAGGCCGGCGGTTACCTCTACGAATCCGACGCGCACCTGCGGCCCGACCGGCTGATGAGCGAGCTGAAGCGCGTGCTCACGGGCCTCGGCGTCGAGATCCGCGAGAACTGTTCCTTCACGGGATTCGTGAAGGGGAACGGCACGGTGGCGGCGGTCAAAACCGCTTCCGGTGAGGTTGCCGCGGACCAGTTCGTGATCGCGACCGGCGCGTGGACCCCGAAGCTCAACGCGGAACTCGGGTGCCGGGTGCCGATCCAGCCCGGCAAGGGGTACTCGATCACCATGCCGCGCCCGGCGGTGTGCCCGAAGTACCCGCTCATCTTCGAGGAACACCGGGTGGCGGTTACGCCGTTCGCGAGCGGCTACCGTCTGGGTTCCACGATGGAGTTCGGGGGCTACGACGAGTCGCTGAACCGGTCCCGCCTGTCACTGCTGACGGAGGGGGCGAAGCTGTACCTTCGCGACCCGCTGGCGGAACCGGTTCAAGAGGAGTGGTGGGGCTGGCGGCCGATGACTTACGACAGCGTTCCGGTGATCGACTTCGCGCCGGCGATGAGCAACGTTCTGATCGCCGCCGGGCACAACATGCTCGGGCTCTCGATGGCGACCGCCACCGGGAAGCTGGTGGCCGAAATGCTGGGGGGCGGGAAGACGCACATCGACCCGGCCCCGTACTCGCTCCGACGGTTCTGATTCACGGCTGGTTTTGTCTGCTTCTTGTGGCACAGACATTCCTGTCTGTGCAGCCTTCTCACGCTGCACAGACAGGAATGTCTGTGCCACAAGAAGCAGACAAAAGAGATATCAACAGACCGCGAATGAGTCGTGTCTTGCGTGTGGGCCGCGAACGGCCCGCACGCAAGACGCGATCGTGCTATCGGTTACTTCTTCGGCGGGACGTATTCGACCAACCCCACGTCGATATACTGCCCGCCGCCGGTCTGTTTGCAGCGAACCGCGATCACGTTCGTCCCGGCCTTCAGCGCCTTGCGCCCTTCCGGGGTGAGGTCGTACTCGGTGTAGCCGGTTGTGAACCCAGACGCCCGGAGCGCCAGCACGCCGTTGATGTACACCTCTACATCTTCATCGTGGTGTACGCTGAGCTGTAGTTCGCCGGCCGGCAGTTCCTTCAGGTCGAAGGTCCGGCGGAGCCAGATGTCGTTGGTCTTCCACTCGGTGCGGATCACGCCGCCGGGTGTACCCTTGGTGCCGAACCCCGCGTCCGCTTCGGTCCACTTCGCGGCGTCGAAGTCGGGCTTCTCCCAGCCGGCGGCGGGCTTGTCGGTGGTGAACCGCCACTTCTGAGCCGTCCCCTCGGAGGTCGGGACGATGTCCCGCAACTCGGGCGCCGGACCGTACAGGGCCTTGTGCCACTTGGCCGTCTCCGCGACATCGAACTTGATGACCTCGCGGTCGTAGGTGATGAAGCCGTTCACCTCGACTTCGACATCGGTGGTTTGGGTGTAGACCGCCGCGGCGAGCCCCTTGCCGACGAGCGGGTGCAGCCGGCGCATGAGCACCCGGTAGTTGTCGCGCAGCTCCTGTTCGGTCTTGTAGGTGCGGTAGCCCCAGTTGTTGGTGTTCTTCCACAGGTGCCCCGGCACGGGCAGTCCCAGGCCACCGAACTCGCCGAGCACGCTGACGCGGTCCGGCATCACGGGGAACATCCCCGGCCCCGGATAGATGTGCGCGTCCTTCATGTCGCCGAACCCGCGGTCCTCCCAGCCGCTCGGGCCGTTGACGAGCCGGGTCGGGTCGTACTGCTTCGTCCACTTCAGGATGTCGTTGGTGTCGTGCTGGCCCCAGCCCTCGTTGAACGGCACCCACACGACGATGGACGGGAAGAACCGGAGGTGGTCGATCATCGCCTTGAGTTCGTCGCGGAACACCTTCTTCTCGGCGTCGCTGAACTTCGCGTCCTCTTTCGCGCCCGGGGGGATGAGCTGGCCGCGCGACGGCACGCCGCCGCTGGGCATGTCCTGCCACACGAGCAGCCCCATCTCGTCGCAGTACCGGTAGTAGCGGGCCGGCTCCACCTTGATGTGCTTACGGAGCATATTGAAGCCGAGCTTCTTCAGCACCTCGAGGTCGTACTTCATGGCCTCGTCGGACGGCGGGGTGAGCAGCCCGTCCGGCCACCAGCCCTGGTCCAGCGGCCCGTACTGGAACAGCGGCTTGTTGTTGAGCATCAGCCGCAGCACGCCCTTGTCGTCCTTCGCGGCGCTGATCTTGCGCATCGCAAAATACGTGGTCACGGTGTCGGCGGCCGTGCTGTCACGCCCGTGCGAGTGAAGCGTGACCGTGATGTCGTAGAGGTGCGGCGAATCGGGCGTCCACAGTTTGGGGTTCTCGACCTTCAGCCGGATCGGCTCGCCGGGCTTGCCGGTCGCGCGCACCTTCACCCCGGTGTCCGTCTTGTCCCCGATGTCCACCGCACTACCCATCCCGACCGCGTCGACAACGAACTCCACTTCGCCCTTATCGA
The DNA here is from genome assembly GCF_034097035.1 of Gemmata algarum. Lineage (NCBI taxonomy): Bacteria > Pseudomonadati > Planctomycetota > Planctomycetia > Gemmatales > Gemmataceae > Gemmata > Gemmata algarum. The sequence continues at coordinate 186,069 of NZ_JAXBLV010000233.1, forward strand.
TGTCGGGCGTGACACGGACGCCGCGGATGTGCGCGTCGCTCGCGACCGGCTCCATCCAGGCCGTCTGCCATATGCCGGTTACCGGCGTGTACCAGATGCCGTGCGGGTTGCGGATCTGCTTGCCGCGCGGCTGGGTCGCGGAGTCGGTCGGGTCGTAGACCTGAACGACCAGTTCACCTTTACCGTCCTTGAGGGCGTCGGTGATGTCGAACGAGAACGGGTCGTTTCCGCCGGTGTGGGTTCCGAGCGGTTTACCGTTCAGCCACACCGTCGCCTGCCAGTCCACCGCGCCGAAGTGGACCAGCACCCGCCGCCCCTTCCAGGCGCTCGCGTCGATCTCGCGGCGGTACCAGAGCCGGTCGTCCGGTCCGACCGGTTTGCCCACCCCGCTGAGCGCGCTCTCGGCGCAGAACGGCACCAGGATTTTGCCGTCCCAGCGTTCGGGCTTCGGGGCGTCTTTTTTGGTGATCGCGTAGTCCCAAAGCCCGTTGAGGTTCTGCCACTCCTTGCGGACCAGTTGCGGGCGCGGGTACTCCTTCCAGGTGTTTTCGGGGGTCACCTTCTTGCCCCACTTGGTCATCAGCGGGGCGGGGGCGGGCTTCCAGTCGGCGCCCACTATCGTGGGGCAGAAGAGCAGGGCGACTGCGGAGAGGAGCCGGTATCGCATGAGTAGACCTCGAATCGGGAGAGTGTGGATGGAGTTCGGGTGCCGAGGGCCGGGGCGCGGTCTCGTGCCGGGCAGCCGTGCAATTGTGGAGCCCCGCGCGACGGGATCAGTCCGCGACGCGCTTGGTGATGTTGTTGTAAGCGTCGATGCGGCGGTCGCGGAAGAACGGCCAGTTGCGGCGCACGTCTTCCATCAGCTTTCGCTCGCACGTCACCACCAAGATCTCTTCCTTGTCGGAGCTGGCCTTTTTCAGCACGCGCCCGAACGGGTCGCTGACGAACGATCCGCCCCAGAACTCCAGCCCCTCGCCCACGATGACCTCGTGTCCGACGCGATTGACCGCGCACACGTAGGTGCCGTTGGCGATCGCGTGGCCCCGCATGCTCGTCTCCCAGGCGGAGTGCTGCGCGGCCCCGAACTCCTCCTTTTCGCGCGGGTGCCAGCCGATCGCGGTCGGGTAGAAGATCACCTCCGCGCCCTGGAGCGCGGTGAGCCGCGCCGCCTCCGGGTACCACTGGTCCCAGCACACGAGGGTGCCCACCTTCGCCGCGGGTGTGGGGAACACCTTGAACCCGAGGTCCCCGGGGGTGAAATAGAACTTCTCCAAGAACAGCGGGTCGTCCGGGATGTGCATCTTGCGGTAGATGCCCAGCAACTGGCCGCCCGCGTCGTGGACGGTCGCGGTGTTGTGGTACACCCCGGCCATCCGCTTCTCGAACAGCGACCCCACCACAACGACCTTGTTCGCCTTGGCTGCTTTCGCCAGCCGGTCCTCGCTCGGCCCCGGAATCGGTTCGGCGAGGTCGAACAGGGAGATGTCTTCCTTCTGGCAGAAGTAGTGGCCGGTGAACAGCTCCGGCAGGCACACCACCTGCGCGCCCTGCCTGGCGGCCTCGGCGATGGCGCGTTCCGCGTTGGCGAGGTTGGCGTCGCGGTCCGGGCTGATCCTCATCTGCACGGCGGCGATGGTAAAGGTGTCACTCGTCATCGGTGGATTCGTCCTCGGCGGGCCTCTTCATACTTGGTGCTCGGGGGCAGGTGTGTTATACCGAACCGGACCCGACACTCCCTCCCGCCGGACGAAAGACCAGGAACCCGGACATGTCGACCGACAAGAACATCACGAGTGTGCTGAAGGAAACGCGGCAGTTCCCCCCCCAGACAGAGTTTGTCGCCCAGGCGAATGTGAACGCGGCGGAGCGCGAGCGGCTCGCGGAGTGGGCCAAGTCGGACCCCGACGGGTTCTGGGCGGAGCAGGGCCGGTCGCTGCACTGGTTCAAGCCCTGGGACGCCGTCCTCGACTGGACGAACGTCCCCCACGCGAAATGGTTCGTGGGCGGCACGATTAACGCCAGCTTCAACTGCCTCGACCGCCACCTCGCGGCCCGCGGCAACAAGGCCGCCATCGTGTGGGAGGGCGAGCCGGGCGACACGCGCACCCTGACGTACCAGCAGCTCCACCGCGAGGTGTGCAAGTTCGCCAACGCGCTGAAGGGGCTCGGGGTCGGGAAGGGCGACCGCGTCACGATCTACATGCCGATGGTGCCGGAGGCCGCCGTCGCAATGCTGGCGTGTGCCCGCATCGGGGCCATGCACTCGGTGGTGTTCGGCGGGTTCTCGGCGGACGCCGTCGCCGACCGGAACAACGACGCGCAGTCGAAGCTGGTCATCACCGCGGACGGCGGCTGGCGCCGCGGGAAGGTGGTCCCGCTGAAGGCGAACGTCGATGCCGCGCTGGAGAAATCGCCGTCGGTCCAGAAGTGCGTGGTGCTGAACCGGTGCAACACCGCGGTGGAGATGAAGCCCGGGCGTGACATCTGGTGGCACGACCTGGTCGCCGACGCCAGTGCTGACTGCCCGGCAGAGGAACTGGACAGCGAGCACCCGCTGTTCATCCTCTACACGAGCGGCAGCACCGGCAAGCCGAAGGGCGTGCTGCACACCACCGGCGGGTACCTGCTCGGTACCTCACTCACGCACAAGTGGGTGTTCGACATCAAGGAAGACGACGTCTATTGGTGTACCGCCGACGTGGGCTGGATCACCGGCCACAGCTACATCGTGTACGGCCCGCTGTGCAACGGTGCGACGGTGGTGATGTACGAGGGCGCCCCGAACCAGCCGCGCGAGGACCGGTTCTGGGAGATCGTCGCCAAGTACAAGGTGACCATCCTGTACACCGCCCCGACCGCGATCCGGGCGTTCATCAAGTGGGGCGACCAGCACCCGAAGGCGCACGACCTGTCGTCGCTGCGGCTCTTGGGCAGCGTGGGCGAGCCGATCAACCCCGAGGCGTGGATCTGGTACCACAACGTGATCGGCGGCGGCCGGTGCCCGATTGTGGACACGTGGTGGCAGACGGAAACCGGCGCGATCATGATCTCGCCGCTTCCGGGGGCGGTCGCGACGAAACCCGGCAGCGCGACCAAACCGTTGCCCGGCATCCAGGCCGAGGTGGTGGACAAGCAGGGCCATCCCGTGCCCGCGGGCTCCGGCGGGTTCCTCGTGGTGAAGCGGCCGTGGCCGAGCATGATGCGGACGATCTACGGCGACGACGAGCGCTACAAGGCCACGTACTGGAGCAACTACCCGGGCGTGTACTTCACCGCGGACGGCGCCCGCCAGGACGAGGACGGGTACATCTGGGTGATGGGGCGCGTGGACGACGTGCTGAACGTGAGCGGGCACCGGCTCAGCACGATGGAGGTCGAAAGCGCCCTTGTACAGCACCCGAAGGTCGCAGAAGCGGCCGTCGTCGGCCGGCCCGACGATCTGAAGGGCGAGGGGATCGTCTGCTTCGTAACGCTGAAGCAGGGGACCAACCCGTCGGACGAACTGAAGACCGAACTCAAGGCGCACGTGGTTCACAACATCGGCGCTCTGGCCCGCCCGGACGATGTTCGGTTTAGCGAAACACTCCCCAAAACGCGCAGCGGGAAAATCATGCGCCGGTTCCTACGCGATATTGCCGCCGGCCGACAGGCCACCGGTGACGCCACAACGCTCGAAGACTTCGCGGTGCTCGCCAAGCTCCGTGAAGATGATGAGTGATCGGGCAAAAAGTAGCGTTTGTTGCCGGGCTGTTGGGGTAACAGCCTGGCGAGGCGTCCGGCACGACAATCTATGTGACTTCCTCATCGAGTGCGGTGACCTGGGCCGTTGGATTATTCAAGTTGGCATAGCCCGATCAGCGATTTCGATTGTTCGGGGGCATTGAGAATCGTTCGATGGCTCCGGGAGCGGTTGCCGAGCGCCTTTGCGGCGCTCACAGGTGATATTACGGCGGCGCGAAAGATGCGCATGGCCGAATAGCTGGGGATCGAGGGCTGTGGCCGCCGGACGGCCCTCATCAATGCGTATCTTGCGCGCCGCCGTAATATTCATGGGGAACTTCACGATCCGGTTCCACTGCGACGCATGGCGCGAGCGCGCCCGCCGCGAGCGCGCCCGCCGCGAGCGGGAAAGACCCTGGCTGAAATGAGGAGCGAACTTGTTGAGAACCCCTATCGGCCGCGTTCGGGCGGCCGGTCTCGTGGAAGGCGTTTCTGCGCTGATCCTGTTCTTCATTGCGATGCCGCTGAAGTACCTCTCCGGTATGCCCGAACTCGGCAAGGAGGTCGTGTACTGGGTCGGCGCGGTTCACGGCGCGCTGTTCATCGGGTACGCGCTCGTCACGTTCGTCGCATGGGGGCAGGGGGCCATTACCGCGAAGCTGGTGGCTTGCGCCGCCGTCGCTTCGATTGTTCCGTTCGGCCCGTTCGTCGTTGATGGTATGCTCAGGCGAAACGACGAGCGAACACGCGCCGCGACCGCGGACTGACGGTGGCGCTCGCTCGGCGGATAAACGGACCGCTTCGCTGCCAGAGGGGCGCATGATTCGGTACGACGAACAGCGTGATCGGCTGGTGGTATCACCCGGTGACCGCTTCGCACGCACACGGGCTGCACGTGCCGTCTGCGTCGTCGTCGTGCTCCTCGCCGGCCTGATCGCCTTGGGGTTGGTCAAGTATCAAGGCGAGGATTGGGGCAGGCGCCTCGGCATCGGTTCCGGCTGGCAGCTCGCCTTCGGCATTACGCTGCACGCCCTGTTTAAGTGCCTCAGGGTACTCGTCACAGGGGACACGCACTTCAGGATCGAGGTTAGCAAGACGACCGTTGTTGTTCGTATTTACGCAACGGTTTATAGGATTCACATTTCGCATATCACCTCGACGTGCGTCATCGAATTCCGCGATGGTTATTTCGTTGGATTGGGCTGTTCAGACCGCCGCGAACCGGTCCCGCTGGACGCGGTCCTGTTCGAAAGCGCGGACGAGGCTCGCCAACTGCTCGGCCATCTGGACGCCGTGCGTAACGCGCACGTATCCCCGGTGGAGCCACCTACGCCCCGTCCGAGTGAGAACCCGGGTTGAACCTCCGCCGGTGCGGTCCTTCACTTCGTGTCACCGCTACTTCTACTTCTGTGGTAACGGTTTGGCGAACACCCCCAGGTGACTGGCCGATACCCGCTCGGTCCCGGACTTGTTCGCGTGGATCGGCCGGTTGATCAGCTTCGGCGCGCCGTCCGCACCCGCGATCACCAGCGTCGTCGTGCCGCCGCCGTCAAGGTTGATGCCCTCGGCGCACCCCAGTGCCTTCAGCCACTCACCAACCTCTGCCGTGGTGGCGCCGTCGCTGAAATCCTTCTGGCGGCCGTCGATGACGAGCAGCACCAGCGTTTTCCCGTCGGCCGAAACGCCCGCGGCGGTGCGCGGGTGGATCGATTTGTCGCCGGTGATCACTTCACCGCCCTTCAGCACGATGTGGAACCCGCCGACCGCGTTCTCGATCCCCTCCAGGTCGAACGGCGGTGCCGCGACCCGCGCGCGGTTGTCCTTCGTGAGCAGCAGCGCGGGGAACCCGGGCTGCGCCGGCGAGACGAGTTTCCCGCCGCTTACCTGCACGCCGACGACATCTTGCTCCTGCTCCTCGTACTTGTGAATCGGGCCGAACGGCGCCGCGTTGATCGCCACTTGCAACTTGTGGCGCTTCAGAAAGGTGCTCGTCTTCAGCCCGTCGGTCTCGCCGGGGCGGTCGCCGTTGCCCGGGGTGGCGAGGAAGCCGATGCCCGCCGCCTTCAGATCGATCCGGACCGCGTGCCCCTTCATGAGGCGCGGCTGGTCGCGCGCCAAGTTGGTGAGTTCCACCCCACTGCACAGCAGTTTCCATACGGGCGGGTGCTTGAACGGGCCGTCGGCAGCGGGGAGCAGGCCGGCCGTTCCGGTTGCCAGCACCACGAACAGAACGGAACGCATCACGTAGCCTCGGCGGATCGGGACGCGGCGGGGCGGAGCGGTTATGATACCCCTCCCATTCCGTTCGACGCGAACGGGTTAACGAAACTCACACACCCTTCACGGGCCGCCGGTTCATGGACCACTTCGACTACCGCGACCGCACTCTGTTCTGCGAAGATGTCCCCGTTCCCGAACTCGCGGAGAAGTACGGCACCCCGCTGTACGTCTACTCCGAGGCCGCGCTGGTCGCGAACCTCAACGAGGTGCAGGCCGCGTTCCGGGACGCCAACCCCGTCATCTGCTACAGCGTGAAGGCGAACGGCAACCTGTCGATTTGCCGCCTGATGGGACAACACGGATCCGGCTTCGATGTCACCTCGCAGGGTGAGTTCCAGCGCGCCCTGAAGGCCGGCCCGGCGGACGCGAAGGTCGTGTTCGCTGGCGTGGGCAAAACCGATTCCGAGATCGAGTTCGCGTTGACGAACGGTGTGTTCCTGTTCGATGTCGAGAGCGAGCAAGAACTTCACGCGATCGGGGCCGTCGCCCAGAAGCTTGGCGTGAAGGCCAACGTGGCGCTGCGCGTCAATCCGGACCTGCCGCCCAAGACGCACGTCAAAACTGACACCAGCGTCAAGGGAGTGAAGTTCGGCCTCGATATCGAAACCATCGTGGACGTTGCGAAGGGTGTTGTCGGGCACCCGGGGCTGTCCGTCGTCGGCCTGCACATGCACCTGGGGTCGCCGATTCTGAAGGCCGATCCGTACCGCATGGGGGCCGAAAAGGGGCTGGGGCTCATCAAGCAGTTCCGGGCTCAAGGGCACGACATCAAGTACCTGAACATGGGCGGCGGCTTTGGGATTAACTACCGGAAGGACGAGGCGAAGCCGGCCAGCGCGTTCGCGGATGTCATCCTCCCGGTCGTCAAGGAGAGCGGCTGCCAGCTCATTCTCGAACCCGGGCGGTTCATCGTCGGGAACGCCGCCATCCTGCTCAGCCGTGTCGTGTTCACGAAGTCCACCGGCGGCAAACACTACGTCATTCAAGACGCCGCGATGAACGACCTCATCCGGCCCACACTGTACGGCTCGTTCCACCGGATCTGGCCGGTCGCCCCCGCCGCCGCCGTGCCGCTGACGCCCGACGTGAACGGCGACCCGGACGACCCCCAACCGTTCCGCGAGATGCCGAACTGCTTCAAGCAGGACGTGGTCGGCCCCGTTTGTGAGAGCGGCGACTACCTCGCCAAGGACCGCCCACTGCCGGGCCTGACCCGCGGGGACCTGCTCGCGGTGTTTTCCGCCGGCGCGTACGGGATGACGATGTCGTCCAACTACAACTCCCGGTGCCGGGCGGCGGAGGTGCTCGTCTCAGGCCGCACGCATCGATTAATCCGCCGCCGCGAGACCTTTGCCGACCTCGTCGCGTGCGAAGAGGATTGCTTAACCTGATCGGCGCTTTCACAATCACATCTAGCAAGCTCGGTTGATCGCGGCCCGTGCCACCGCCCGCGCTCGATCAACCCGGTTTATCGGCTTTGCCCCGCACGCCGACGCGCTAAGCGTGAAAGGTGCGGGCGCCGACCTGCCATCCAACTCGGACTCGCCGCAATCGGCCGTAAGAGGAGACACACGGTGAGAACCGCTTCGTTCCTCGCTTTCGGACTGGTCCTGTTCGCCCTCTCGCTCGGCGGGGGCGCCGGCGCCCAGCCGCCGAGGGGGCCGGCCCTCAAGCCGCTCGAAATCTACGAGCGGTTCCGCGCCACCATAGGCGAGGGTAAATACGATGTCGCCGGCATCTTCCTTGACGAGTTCCTCAAGAGCAGCCCTACCGACGCCGACTACCTCGAGATCGAACGCAAGTACGGCACCACGGTATTTCAGACGCTGCGCACGATCCCGAAGTACTCGGACGACCCGGCGACCGAGAAGCAGATCCGCGACAACATCGAACTCGTTAACAAGAACGCGCAAGCGGTGACCGCTAAGGTGCTGTACAAGCCGGAGCGGGTGGCCAAGTACGTCCGCAACCTCGGCGAGACCTACGAGGAGAAGCAGTTCGCGCAGTTGGAACTCAAGCGGACCGGCGAGTACGCGGTCCCGTTCCTGATCGACGCGCTACGCGCCAACCCGAGCAAGGAACTGGCCGCGGGCATTCTGGACACGATCCCGGTGCTCGAAGGTCCGACGATGGCGGGGTGGGTCGCGGCGCTGGAATTATTCACGCCCGACCAGCAGTACGGTGTGCTCGTCGCACTGGCACGCCGACGAGACGCACGCGACCTGCTCAACAACGCCCAAACCGATTTCGTCCCGTTCCTATGGCGCGTCCTGTCGCGTCCGCGTAGCGAGAGCTCGACGCTCTACGACCTCGCAGCGCAGTTACACAACGAGTTGCTGCCCGGCCCCAAGGCCGATACCAAACGGCCGGAAGTCGAATTGACTGCCGTTGCTCGCAAGTACTACGACCACAAGGGCCGGTACTTCGGTGCGAAGACCAATCCCGACGCCAGCGCCGCGCTGGTGCCTGTCTGGGTCGTGCGGCCAGGAGAGGTGATCCGAGTCGTGCGCTTGGCTGACGTGCCCGTTGGCCAAGCCGAAGAGTACTACGGCCTCCGCTACGCCCGTTGGGCGCTGGACGTCCGGCCCGACTACGAGCCTGCTCAGGCTCTGATCCTTGCGCTGGCCGCGGAGCGGGCTGTCGAGCGGGCCAAGTACGCCCCGCTCGCGGCGACAGAGCCGGCGGTTTACAAGCTCCTGTCCGAAGCGCCGTCGAGGGCGCTGATCGATTTGCTGAGCCGAGGGTTAGCCGAGAAACGCACGCCGCTGGTCCTGGCTATGGTTCAGGTACTCGGGGACCGCGCCGACCGTGAGGCGGCGACACCGCCCGCCGGTACCCCACCGAAGCCGTCGCTGCTGGTTCGCGCGCTCGGTTACCCGGACCACTCCGTCCAGTTCGCGGCGGCCATCGCGTTGTTACGCAGCCCCGTTCCGGTGCCGGCCGAAGCTAAGGTGCAAATTGTCGAAATACTGCGTCGCGCCGCCGGTTTCGATGGCGGCAAGCCGGAGGAGTCAAAGGGCACCGCTCTTCTCGTCGATCCGGGTAAATTCCGGGCCGACGCGAATGCCGCATTGCTGCGTGGGTTCGGCTACGATGTCGAAATCCTGGGTTCCGGGCGTGACCTGTTGCGTCGCGTCGCGCGGTCGTCCGATTTCGATCTGATCTTCATCGACCACCACGCGGCCGACCCTGAATTGAAAGACTTGGTCGGCCAACTCACCACCGACGCACGTGTGGCGGCTCGTCCTATATTCGTGATCGCCTCACCGGACAAGCCGCGGACGCCGACGTTCGACCAACTCCTCCTCCGAACAGCGGAATTGCTCGCCGCCACCGAGAACGATGTACTCGGCCTAGCCGACCCGTACGTACCGGACCCGCGGTACAACGCCGACGAGCAGCTCAAACTGCGAACGCAGATCCAGCAGCGCCGCGATGTCGTGTTGCGCGACGCCGCCGTGGGCCGTGCCGCCCGCTTGCAGCGAGTCATCGACACTCTTCCAATAACGCTTTCCGACAGCCAGAAGCGGCTCATGAGTCTCCGGTTGCTTCTTGTCAGCTACTCGGTTTTGGCGGCCGAGTTCCCGATCTCGACGGAATCGGCGCCCGGCGCCGTCGCGGAAATGACCCGCATCCGGAACCAGATTGCGGCTCAACCTCCGTCGGCCCAGTACGCCGCTACTGCGCTCGCCTCTGCCGACCTCATGAAGTTGATCGAGCGGTTCGAGCTCGATGTGGCTAAGGTGAAGGGCGCGCAGAACAAGTACGACGCACTGCGATCGAAAGCGGACCCAGTTGAAATCGGGCTGGCTGTTGAACCGTTTCGTGACCCCGTTCTTGAGGCCCGGCTCGCGCGGCTCTTGAAGGGTTACCCAGGAATAAAGATCGTCACAGAGCCCTACTCGCGGCTGGTGCTGGAGCCGGAGTTCAAGGTGCTGTTCGCCGACCCCATGATGGTTCCCCGCGAGGTGCCGGTTAAGAAGGCCGAGTCGCGGGCCGCGATTGAGTTCCTGCGGCAGATGGCAGTCGGTGATCTACCGGGGTACGATTTCAAACTCGCAGAAGCGGAGCTGCGCAACGCGGTTGATGTCCCGACCGACGTTGACCGCGCGTCGGCAGCGGTGGACGCCGTGGAGCGACTGAAATCACCTGCGGCCCAGCAGTCTTTGCTCCGCCTCGCCACCCGAACCATTGGCGAGCCACCGATTGCTTTGCGCCGGAAAGCGGCAGACGCCGCTATTCGCCATGTCCGTGCTTTTGGGCGGTTGGCCCCCCAAGCGGCGATCGATGAGGTGGTGCGCGACGCCACTTCGGACACAACAGCCAAGGACTCCGAATTGCTCGCGAAGTTACTCACGCTGAAGGGAATGCTCGCGTACAACCCCGGTAACTTTGCCAACGACCTCAAGAACTACAACCCGCCCGTCCTACCCCCGGCTCCCAAAAAGGGACCCGAACAGAAAGAGCCTGAGAAAAAGGTGCCCGAAAAGAACGAAGCTCCGCAGTAACGCGATTGTAAGGAACCCGGTCCGGGGGCGTAAATCGCCCCCGGTTTTCGTTTCTAACTTAGCTTTCAGGACTACCGGACCGAATCCGTTAGCAATTGCTGCACGTCGAATGTCGGAACGATTTCCGAAACTCCAGCATTTGTTCTGCCCCGCCGGCTTTGTGAGGCGCCTGCCGGGCGGCTTTCGTTAACCCTTGGCCTCTCCGGTCGTGAGACACACTGGCGAACGACAACTCACGCGCCGCTCCGTCGAGGGGGAAGAACCGGATATTTTACTACAGCCTATAGAATTTCACGGCGTTATCGTGGAACAGCTTCTTTTGTTGCTCTTCGGGCCGATCTCTTACCACGGCCTTTAGCCCGTTGAGCCAATCTCCGTACTTTTCAACCCCGAGCAGGCAAACCGGCCAGTCACCGCCGAACATCACGCGGTCCGGGCCGAACGTATCCAAGGTGTGGTTCACTACCGGCGCCAAGTTGTCGGCAGTAACTTTGCCTCGTTCGGGGGCGGTTGCGATGAAACCGCTCACCTTACACACCACGTTCTTTTTTGTGGCCATCGCCGACATATCCTTCTTCCAGCGGTCACGCTCCTCGGCGGTGTGCTTCAAGTTTGCGTTGCCGCAGTGGTCGAGGATGAACCGGGTGTCCGGGCACTGCTCTGCCAGTTTCACAAAGTCGGGCAGCTCTGCCGGGCGCACACACATGTCGAAGCTCAGCCCCAGATCGCCCAGGAGCTGAATACCTTTCACGAACTTCGGGTCCAGGCAGTACCTAGCGGGTGTGCTCTTGACGTGCAGCACCTGCCGGATGCCTTTGACGTACTTGCTGTCTTTGAACTGCTTCGCGTACTTCTCGAACCCGTCCGAGTTGGGCCGACCGGACAGCACCGCGGCGCAAGTGGCCGTTTTCCCGCTCTTGCACAGTTCGATCAGGTAGTCGGCTTCCTTCTGCTGCTGCTCGGGTATGACGTCCACTTCCATGTAGACGGCCTTAACGACGTTCAGCCCGTCGGTCGCCTTGGCGTACTCGGTGGGGGTGAAGTTGTGCCCCAGGATTTTCCCTTCGGGGGTGCTCGGGTCGAACCACGCCAACTTGAAATCGTTCAGGTTCCACAGGTGCTGGTGCGTGTCAACGACGGGGAGCATCGCTTTTTCCTTCGGTTGAGAGGCTGCGAACAGGGGGCTCGCGCCCCCCGAGAGCGTGAGGGCCGAGGCGGCGAGCAACTCGCGGCGGTTCATGGCGGGTACTCCGGGGTGAACGAGCCCGATGGTAACACGCGGCGGCGCGAGTACAACGAGGTTATGAGCACTCCGAAGCGAATCCTCGTTACCGGGTCCGCGGGCCGCATCGGCCGGGCCGCGGTGTCCGAACTCGTCGCGCGCGGCCACAGCGTTGTGGGGTTCGACCTCCACCCCACACCGGGGCTGTCGGCCGACCGGTCGGTCGTCGCGCCGCTCGCCGACGTGGCCGCGCTCCGTCGCGCCGCGACCGGGGCGGACGTCATCATTCACCTCGCGGCCACTCCGGACGACGCCCGGTTCCCGCGGGGGGCCGCACCGGACGACGGGGATAACTTCCTGAGCGATCTGGTTCCCGGCAACATTGTCGGCCCTTATGAGGTCATGGAAGCGGCCCGGTCGTTGAAGGTTCCGCGGGTGGTTCTGGCGAGCACCGGCCAAGTGGTCGCGGGCTATTTTCAGGGCGGGGCACTGCCGATCGCGCCCGACGTGCTGCCGCGCCCGCGTTACCTGTACGCCTGCACGAAGGTGTTCCTCGAAGCCCTGGGGCAGGTGTACGCCAACGAGCACGGGATCACGGTGCTCGCGGTCCGGTTGGGGTGGTGCCCGCGGCCCGGCCAAGAGGAAGAGTTCCGCCAGAGCGACTTCGGCCCCGACGTGTACCTCAGTCCGGGGGACGCCGGCCGGTTCTTTGCCGCGACGGTTGAAGCGTCGGCGCTACCGCCGTTCGCAGTGGTGTACTCCACAAGCCGACACGTGCGGAAGCACATGTACGACCTGACCTCCGCGCAAGAGCTGCTGGGGTGGGCACCCCGGGACCAGTGGCCGGCCGGGAGCGGGGAGTGAGCCGCGGGCCGGCCGCTGATTTTCGCTGCTCAACTCGACCGGGCCATCTCCGCGGCTTTTGTTGTGATGTAGTAACGCGCGAGCGCGTTGGTGTGTTCCCACGGCGGGACCGTCCGGGGCGCGTGAAAATAGCGCACGAACTCCTCCATGACGGCGGCGAAATGGTCCTCGTGGGTCGTCCGCCAGCTTTCGGGAATGTTGACCCGCAGCTCGCGCCCGTCGTCCGTGACCGAGAGCCCGTTGAAATCGTGCTGGAGTGACGCACACTTCTCTCGCAACCGCTCGGCCAAAGCCTCATGACGGCTCGGGTCTGTTGCGGACAAGAACAGTTCCGGGGGGGCGCCGGCGGGCTGGCGGATGCTCGCAACGGCGCACGTCCCACGGGCGATGCACTGGTGCGTGTCGCCACCCGTCGGTGACTCGTACTCCCACGACGTTTCAAGCTTCACATGGACCCCGCGCAGCGCGTAAACCGCGCTGTTGTGTCCCGCATAGTACAGGTTCCCCTCCACGACTTGCGGTTGCAGTTCGGTCGGGAAAACGGGCAGCTCTGTCAGCTCCCCGAACTGTTCTTGGGTGATCAGCATCAGCGCCCGGTCGGCGCCGAGCATCTGGATCTGGGTTGCGTAATCCACCGGCTGGTCCGGGGCGATGAGCCACAATGACAGGTCCGCCAGGTGCGTACCCACGTCCGCGATGGCTTCGCCAGAGATTTCGGTGGAGAACCACCACCACGGTCGCACTAGCGGGCTCCCGGCGACCGTTTTCTTGAGGTGATGTACGCTCCGCAACCACAGCGCGGGCCGTTCGGCGGTGCCCGACTGCCACGTGCCGAAGAGGGCCTCGTCGCGGGTGAACTCGCGGAGCAGCCAGTTGGTGACCTCGAACCGTTCGGTCAGCATGTCCCACACCAGCACCTCGCGCAGGTCCGCCTGTCGCAGCACCGCCTCGAGCTTCGGAAAGTCGGCGTGGTCGATGATCCAGGGCTTGTCCGCGAGCACATGCGCGCAGCTCTCGACCGCGAGCGCGATCAGATCGATTTTCGGCCGGTTGCGCCCGCTGATGACCGTCGCGTTCCCCGGTTGCTCGCGAGCGAACCGTTCCCGGTAGTCGCCCCCGGCTCGGAGATCGATGTCCCAGGTCGTCGGGTGCTCCGCCCGCGCGTTGAACCCTGCGATCCGCTCCAGGTGCGTCAGCGTGTCGGCGTCGAGGGGCGCGTACACGTGCGCGCGGTGATGGACCCCGGGCAGCATCCGCTGCTGCACGAGCGCCGCGTGAAAGTGACCCGGCGCCAGGGTCATGAGCCGCAGAAGCCTGAACAAGCCGCCCCCGGGAACTGGTTTGTTGCGAAGCGTTTCCGCGGTAGCAAGTGGCGAGCCAATCGCCCGTTGTGCGCGGCCACTATAAAAAGCCTACCCACACCCGACAAAGGTGACGCTGATGACGGTGCGATTCGTAATGGTTGGCGGATTCCTCGGCGCCGGAAAAACCACCACGCTCGGACGGCTGGCGCGTCACTACCAGCAGCAGGGGAAGCGGGTCGGGGTGGTGACCAACGATCAGGCACACGACCTCGTGGACACCAACACGCTCCGCGCACAAGGGCTGTCTGTGGAGGAGGTGCCGGGGGCGTGCTTCTGCTGCCGGTTCGATGACCTCGTCGGGCGGGTCGGTTCGCTCGAAGCCGCGGAGCGGCCCGACGTGATCCTTGCGGAGCCGGTGGGGAGCTGCACGGACCTCGTAGCGACCGTCATTCAGCCGCTGAAGGACCTCTACTCCGGCCGATTCGAGGTGGCTCCTTACGCGGTGCTGTTCAAGCCGAGCCACGGCCTGCGCATCCTGCGCAACCAGGCCGCCGGCGGGTTCAGCCCGAAGGCCGCTTACATCTTCAAGAAGCAGCTTGAAGAGGCTGACGCGATCGTAATCAACCGGATCGACGAGCTCGACCCGGTCCAGATCGACGAACTGTCGCGGCTCGTGGCCCAGCAGTTTCCCGGGACGCCGGTCCTGCGCGCGAGCGCAACCTCCGGCGCGGGGTTCGACGCGCTGGCGGAACTGCTCGATCAGACGGGCGCGTTCGGGCGCAAGATCCTCGACATCGACTACGACATCTACGCCGAGGGTGAGGCCGAACTCGGCTGGCTCAACGCCACCGCGCGTCTCACGAGCGACGAGCCGTTCGACCTGGACGCGCTCCTCACCTCCGTCCTGGGGGAGTTGGCCGTCGTGTGCCGCACGCTGGGAGGCGAGGTGGCGCACCTGAAGCTCATTGGGATGGACGACGCGAGCGCGTTCGCGGTCGGTAACGTGATTAGCAGTGACACGGCGCCGAAGTTGTCGCTCCCGAGCGGCCTTCGCCCGCGCGAGGCGGACCTGATCGTCAACGCCCGGGTGGCGATCGACCCGGCGGTGCTGGAAGCCGAGGTGAAACGGGTCGTGGCTCTGGAGTCGACGAAGGTCGGAGTGGTCGCAGAGTTCCGGACCAGCCAAAGCCTGCGTCCGGGGCGACCGGTTCCAACGCACCGCTACTCCGAGGCGAAGTAGGCTCGAAGTTGGCCGGTTCCGGCGTTCACCGTATCGCTGCTGGCTGGGCGAATGAAGCATCTGGTATCGGTTCCGTTTTCGGTGCTGTGGAAGTTCACCTGCTCGGTTTTGCCCCTCATTTACGGGGCTGGCTTCGTTCGGCTCGTGAACTTCGCCGAATGGGCAATCGGTCGCAAATGATGTCCTTTTCATAGGTTGCGACACGATTATCGGTTGGTTCGGAGCCCAATGCCGCACGACTCGAACGACTTCGGTGCGTGTGATTCGGTGGTAGCGAGCACCCAGCGAATCGCCAGTCCGTGACCAGCAGTTGGGTAGCAGGTGTCCCGTCGCTGACCAGTCTGATGCCACCGGTGTGGTACTGTCACCCCCGTTACAGCGCCGCGTGCGATCGTCCGCCGAAGCTGCGTCCTACGTCGAATTCAGCCGGTTTGTCGGTTCGACACGTATTCGCACCAATCCCACCGCCGTGACCTAATGCGAGTTGGCGCCCGGAGCGCGCGACGGTTGAATTCGACACGGCCTCTACTATTCCGATGGCACCGCTCCTTACCACAAGCGTGTGTGACGCTGCGGTCGGTCGGGACACCTGGACTGAGTCACGGTCCGGTTGAGTGTGTCAGTCTTTGGATGATGTCTTTGTTGCACAGACATTCCTGTCTGTGCGGCGCGAAAAGACAGCACAGACAGGGATGTCTGTGCCACAAGAAACAGAGACCACCACCCGGAGGCTTGCAAAGCTCGCGGCCTTTTGGGTCGTGGTATGTCTGGGCCGCAAGAAACAGAGACCACCCGGACCGGGAATGAGCCCGGTACGTAGTAAAAGCCGCGGGGCCAGAACCACATGCATGGTTCTGGCCCCGCGGCTTTGAGGCTAACCGCGCGAGATTACTTCTTGCCCTGCATCGCGACGACGAGCACCTGGATCTTGGCTTCGATGCCGTAGCCGAGCGACAGCGGCACTTCGGTCAGCGTGTTCGCTTCCTTGATCGGGTTTTCCAGCTTCACCATCTCGGGCTCGACCTTCAGGTTCTTGCCCTTGAGGGTCTTGCTCACCTCGATCGGCCCGATTGAGCCGTACAAGTGGCCTTCCTCGGTAGCGTTCGCTTCGATGGTGACGGCCGGCAGGCGGGTGAGCTGCTCGGCGAGCACCTTGAGGTCGGCGATCTTGGCTTCGCGGGCCTTCTCGACCTTGATCTTGTACTGTGCGAGGGTCCGCAGGTTCTCTTCCGAGGGGATCACGGCCTTGCCGTAAGGGATGAGGTAGTTGCGGGCGTAACCCGCTTTCACCTCGACCACCTCGCCCTGCTTGCCGACGTGTGCGGTGTCGTCCACCAAGACGACCAGGGTGCCGCCGTGCGGCCCCTTCTTCACTTGGTTCCGCACCCGGACCTTCTTCTGCGGGAGCGTCTTTTCTTTCGGGGCCGCGCTCTTGGCGTCGGTCTTCTTCGTGGTGCTCTTGGCCATGTGAAACCCGTCCCGTGCTTGTGTAAAGCCCCCGGCGCCGGTCGAACGACGAGCGCCGAGGGGAGTCGTTAAGTTTGCGACGGGTTCCGTGCCGGCGGCACTCAGAACGGGATCGGGTCGTCGCCGCCCCCGCCCCCGTCGTCGTCGCTCGGGGGTGGGGCACTGCGCCCGCCGCCCGACGGGCGCCCACCGCTCGACGGGCGACCGCCACCGCCTCCGCCGCCGCCACCCGAGTAGCCCCCGCCGCCGGAGTAACCACCGCGGTCCGCGGCGCCGCCGGAGTAACCGCCCCCGCCGCCTTCGCCGCCGTCCCCGTCGCTCTTACCGCCGAGGAACTCTAAGCTGTCGACGACGAGCTTGTGCTTCGAGCGCTTCCCGCCGCCGTTTTTGTCTTCCCACTCCTCGAACACCAACCGGCCTTCGAGGTACATCATGTCGCCTTGCTTGGCGTACTTGGTGACCAGATCGGCAAGGTTGCGCTTGCTATCGGCCCGGGAGAACACCTCGCAGTCGACGTACAACTGGTTGGGGTCCTTGTCCCACCCGCCTGCGTCGTTCTTCTTGCTCCGGCCCACCGCGAACCGGAACTTCACCACGGTGCTGCCGCTGTTGGGCAGCACCCGCGGCGGTTCCGGCGGCTTCGTGAGCCGCCCGATCAACATCACCTTATTCAGAGTCGCCATGCGCGACCTCCTCGCGGGGTCGGCCCTTAGCAGGAATGGTTAAGCTGGAGGCTAAGGGCACTTCCGCGAGGGTACGTTACGGCATTCAGAGACTCTGACGCAAGGTCGGTAGTGTCGGTTTGGGGCGGGCCGAACGGGCCGCGCCGCAACGGAACCGTCGGAACTACTCCGGCTTCTCGGCCATGTCGCGGCGGCCGCGGCGGGGCGGGCCGGCGTCGCGCGGGGCGCCGTCGTCGCCCAGCAGGGGCTCGCCGCCGATGGCCGCCGGGTCGGTCTGCACGGTCTGCTCGTCCTGCATCCCGCGGAGGGCGAACCCGTTGCTCTGGTCCTCGTGCGCGATCTTCATCATCTCCGCGCGCCACTTCGGGTCGATCTTGCTGGTCAGTTGGCGCAGGATCAGCCCTTCCTGGAGCTTGAAATCGTTCTCGAGGTTGGCCTGCTTGGTGCTCTCGAACGTGTAATAGATGATGTGGAAGCTGCCCTTCTTGGACTTCCCGATCGGGTAGGCGAGCTTGTGGTTGTAGTCCCAGGGGCGGCTCACCTCGATCGTGCCGCCGTGGCGCTCGATCAGGGTGTGCAACTGCTGCTTGACGCCCTCCGCGTCGGACGACACCTTGGTCGGGTCGAGGAGGAACAGCGTTTCGTAGGTCTGAATCGGCATGGTTACCTTCGGGTAGTTGCCCGCGCCGGGCGTCCCGGGCGCGGTGGTCACCGTGGTTCGGCCGGGGCGCCCTTTCGGTGCCCCACGACCCCAACCGCACGTCGGCTGGGGAGCGACCGGCTCACTCGTAAACGGATCAAGAACCGCAAGCAACAATCGAACGGAGCTGCCGTCACCGTGGTTGCGGCGGCTCGTCTTTGGCTTTCTTGGCCTTCGGACCTTTTCCCTTTTCCTTGGCCCCGCCGTCGTCGGACGAACCGCCGTTGAAGCGGTTCATCGACGCCTCGGCACCCTGCTTGGCCCACACGAGCGCCGCCTGCGCCGCCGTGGCGACGGCCTCTTCGGCCGCCGCCCGTTCGCCGGGCTTGAACTTCCCCAGCACGAACTCCACCGCGTCGCCGACCGCGGGCTGGCCCAAGCCGACCCGGAGCCGGCAGTAGGCGTCCGTACCGAGCTGCTCCTGAATGTTCCGGAGCCCGTTCTGCCCGCCGTGGCTCCCCTTGATCCGCATCCGGAGCTTGCCCAGGGGCAGGTTCAGGTCGTCGCAGATCACGAGCAGATTTTCGACCGGCACCTTGTAGAAGTCGAGGATCGCCCGGACCGCCCGGCCGCTCAGGTTCATGAACGTGAGCGGCTTGACCAGGAGCACCGTTTCGTCGCCCTGTTTCGTTTCCGAAATGAGGGCCTCGAACCGCTCGCGGGCGGACCCGACGCCGGGGCCGTTCGCGAGGTAATCGATCACATCGAACCCGACGTTGTGCCGCGTGCCGGCGTACTTCGGCCCGGGGTTGCCGAGTCCGACGATCACCTTCATGGCTTCACGTGTGAGTAAGGGGCTGCGAGCGAGAACCAGAGGCCCTCAGCATACCAGATGCGCCCGCGGGCGCTCGGTTCGCACGCGGGCCTCATCTCCCGTCCCCCGGGGCTCACTTCTTGGCCGGGGCCGCGTCGTCGTCGTCGGCCTTCTTCTTCTCGGGCTTGATGACCTCGGGGCCGGTGCCCGGCTCGGTCGTGGTCGGTTCGGCCTCGACGCCCGGGAGCTTGAGCTGCACGACCACGCCTTCCGGCGCGTCGAGCACCTTCACGCCTTGCGGGAGGGCGAGGTCGCGGATGTGGATCGGGTTGCCGAGGGTCAGGTTGGTGATGTCGATCGCGATCGAGTCGGGGATGCTGCCGAGGGGGCACTCGACGTGCAGGGCGTGGAACGGTTGGTCGAGCACGCCACCGCCGGTCGCCTTCGGGGCGTTCTTCAGCGCGACGGGCACCGACACGCGGACCAGTTCGGCCCGGTCCTTGCGCTCGAAGTCCACGTGGATCATCTCCTTACCGAGATAATCCCACTGGAGTTCGCGGATCAGGACCGTTTCGGTCTTGCCTTCGATGTCGAGGTCGAGCACGCGGGCGTGCTGGACGCGGATGGCTTGGTCGAGTTCCTTCGCGTTCACCGCGAGCGACACGTTGGCCTGCTTGTGCCCGTACACGATCGCGGGGACGAGCCCCTTCTTGCGGAGGCGGGCGGCGGCACGCGAACCGGTCTCGGCGCGCGCAGTGGTCTTGAGGGTGACGGACGCAGACATGATTTTATCCTCGCGAACCCGGCTACTCTCGCGGCACCTGTTGGGGGCCGCTACCCTCGCGGGACGCACGTTGCTGGTAACGAACTGGAAGCGGCCCCAAAGGTCATTTGGGGCCGCTTCGTGGTAAGTTAAGGGATTATGGTGAAATCGCCGCCGGGTGACAAGCCGGCAGCGAAAAAACCGGTGCGTTCGGCCTGCGGCTACGGTTTGGTCGGTGCGGGCTTCGTCTTGAGTTCTTCCTCGATTCGTTTCCGAAGCGTGTCGAGTTCGGCTTTGTTCAGTTTATCCAGTTTATCCAGCTCGGTGCCCTTCAGCTTCAAACCCTTGATGAGTTCGTCGATGTTGGCCTTGTTCGTGGCGCCAGGGGCCGGCTTGACCGGTTGCCGCGGCACCGGCTTCCGTTGGTCGTCGGGGACAGGAGGCTTGGTCGGCACCTGAGCACCCGTCGGACCCGTGACCCGAATATTCTCGAAGCCCTTGCACGCCTCACGGGCTGCTCGCTCCGATTCGCGGTTCGCCTTGTCCGTGACTTTGATTTCGACGGATTTCGGGCCGCTCGGGTCGTTCTTGGCCCGCGCCAGAAGCAACGCCAGCGCGGCCGGGTCGCTGGTTGTGATCGGTCCGAGCGGCGCGGTCGCTTGGCCTTTCACTTCGGTCCGCACCTCCCGAATCACGAACGTGTTGTCCGTTCCGCCCACGGTCAGTTCGAGGTAGCTACCGCCGTCGCGCTTGCGATTCGCCGCTCGGTCGGCCTGCGCGATGGCTTCCTTCAGCCTGCGGAGCTGCTCCTCCGTGGTATCCAGTTGCAGTTTGGCGAGCTCCGCTTGCTTGAGGACCAGAGCCTTCTCGGCTTCGAGCCTGGCGAGTTGCGCTCTCAAGTCGTCTGCCTTCGATCGGGGGGCGTCTATCTCGGCTGCCGGCGCGGGCTTTTGCTCTTTCGCCTTCGTGAGCTTGGGCTGTGCCTTCAGTTCGGCTTCGGCGTTTGCAATCTCTTCTTGAGTCTGTTGGAGACTGAAAATTGCCTCTTGCAACTCCTGCACCAGGGGCTTTGCTTGAGCAAGCTTCTCTGCTGCCGCAGCGGCTTTGTCGGTGGACTTACTCGGCTGTTGTTGAATCCCCTGAAGAATTTCTCGTTTTATGTCTATTGATCTCTTGAGTGTAGATTCTTTTAGTTTAAGATCTTTGAGTCGTAGTTGCACCATCTCTTCGCGGATGATATCGGCAATAGCTTGGGCTTCGTCGTCCATGTTGCGCGTTCTCGGTGCTTGGCGGTCGGCGCCCTGCTCGGGCGGGCCGTCGTTCTCCTTTCTTGCCAAATCCCACTTGAGCTGACGCCACTTGTCCTTGAGCCCCCCGCTCTTGTGCAGTTCTCTATCGATGTCCTCAATTTCGCGTGAGAGCTGGAGAACTGCCTGCACGTCCTTTGAATCGTAGGCGAGCGACTCGCCCGACTGCTTGGCTTCCTTTAACTTTTGGATCGTGAGTTCGTATGCGTGCCGACGCGACTTCTGTTGTTGTTCGATTGCCTGGATTTTGCGTTCCAGTGCGGTGATTTCGTCAGTCGGATTCTCGGCTCCGGGGGGCGGAGCGTTCTTCGCGGGTTTGGCAGCGGCACCGGCGCCGGTACCGTCCTGGGCGACCACGCCCGTTTGGACCGGGCGGGTGCCCAACCCCACGCCCACGCCCACCACGAACACCGCGCACATCGCGAACGATGCGGCGGTGGCTTTCTGGACCCAGAACATGTGAAGGACCCCTTGGACGAGTGAGGAAACCACGGGTGTAACCGCTGCGACCGCCGCGCCCGATGCCACCGCCGCATGAACCGTATTCGTTGCCAGGGCCGCCGGCACCGCGACCGCCGGGACGGCGAGCGCTTGCACCGGGTCGAAGGCGCGGAGCCGGACCCGCAACTTCGCCAGCCCGCGGTTCAGTCGCGCGGACAGCGTGCCCTCTGGGCAGCCGAGCCGCGCCGCGGCTTCCTGTCGCGTGAAGCCCTGGAGATGGCACAGGATGATGGGTTCGCGGTCGCGCTCGGGGAGTGCGAGCAGGGCGCCGTCGATGTCGGCCCGCAAGTCCGAGTCGGGGGCACCGGCGGAGGCGGTTTCCGGTAGCTCGCGCTGGCGGGCGAGCCGGCGGGCGTTCTTGCGGCGGAGGTTGCGCGAGGTCAGCACCGCGACCCGGTACAGCCACGGGCCGACCGTCTCGCGGGCCGCGAGCTTACGCCCCTGGCTCGCGAGGACGAGGAACACGGCCTGGAAGGCGTCCTCGGCGTCGGCGGTGTGTGGCAGTAAGCGGCGACAGGTGTTCCAGACCAGCGGCCCGTGCCGCCGGACCAGTTCCTGGAACGCGGGCTCATTTCGTTCGGACGTGAACGCGGCAAGCAACTCGCCGTCGGACCGGCGGTCGGGGAGCAACTCGCGGCAGAGGGCAGCGACGGTACGCATGCCCTTATCATGTCGCGACCGGTCCCGGCGCGTGCAGGAAAATTACGCCGCGGCGGATTCGTCGTCGGACGCGTCGCTCGCGAGCCGGTGCGCGCCACAGATGCCGCGCTTCGAGGTGCGGATGAACTCCACGAGTTCCTGAACCGCCGGGTACTCGCCCACTTCGGCCTCAATGCGGGCCAGGGCCGCGGACAGCGGCAGGGCGGGGCGGGTCATGTAGATGATGCGGTACGCCTTGCGGATAGCGGTGCGCTCCGCGGGCGGGATGCCGGCCCGGCGCATCCCGATCAGGTTCAGCCCGCGGACGTAGTTCACGTCCTGCATCACCCAGAACGGCGGGATGTCCTTGCTCGACCCCGAGGCGCCGGAAAGGAACGCGAGCCGCCCGACCCGGCAGAACTGGTGAACGGCCGAGTTGCCGCTGATGAACGCCCGGTCGCCGACGGTGACGTGCCCGCCGAGCAGGGCCGCGTTCGCGAGGATCACATCGTTCCCGACGACGCAATCGTGGGCGATGTGGGCGCCGGCCATAAAGAATCCGCGGTCGCCGATCCGCGTGACGCCGGTCCCGGGGCCGGCGCCGACCGGCATCCCGCGGTGAATGGTGACGTGTTCGCGGAAGATGTTCCCGCTGCCGATTTCGACCGCCGTGACTTCACCCTTGTAGCCGAGGTGCTGCGGCGCCCCGCCCAGCACGGACCCCGTGCCCACCTCGTTGTTGGCGCCCATCGTGAGCGGGCCGATGAGGTGGACGTGCGGCCCGATCACGCACCCGGGACCGAGGGTGACCGGCCCTTCGATAATCGTGTACGGCCCGATTTTCACCTCGGGCAGCAGGTTCGCGTCCGGGGAGACGATCGCGGTCGGGTGAACGTGCGGGAGCGCGGGGCTCGTCATGATCGGCATCCTTGTCGGCGGAACCCAGATTACCCGAAGCCGTCCAATACGCCATTTTCCGCCACCGCACCAGACCAGTTTCTGAACAACGGAGAGTGCAAATCCTGCCACGGGCCGACACAATAACCCATTTCGCCTATCATTCACGCTCCGGTTGCTGGTGTCCGTTTTTGGCTGTTGTTTTTGTGGCACAGACATTCCTGTCTGTGCGGCCTTCTCGCGCCGCACAGACAGGAATGTCTGTGCCACAAGAAACAGACACAACCAGCCGGATCGTGAATCAGGAGGATGCGACTGTGCCACTCTTTGGCGCGCACCTGTCAATCAGTCGTGGGCTGCACATGGCGATCACCGATGCGGTGGCGCTGGGGTGCGAAACCGTTCAGATATTCACCAAGAACGCGAGCCAGTGGAACGCCCCGCCGCTCCGCGACGAGGACGTGACCGCGTTCCGCCGGGCGGCGGTAGCGTCCGGCCTCCACTGGATCACCGTTCACGATTCGTACCTCATCAACCTGGCCTCGCCGAAGGACGAACTGTTTGCGAAATCGGTCGCGGCGTTCGCGGACGAACTGGAGCGCGCCGAGGCGCTCGGCGCCGATTACCTCGTGACGCACCCGGGCGCGCACACCGGCAGCGGCGAGGAGGCCGGCTTGGCGCGGGTGGTGGCGGGGTACGAAGAGGCGCTCGCCCGGTGCCCGGGGTACAAGGTGCGGGTGCTGCTTGAAACCACCGCGGGGCAGGGGAGTTCACTCGGCAACCGGTTCGAGCATCTGGCCACCGTCCTCGACCGCGCCAACTGTGCCGACCGCATGGGCGTGTGCTTCGACACCTGTCACGTGTTCGCCGCCGGTTACGGACTGGCCGCGGCGGAAGACTACGCGGCCACCTTCCAGCAGTTCGACGACCTTGTTGGGCTGGAGCGGTTGAACCTCTTCCACATGAACGACAGCGAGAAGCCGCGCGGCAGCCGGGTGGACCGGCATGCCGGGATCGGGGCCGGTGAGATCGGCGAGGCGGCGTTCCGGCGACTTGTGACGGATGTGCGGTTCCGCGACCGCCCGATGATTCTCGAAACGCCGAAAAAGAGTGCAGACGGGACCGACATGGATCGCGTCAATCTCGCGTTGTTGCGAGGGTTCGCGAGTGACACCCACGCCGGCGCCGGTTAAAGCCCGAATTCCCAGGAAGCGTGTCAAGCCCAGTTTCGCGGACGCCGATGAATGGTGTGTGCCAACGGTTCCCGCTCACGCGGAACCCGCGGCAAGGAACCTCGCTCACCACCCGATCCCCAGCTCGGGCGGTGCGAGATTCGGTCGGCGGGAAGCGGTCCGCGGGGTTGCGATCCGGTAGCCCCCTGTTGCCGCGCGTCCGCCCGCGGAACCCGTGTCCGGTCGATCGGGCGCTCGGCCCCCGACGACGTCCGGTCCCGGACTTCCCGCCGCCGACCGGCCGGTCCCGGCGCCACTGATTGACACCCTGGACCCACGTTGTGGGTCCGAAGACGACACCCCGCGCCGGGGCCGACCGACGTCCTCCGCCCGCCGCTCACTTGACCTCTCGCGCACCGACCATATCCCTGAGCGCACCTGAGCCGCTGGCGTCGCCGCCCGTGGCGAGTCTTTCCCACTCTCAGTTGCGGTCACAATGAGTACGATTCGCGCCCTCAAAGCCCGTGAAGTTCTGGACAGCCGCGGGAACCCGACCGTCGAGGTCGAGGTCCACCTGACGTGCGGGACGATGGGCCGCGCCGCGGTGCCCAGCGGGGCCAGCACCGGCGCGCACGAGGCGGTCGAGCTGCGCGACGGCGACAAGAAGCGGTACCTCGGCAAGGGCACGCTGACCGCGGTCAAGAACGTGGTCGATAGCATCGCCCCGGCGCTCGCCGGGATGAAGGTGTTCGAGCAGGCGGCCATCGACGCCAAGATGCTCGAATTGGACGGCACCCCGAACAAGGCCAAGCTGGGCGCGAACGCGATCCTCGGCGTCTCGATGGCCGCGGCCCACGCCGCCGCCAACGCCCTCGGCCAGCCGCTGTACCGGTACATCGGCGGGACGAGCGCGCACGTCCTGCCCGTCCCGCTGATGAACATCCTCAACGGCGGCAAGCACGCGGACAGCACCGTAGACTTCCAGGAGTTCATGATTGTGCCGGTGGGCGCGACCAGCTTCCGCGAGGGGCTGCGGATGGGCGCCGAGGTGTTCCACAGCCTCAAAAAGGTGCTCCACGACAAGGGGTTGAACACCGCGGTCGGCGACGAGGGCGGGTTCGCCCCGAACATCCCGAGCGCCGACGAGGCCCTCGCCACCATCTCGCTGGCCATCGAGAAGGCCGGGTACAAGCTCGGCGACCAGATCGTGTTCGCGCTCGACGCGGCCTGCACGGAGCTGTACGAGGAGGCCAAGCACCAGCACGGCAAGGAGGGTTACTGCTTCTTCAAGAGCGACCCTAAGAAGGTGATCTCGTCCGACGAGATGATCGACCTGTGGGCCGGGCTGTGCGCGAAGTACCCGATCCGCTCGATCGAGGACGGGCTCTCCGAGGACGACTGGGCCGGCTGGAAGAAGCTCACCGACAAGCTCGGCGCGAAGGTGCAGCTCGTCGGCGACGACCTGTTCGTGACCAACACCGCCCGGCTCAAGCGCGGGATCGCGGAAGGGTGTGGGAACAGCATCCTGGTGAAGGTGAACCAGATCGGCACGCTCACCGAGACGCTCGACGCCGTGGAGACGGCCAAGCGGAACAAGTTCACCGCGATCATGAGCCACCGGAGCGGCGAGACCGAGGACGTGACGATCGCGGACCTCGCGGTGGCCACCAACTGCGGCCAGATCAAGACCGGCTCCGCGAGCCGCACGGACCGCATCGCGAAGTACAACCAACTGCTCCGGATCGAGGAACAGCTCGGCGCCGCCGCCGTCTATGGGGTGGAAATGCGCCGTTCGTAAGCTGTGGTCGGCGGTCGCGGAGCGCGGGCGAACGGAGCCAGAGGTTCCGTTCGCCCGCGCTCCGCGACCGTCTGCACGAGAGCCGGGACCATTCGATGCCAACGTTTCTTTCCGACCCGCCGCCCGCAATTTACCTCGTGCTCGGGTTCGTGGTGCTCATAACGGGCGTGATCGCGGCGCAGCGGCAGACCCGCAAGGCCGCGGTCCCGTTCCTGATCGCGGCCGGGTTGCTGCTTGTGGTCTTCCTGATCGACCGGTTCGTCGACAGCCCGCGCGAGCAGGCGGTCAAGAGCGCGAAGGCGATGGCCGCGGCCGTCGAAGCGAACCGGCCCGACGATTTCGTTAAGCACGTCGCGGGCACACTCGCCTACAACGGGGAGGGGCAGGGGCACGCCCTCACGCAGGAGAAGATCAAGAGCCTCCCGTTCTGGCCCATGCTCCGCCAGCTCAACCCGCGGATCGAGGTGTGGAACTTCTCCCGCGACGACGTGCGGTCGATCGACGACAACACGATTGAGATCGGCTTCATGGCCAAGGCCCAGCAGCGCGGGGGCATGGAACAGCAAATGCTGTACGTGCGGGCCACGTTCAAGCGCCAGCCCGACGGCAGCATGAAGATGACCGAGTTCCGCACGTTCGATTCGATCAACAACCGCGACCCGTATCACATACCCGGTTTCGGCCCGTGAGTGAACCGATGCTCCCGCTGATGCTGAACGGCGTGGAGGTGATCGACACCTTCGCGGAGGCGTTCGGGATGAGTGCCGCGCGCGTCGTCGTGACCGCGGAATCGGCCCGGTGGGCGATGGAGGCGGCACGGGCGGCGACCGGTTACGCGGCGTCCGTGATCGGGTGCGATGCCGAAGCGGGACTGGAGAAGGAACTCACGCCGGCGGAAACTCCGGACGGGCGGCCGGGGGTGTCGCTGCTGTTCTTCGCGTTCAGCCGCGACGCGCTGCAAAAGGCGCTCGTGAACCGCGTCGCGCAGTGCGTCCTGACGTGCCCGACGACGGCGTGCTTCAACGGCCTCCCCATCGACCCGACCCGCTCGATCCGCATCGGCGGCAACTTACGCTTTTTTGGCGACGGCTGGCAGATTAGCAAGCTGCTCGACGGCAAGCGCTACTGGCGCGTCCCGGTGATGGACGGCGAGTTCCTCTGCGAAGACGTGTTCGGCACGGCGAAGGGTGTCGCGGGCGGCAACATCCTGATTCTCGCCGACACCCGGGCGAGCGGGCTCAAAGCCGCGGAGGACGCGGTTGATGCCGCTCGTGCCGTGCCGGGCGTGATCCTGCCGTTCCCGGGCGGGGTGGTGCGCTCGGGCAGCAAGGTCGGGAGCAAGTACAAGAAGCTCCGCGCCAGCACAAACGACGCCTACTGCCCGTCCCTTCGCGGCGCCGTAAAGTCGGAGCTTCCCGACGGCGTCAACGCGGTTTACGAACTCGTTATCGACGGCCTCGACCTCGCCGCGGTCGAACGCGCGACCTGGGAGGCGATGCTCGCGGCGACCCGTGTGCCCGGTGTGAAACGCATCACCGCAGGCAACTATGGCGGGAAGCTCGGACCGTTTCACATCCGCCTCCGCGCGCTGATCGAGGGCACGTGATGCTCAAGCTCACCCTTCGCGTGCCCTCCAGCATCCCGCTTGAAGTCGACGGCATCACCCCCGAGCGGGTGGCGGGGCTCTCGCCGCTGGAAGTCGCGAAGCTGCCGGTACAGCACGGGAACCGCTCGGAGCCGCTCGGCGAGTTCTTCCAGGTCACCGCCGGCGGGACCGCAATTGCCGATCTGCACTTCGCGGGCGACACGCGGAACGTGAAACTCATCGGCGCGCGGATGAGCGCCGGCAGTGTCTTCGTGGAAGGTCCGGTCGGTATGCATGTGGGCGCGCAGATGAGCGGCGGGTCTCTGACGCTCGACTCCGGCGCCGCCGGGTGGCTCGGTGCCGAGATGCAAGGCGGCTCCATTGAGATACGCGGCCACGCCGGCGACCACGTCGGGGCCGCTTATCGCGGGTCGCGGCGGGGCATGACCGGCGGAACGATTGTCGTTCGCGGGTCGGCGGGCGACGAACTCGGGCTCCTCATGCGGCGCGGGTTGATCGTGGTCGAAGGCGCGTGCGGTCAGTTCGCCGGGGCGTCGATGATCGCGGGGACGCTGGCGCTGTTCGGAACGGTCGGGGAGCGGTGCGGCGCAGGTATGAAACGCGGCACGATCCTGACCGCAAGCGCGCCGCAACTGCCGCCATCGTTTCGCTTCGCGTGCGAGTACCGCCCGAGTTTTCTGCCGTTGTACCTCGCACACTTCGCGCGATTGGGCGTGAACCTGCCGACGGGGTTCGGTGTCGGAACCCTGCGCTGTTTCCGGGGCGACATGCTCACCGGCGGAAAGGGTGAGGTGTTGGTCGGAGGTTAGCGCGGTAGGGAACAGACATGTCGGATCAACTCTCCGCCGTTCGGGGCGGCTATGATCGCTGGGCCAAGGTCTACGATCACGATGCGAACCCGCTCCAGGGGCTTGAAGAGCCGCCCGTTCGGGCCGCCGTCGGCGCGGTGCGCGGCCTCCGCGCGCTCGACCTCGGGTGCGGCACCGGGCGGCACGCGCTCTGGCTGGCGGGGCAGGGGGCGTCGGTCACGGCGGTCGATTTCTCGGAAGGGATGCTGAACGAGGCGCGGGCCAAGCCCGGCGCGGATGCGGTCACGTTCCAGGTTCACGACCTCCACACGCCGCTGCCGTTTTCGGCGGAATTCGACCTGGTTGTCAGCGGGTTGGTGCTGGAGCACCTCCGCGAACTCGATCCGTTCTTCGCAGACGCCCGCCGCGCCCTCAAACCCGGCGGGCGAGCGGTCGTGTCCGCGATGCACCCCGCCATGATGCTGCGCGGCACACAGGCCCGGTTCACGGACCCCGATTCGGGCGAACTGGTTCAGCCGGGAAGTGTCGCGCACTCGGTGGCGGCGTTCGTGATGGCCGCGCTGCGTGCCGGCTTCACGATCGCGAACGTGGAAGAACTCGCCCCGGATGCGGCGTTCGCAGACCGCTATCCGCGCGCGTCCAAGTACGTCGGCTGGCCGATGCTCGTGGTGCTGACGCTCACGGCGTGAGCGGGGCGGTCACATCAAAAGCAAACCGGGGCCGCGGCAGTACGCCTCGGCCCTGGTCGTTAAGCCGGATTCGGGGATCACTGCCTGACGCGCGGCCCCTGGGGCAGAACGTTCAGCCAGGCGGGCGGTAACTGGATTTTCTTAGCGCCGTCGATTCCGGTTGAAGAAAACACATTCGGGCCGGCCGCACCGAGCTGGACCATCAGCGCGGTTGCTCCACCCACGAACCCGGTCGCCACGCCCGAACCGCTTGCGGCCTGGGGGCCGAAGTTCAGGGTGCCGGGGCCGAGGATGTCGGGCTTCCCGCGGAGCGTGAGTCCGGTTCCGCCCCCCACCAGGGTCCCGGGCACATCGGCTCCGACCGTGATCGCGCCCAAGGCGTCGCCGGGGGTGCCGACGCCCGCAGTCGGGCTGGTGAAGCTCCGAAACACCACCTTGGGATCCCCAACGCCGGCACCAACGGTGTCGATCGCGATTCGCGGGTAGATTTCCACCTCGCGCCGCAGCACCGGGAGCAGAGCGTCCGGCGCCCCCGGCGAATCCACCGCCAGCGCGTATCGGCCCGGGGTGGCAACGCTGAACTCCAGCATTTGCTCGAACACCAGCAACGTCGGGGTGCGGTAGATCACTTGCGGGACGCTCACCGATCGGGCCTCTTCGGCCAACTCGTCGCTCGACCGCTTGGTGCCGGTCGGATCGATTTGGCGCAACAGCCGGAGCGTGAGCGGCTGGGCGGGGGTGTCGGCTTCGGGGAAGTTCGGGTTGGTCGCCTCGCGCCACTGAACGACGATCCGCAGCTTCGACCCGGCCGCCAACTCGGGGGCGACGGTGCCGGTCGCGGCCCGCGTTCCGAGGAAGTTGAGGGCTGCCGACCAGGAGTGGTCGGGGAGCTTTGACTTTGGCGGCGCGAACTCCATCAGCCCGTCGCGGTTGGCGTCCAGGAACGGCCCGCCCCACACCGCGGCGCCGGACGCGCTCGCCGCCTGCACCCACACGTGCGGCGCGGGTTTCGCGGGGATGCCCTTCACCACCCGGTGCGCCGGTCCGGTCGCTCGGGCGTCGATGGTCCGGGCGAACTCGTTGACAGAATCGAGGGGATAGCCGGACTCCCACACCAATGTGTTCACGATCACCTGGGCGCCGGCCAGCGTGCGAGTGATGTCTTTCTGGTAGCCGGTTAACCGCCCGGACAGCACTGTGAGTTCTCGCTCGCGTGCCAGGACCGCATCCAGATCCGCCTTGGCCTTTTTCCGCTGCGCGACCGCCACCTCGTTGTCGGTCAGGTCCGCGAACGCCGTCTTGTACGCAGCAATCGCCCGGTCGCGGTCGTCCTCGAACGCCGAGAGGCGGGACGAGAGTTCCGCCAGCCGGCTCTGGAGGGCCTCGGTGTATTCGAGTTCGCCGCGGGTCAGCTTCAGGACGGTGTTCAGGTGGAAGTAGCACCCGGGATCAATTCGGACGAGCACAAGTTCGGCGTCCGGAGCGGCGGCGGCGAGCGCCTTCGCGGCCGGAACCCCCGTCCCGACGCGCGTGGGGTCGGACTTGAAGGGGATCAGGTCCGGAGCGAGTTCCGTCGTGAGGTCGAGCACCTTCGTGCGCCGGGGCAGTTCGGTGCCGATCAGTTGTTCGGCGCCGGTGAAGTCGGACCCGATCAGCACCACCTTGACGCCGGCACCCGTGTACCCACGCTTGTGCAGCTCATCCAGGCGGGACGCTTTGAGCGCGTCCGCGACGGCCTCGCCTTTCCCCCCCGTGCCGGTCGTGACCGTTTCGGTCCCCTGACGCGGGAGCCGCAGGCCGATGACTCCCGGCTCCTGGGCGAGCAACTCGACGAGTTCCGCTCGCGGCAACCGGACGTGAACGATGTTCCCGATCGCCCCATCAACCGAGGCACCGGAGTACCGGCCGCGGAGAGCGATTTTGAGCGGTTGCAGGTCTTCGACCCGGTCCCGGAAGACCACCTCAACACGGAGTTGCGTCCCCTTGGCCGCGGGGGCCAACAGGGCGGCCCGCAGGTCGGCCGAGTATTTGAGCTGGGCGGGCAGCACCGCAGGCGGCGCGAGCGGCGCGGCGAACTCCGTGTGCGGGAGCACTTCGGCCCACCGAATCGGGTTGCGGTCGCTGAGGGGGGCGGGCAACTGCGCGACGCGGGTGCGGGGCGCGAACCACCCGCTCGGCTCGTACCGCAGATCCTTCACGAGCACGTCCACGCTCTTGCTCGGGAGCGCCCCGCGGACCAGCGTGTAACCGCGGGTGTCGTAGCCGAGCGACTCGACGAAGCCGAGCTGCGCGAGGTGTTCGACCGTCTGGCGGTGCAGTTGCTGCTGCGTGCCCGGCAGGTACCCGCCGCGCAGCCCGAGCTTCACCGCCACCGGCTTGTCGGCGTCGGGGCGCACAAAGTCGGCCGGCTCGAACAGGACGTTCTGCACACGCGGGTTGTCCAAAACGCTCAGCGCCTTCGCCCCCGCGATGGTGCCGGTCATGCGCTCCGCCGTCGGCTCGAAGACCTCGAGGTCGTAGTCGGGCTCGTTCTTGCGCGCGTCGTCGAACCCGAGTTTGGCCAGGAACTTCTGAAGGTCCGTGTACTGGCGCACCCGCTCGTCGCGGTCGGCCCGGATGCGGTACCGGATTTCGATCTTCACCTTTTCGGGCCGGGGCGGTTCGTTGACCTGTGCCGGCGCGGGGGCCGCGAGCGCCAACAGCGCCGCGGAGATCAGGGTGAGTCGTGCGGGTGCGTGCGGCATGATGCGACCTAATCCGGGCGCGAGCGTGTCAGACTTCATCGTGACCGGCGGAACGGGAGTTGCCAAGCGGCAGACGGGAACAAAACCGCGCGGGGCGAGTGAAGAACCCGAAGAAGTGAGTCGATCCGCAGATTGACACCGCTTGGAAGAACGGGAACGGGCTGCTCAGGTCTTCCAAGTCGTGCCAAGCTGCGCGATCTGCGGATCTGGTTCGGCCTTTTCTCGCTCACTTGACGGTTGCAGGGGTGAGCTTTCCGAGGTTCGCGAACAGCGCGACCAGAGACGCCATGAGCTTCTTGAAGTCCCCTTCGTGCAGGCTCTCGTTGGGGGCGTGGGCGTTGCTCGCCGGGTCTTCGATGCCCATGAGCAGCGCGGGGGCGCCGCCGAACAGGTCCGACAGTGGGCCGACGAACCCGATGGACCCGCCGCACCCCACCGCGACCGGGTCGCGGTCGAAGCCGGTCCGCATCGCCGCGAGGGCGGCCTCGAACGCCGGACCGTTCGGGTCCGTCATCCACCAGTCCACCGGCGGGCCGGCCGGGGTCACGGTCACCTCGCAGCCCCACGGCGGGTTGGCCTTCAGGAACGCGGTCAGCTTCTCCAGCACCTGTTCGGGCTTCTGGTCCGGCACGATCCGCACGCTCACGAGGGCCGACGCCTTGGGAAGCACCTGGTTGGACGCGCCCTTGATCGAACTCGCCTCCTGTGCGATCACGGTGACCGCCGGGCGGCGCCAGCACTGGGCGTACTCCGAGTACCCGGGCTCCATCGCGAACCGCGCCCCGGGCACCATCCCGATCGAGCTGCGGATCTTTTCCAGGTCGGAAGGGAGCTTGTCGAACGCGACGCGCTCCTTGTCGGAGAGCGCCCGGACCTGGTCGTAGAACCCCGGGATCGGGTACGGCCCGCCCTCGCTGTAAAGCCGACCCAGGATCGCGTTGAGCGCGATGGCCGCGTCGGGCAAGCTGCCGCCGCCCATCCCGCTGTGGACCGGGATCTTCGCGGTGGTCACATCGACCCGCACCGCCACAATGCCACGCAGCGAGTAGGTGATGCTCGGGGTGCCGACCTCGACGTTCTCGGTGTCGCACACCACGATCACGTCGGACTTGAGCCGGTCGCGGTGCGTCTCGAAGAACTTCAGCAGGTTTTTCGAGCCGACCTCTTCTTCGCCTTCCACGAGCATCTTGATGTTGACCGGGAGCTGGTTACCGGTCTTCCGGTACGCCGCCACGGCGGCGAGTTGGGCCGAGATCGCGCCTTTGTCGTCGGCGGAGCCGCGGGCGTAGAGGCGACCGTCGCGGCGGGTGAGCTTCCACGGGTCGCTGAGCCACTGCTCGATGAAGTTGACGGGCTGCACGTCGTGGTGCGCGTACAGGAACACCGTGGGCTTGCCGGGCGCTTCGAGCCACTCGCCGTAGGCGTAGGGGAGCGAGTGCCCGACGCGGAGCACGTCCACGTTGTGCAACCCGGCGTGGCGCATCTGGTCGCAGGTGAGCTTGGCGGTGCGCTCGATCTCGGCCCCGTGCTCGCCGTCGGTGCTGATGCTCTGAATCGCGACCAGCTCGGCCAGCCCCTGAACGATCTCCTCGTGGTTCTTGTTGAGCCAGTCGAGTGCTGCGGCTTGCATCGTGTGTCGCTCCGTGGGTGCTGGTGGGCGGTGGTGGTGCAATCACTGTACCGGGCGCCCGGGTCGCGGTAAACCCGCGCGGCTATGCTAACCGGCACGGTCCCGTCCGTTCTTTGTGAGGCGTAACGTTATGTCTGATTCCCTCACTACGCTGGCCAACGAAGTGCGGTTCCGCGCGAAGTTCCTGAAGGTCGCGTTCTTGGTCAATGTCGTGCTGTTCGTGCTGCTGATCGGGGCCGGCACGGCGCTGGTCACCGCCGTGGCGCGGGCGACCGGCGCCAGCACCCCCGCCAGCGACGAAAAGGACATCCGGGCGGTGCTGGAGGCGCAGGCGGTCGCGTGGAACAAGGGCGACCTGGACGGCTTCATGGCCGGATACTGGAACGACGAGAAGCTGACCTTCATCTCCGGCGGCGACATCACCAGCGGCTGGAAGAAGACCAAGGAGCGGTACGAGAAGCGGTATCAGGCCGAAGGCAAGGAGATGGGGAAGCTGACCTTCTCGGAACTGCACGTCGAAGCGTTCAGCCCGAACGCGGCGATGGTGCGGGGGAAGTTCGAGCTGGTGTTCGAGAAAGAAAAGGATGAGAAAAAGAAAACCGCCAGCGGTCGGTTCACGCTCCTCTTGCGGAAGCTGCCCGACGGGTGGAAAATCGTCCACGACCACACGTCCGCGGACGAGAAGAAGTGACGCCGTACCGCCCTGATCTGTAATCGTCAGAACGCGCGGCGGAATAAGAATCTCTTTGGAATTATTGGAAGAAGGCGAGGGTGCGAGTCACCAAGACGCAAGAGGGAGTCGCAGAAGATTTTGACAGGATAAACGAGATATACAGGATCAGTCTTTATCTCGTTGATCCTGTATATCCTGTCAGAAACTGTCTTTGTGAGCGTGTGGCTCGTAGCGGCTGGTGCGGATCTGAGATCATTAGATCGCGCCGGCATTCGTTCGAGGCCGCCGCTGGCGTCGCACACGGCTGATTTGCCTGTTCCCGCCACATTCTGTACCGGCATCTTGCAACCGACAGGGCGTAACATGAAGCGGGTTGGTGCGGTTGAGCGGCAGACACTTCTGGCGCTGGTGCTGGCGATCCCCATCGCTCTGCTCGTCGTTGTGACGTTTTCTCCGTTCCGGACCACCTCGGCGGATGAGGTCGAACCGGAGCCGGTGGCGCCCAAACCGAAGCCGAAGCAAGTGACCCCGAAGGGGAAGGGCGGACCGAACGCGAAAGCGGATCCGTCGTCCGCAGCCGTGCCGCCGCCGCGCGAGGTCGGTGAAGTGGCCAAACGGGAACAGCAACTCGAGCAGGCGCAGGTCGGCTGCAAGCGCATTTCGGACGCCGTCACCGCCTACGTCATGAGCCCCGCGAACCCGGGCGCGTCGGACGAGGACCGCTGGCCGATCGAACCGGGACACCTCGTCAACCCGCCGTTCGGGGGGACATCGTTCCTGCCGAACGGGCAGAAGGATCTCGTTGACCCGTGGGGCAAGTCCTATCAGTTCCGAACTGCTCAGAAGAAAGACAGCGGCGACATCCTGCTCGTCTTCACCACCGCGCCTAACGGAACACCCATCAGCCAGTTCGGCGTTGGCGCGAAAGCCCAGCCGCAAGAGTGACCCGTCGTTGCGAAATTTAATGAATCGCTTCCGGGGTTGAAGGCACTTCTGATGTGAACCCCCGGAGGTGACCGTGTCTCAGCGTGTCCGCGGCTTACTCGATCGACTCTTGGCCCGGCGCAAATCCGCGTCGTGCGACGGCGTGTCCGACGCCGAACTGCTCCTCCGCTATTCACGCGACCGCGACGAAGCGGCGTTTGAGCTGCTGGTGTGGCGGCATGGTGCAATGGTGCTCGGCCTCTGTCGCCGCGCGCTCCGTGATGAGCAACTCGCCGAAGACGCATTCCAAGCCGTGTTCCTGGTTTTGGCGCGCAAAGCCGGTGGCGTGCGTGGGAATCTCGGCGGGTGGCTGTTCAAGGTCGCCCGCCGCGTGTCGGCCCGCGCCGCCGCACGTCGGCCGGTCACGCAGCCGGTTCCAGACGTACCCGGAGAACCCGTTCCCGATTCGGTGGAGCGCGGCGAACTGTCGGAACTGCTGGACGCGGAAGTGGCACGCCTTCCGACCCGGCTCCGTCACCCCGTCGTGCTGTGCTATCTGGGCGGGATCTCGACCGAGGACGCCGCGCGCGAACTCGGCTGCCCGCGTGGCACGGTGCTGTCGCGCCTTGCGGCCGCTCGTGCGCGGCTGGCGCAGCGTTTGACCCGCCGCGGCGTCACGCTGCCGGCGGCGGTGGTTGCCGCCGGGGGAAGTGGGCTGGCCCCGCGTGCCGTTTCTGCCGCGGTCGCACTTGCGCGACAATTCACCACCGGTTCCGGCCCGATCACGACACCGATATCCCTGGCCCACGGAGTGATTAACTCAATGAACCGAAAGACTTTGTTTACGGCCGTTTGCGGGATGCTGCTCGCTACCCTCGCGTCCGGGTTCGGCCTGGTGTCCGCTCAGAGCGGTCGGTCCGAAATGGTGGTAGACCGAAAGACTGCCACAGAGCTTGCACCCTCGCCATCGGAAGCCAAGCCGGCCCCCACGACGGCCGTGCCTGATACTGATGACAAGCTGCTAAAGCTTGAAGGCTTTGCGTCTGAGCTCGAGGCTAAGATCCGCCAGCAAGAAGACCTGATCGAACGCCTCGAACGGGACAACGCTCGAAACGAGAACTCACTCGTGGACCTTCAGAAGCGGATCGCAGAAACCGAACAGGCACTCCGCGCGATCGAACGTGAAATGGTTCGTCTGGATGCCGAAGCTAAGATTCTCCAGAATCGCGTGAGAATAAATAACGATAAAGATAATTCAAGAATTTTTGAAAATGGCATTCAGCGTGAAATTAAGAAGGCCGAATGCGACGGGCTTCGTATCGATCGCGACGCCCTCAAGAAGCAATTAGAGCATGCCGCGGTTCCAGACAAGCGTACCGAACACATGCGGACGGCACTTGTGCCACAACATGAAGTGCTGGCAAAGTTGCAACTTCAGTTGCTCCTACTCCGTGCCAAGCGTAACGGCATCACGTTTCCCGAGTCCACTGGGACCGACGCGAAACTCGATGCAATCCTGAAAGAACTTGCGGCACTGCGGAAAGAGGTACAGGAGTTGAAACGCGGGCAGAAGTGAAAAAAGGCCGGGCCGGTGAGGCTTCGGGGACGCTGCCAACCCCTTGACTCACCGGCCCAACACAGTCGCTCCCACATTTAAGGAAGGGTCGCTGCCAAACTCCCCTTCCTCACCATCTCCGATGCGCCCCGCGATCGGGTTATTGCCTCCGCCCCAAACTTTTTTCTCTTGCAGTCGCATCTTCAATCTGGATCATCAGTTCCGGTTTGATCTTCTCACCCGGAACCGCACAAAATGGACACGCTCTCCCGCCGCTCGTTCCTGGCTGCGTCCGCTGCGTCCGCGTCCGCGTTCGTCTCGGGGGGCTTACACCCCATGAACGCCAACGCCGCCGCCGAAGCGGCGAAGTTCAAGCTCGGAATCGTCACGTACAACGTGCCCAAAGACTGGGACCTGCCGACCCTTTTGAAGGTGTGCAAGGAGGTGGGGATTGCGGCGGTGGAGTGCCGCACCACCCACAAGCACGGGGTCGAACCCGCCCTCACCGCCGATCAGCGGAAGGACGTGAGGAAGCAGTTCGCGGATTCGGGCGTCACCTTCTGGGGGAGCGGCAGCACTTGCGAGTTCCACTCCGACAAGCCCGAGGTGGTGAGAAAGAACGTGGAGGAGTGCAAGGCCTTCATCCAACTGGTCCACGACCTCGGCGGGACCGGGGTGAAGGTGCGCCCGAACGGTGTGCCGAAGGGCGGTGACGAGAAAAAGACCTTCGAGCAGATTGGCAAAGCCCTTCAGGAGTGCGGTAAGGCCGCCGCCGACGCGGGCGTCGAAATCTGGGTTGAGGTGCACGGCGCCGTGACGCAACTGCCCAAGAACATGAAGGCCATCATGGAGGCGTGCGGCCACAAGGCGGTCGGGGTGACGTGGAACTCCAACACCACCGATCTCGAAAACAAATCGGTGAAGGCGGGGTTCGAACTGCTCAAGCCG
Source organism: Gemmata algarum (assembly GCF_034097035.1). Lineage (NCBI taxonomy): Bacteria > Pseudomonadati > Planctomycetota > Planctomycetia > Gemmatales > Gemmataceae > Gemmata > Gemmata algarum. The sequence continues at coordinate 223,466 of NZ_JAXBLV010000233.1, forward strand.
TGGATCAAGTCGTGCCACATCAACGACCTGACCAACGACGCCAAGGGCACGTACCCGTACCGCGAGTTGTTCGGACTGCTCCGCGGGATCGGGTACGACCGCTACACCCTGTGCGAGGTCGGCACCGCGTACCCGGACGTGGCGAAGGGGACCGAGTTCCTGAAGGGCTACAAAAAGCTGTGGGACGAACTGGTGCGAGCGTAATCGCCGGCCTGAAACCGAATGAACTGGAACCACATCCAGCCCAGGGCCGTTCCGCGTTTGGGTCTGGGTCTTCGTAGCCCGCCCAAGGTACACACGGAACCGCCCTGGGGTACTGTGCCTCCCTGCGACGG